>JASHPI010000231.1 GCA_030038215.1 Vulcanimicrobiota bacterium | reverse complement strand
GCCCTTCGGGTCATGGGCAGCGCGGGCACGCTGGCTTCGTTGCTCGTCAGTCACAGAGCTACGACTATGCTCCCTCCTCGCGCCTCGCCAATCGCACCCGTGGTGCCCATGACGGCACTACATATCCTGGCGTTACGGGTCACTAGTCTCGTGCGCTTCGTTCTGGTCGGTCTCATTCGGCTCTATCAACTCTGCATCTCGCCGCTGCTGCCGCCGGCGTGCCGCTTCTATCCAAGCTGTTCGCAATATGCGCTGGTCGCGATTCGCGAGCATGGAGCGCTGAGCGGCACCTGGCTCGCCGTTGCGCGCCTGGCACGCTGTCATCCGTGGAATCCCGGCGGCGTCGATTTCGTTCCGAAAGGGCCGAGGTAAAGCATGCATCTGCTTCTCGCGACCTCGTGGCTCGATCCGATCGTCAACATCCTCTGGGACGTCGTCCAGAATATCGACAAGCCGATCCACAACCTGGGTTGGAGCCTGGTCATCTTAGCGGCGCTCATTCGCCTGCTGTTTTGGCCTTTGAACACGGCGCAGTTCAAAGCCATGCTCAACATGCAGAAGATCGCGCCGCAGATCAAGCGCCTGCAAACCCGTTACAAGGACGATAAGCAAAAGCTCCAGCAGGAGACGATGGAGCTCTACAAGGCCAACAAGGTCAATCCGTTGGCCGGCTGCTGGCCGATGCTGGTTCAGTATCCGATCATCATCAGCGTCTACTACGTGGTGATGAACGAGAGAGACAAGTTTGCCAATCAGACCTGGCTGTGGATCGGCAGCGCTTTCTCGCATCTGCACGCCACACTGGTAGCGGTACCTTCGGCCGGCGTACACGCGGCGTCGGCGGTAGTCGAACACTGCACGGGGTTGTGCCTCTTCGATAGGCCGGTTTTCGGTGTGAGTCTGGCATCGCCCGACATCATCCTGATATTGCTTTACGCTTTCTCGATGTACTTGAGCGTACGCTATACGAGCATGCCGGCAACGGATCCGCAGCAAGCACAAACCCAGCGCATGATGGCCGTGATATCGCCGGTCATGCTGGGCTTCTTGGGGCTGCGGTACGGCTGGCCCTCGGCGATGGTGCTCTATTGGTTTGCCTACAACATCTTCCTGATGGGGCAGCAGTTTTATCTGCTCCGGCGCTACCATCAGCCGTTGGCCCTGATCGACACCCAGCACCTCATCACCGAAGACGTCGGGGACGGTGCCGCGCCGGCTAAGACGACCGCGGCCAACGCTCCCGTCAGCGCCAACGGCGCGGCCAAATCGAACCGGCCGCGCTCGGCACGATCGAAACGAAAGAATAGGAAATAGCAATTTTCGATGCTCTACGAAGACGATTTCGAGTTTGAAGAACAACCGGCCAACATCCGCGATCGCGCGATTCCCGGCAAGGCCGGTGGAGGCGGCGGACGCGGGGGCGATGGGAATCGGCCACGGCGGCGCGCCGGCACGCGCCACACCACCGAGCGGCGCGTGCGGACCGAGCTCCCTGAAGAGGCGAAGCCGGCCCGCGACCTGCTGCGCGAGTTGTTGGAACGGATGGGCATGAGCGCGGTCGAGATCGAGTACGTCCCACGCAGCGAGGGCGAGTATCTCGAAATCACCGGCCCGCAGCTCGGCATGCTGATCGGCCGCCACGGCAACACGCTCGAGGCGCTCAACCTCGTCTTCAACAACATCTTCAACGCCGGCGTGCGCAACAATCGCCGTTACTACACGATCGACGCCGAAGGCTATCGCGCTGCCCGAGCCGACCAGCTCAAGAATCTTGCCTTGGCGACGCTCGAACGCTGCGTGCGCGAAGGCAAACCACAGAAGCTCGAGCCGATGTTGCCGTCGGAGCGCAAGATCATCCATCTGGCATTGGCCGATTCACCCCTCGTGAGCACCGAGTCGGAGGGCGAAGAGCCCGAACGCCGGGTTGTAATTTCGCCGAAGTAGCTGAGACTCGACGATACCATCGCGGCGATTGCGACGCCGCCCGGAAGAGGAGCCGTCGCGATCGTGCGCGTCAGCGGTGACGGCGTGCCGCATTTGACGGCACGTTTGGTGCGCTCCAAAAGGCCGTTGCAACCACGCGTCGCGACCTACGCGACGATCGTCGACGAGGATGGCCGGACGCTCGACCGCGGCTTGGCGATTGCGTTTCCGCCGCCGCGCAGCTACACCGGAGAGGCGATGCTGGAACTGCAAATCCACGGCTCGCCGGTCGTCGCGCGCGAGATCGTTCGCGCGCTCCTCGCGTGCGGCGCGCGGCTGGCCGAGCCGGGCGAGTTCACGCGTCGCGCCTTTCTCAACGGAAAGATGGATCTGCATGCCGCCGCGGCGGTCGCCGACGTCATTGCGGCCGAGACGCGCTCGGCTGCACGCGCCGCCCTGGCGAATCTCGGCGGCGGCCTTGCCAACGAGGTACGCCGGCTCCGCGCCTCGCTTACCTGCTTGCTCGAAGAGCTAGCGGGCGCCATCGACTTCCCCGAAGAGGTGCCTGCGCCCGACCCTACCTGCCTGAAAGCGGCGCTGACCCCGTTGGCCGCGCATCTCGAGCGGCTGCTCCGCGACGGCGAGCACGGACGGCTGGTGCGCGAGGGCCTTCAGGTCGCGATCGTCGGGCCGCCCAACGCCGGGAAATCCTCGTTGCTCAACGCGTTGCTGGGCGAGGAGCGCGCCATCGTTTCGGAGATCCCGGGGACGACCCGCGACACGATCGAGGAGAGCATCGCGATCGACGGGGTGCCGATTCGCCTGGTCGATACGGCCGGCATTCGGGCGCATGCCGATCGCGTCGAAGCCGACGGCATCGCGCGAACGCAGCGCGCGCTGAGCGCGGCGCGGATCGCGCTGGTGATGATTGACGGCTCGCAGCCGCTCTCGGCCGAAGCGAAGAGCGTGCTCGCCCAAACGCGCGATCGCGAGCGCGTCCTCTTTCTCAACAAGGCCGACCTGGGTCAGGTCGCCGGCCGCGAGCTCGATGACCCGGACGCGATCGCGGGCAGCGTGCGGGACACGCAAACGCTGCACCGGCTGCGCCGGCGCATCGCGCGCCTTGGATGGGGCGGCGAACGCTTCGATTTGGAGCGTCCCCACCTAGCGTCGTTGCGCGAGCTCGACGCCGCCCGCGAGGCGCTCGACGCGCTCGCGCGGGCGTTGCGTACGCTCGAGGTCGGCGATCCACCCGACTTCATCACCGGCGAGCTCCAGCGCGCATTTTCCGCGCTTGGGCATGTAAGCGAGCAGGTGGGCGCCGAAGAGATTGTCGCTGGGGTCTTTGCCCGCTTCTGCATCGGCAAGTAAAAGGGGGATTCACATGAAGCGCATTCTCTTGGCAACCGCGCTGCTCTGGGCCGCGGCCGCGCCGGTCTCGGCGCAACACGTCGGCTCGAGATACGGCGTGACGATCGTGACCTGCGTCGTCAACTCAAATGGGAGCGGACTCACGAACGGCATCAATATCGTCTACTTCAACAAACACGAGGCGGCGGCCACCGAAATTGATTTTCTCGTGCGTTACGGCGGACACGCGTTCATCATGATCGACCGCGGCACGTTTACGCGCGGCTCGCAGATCAACCACAACCTCACGAACGCCCTCACCGGTCAACCTTGGAACGGTCCGAACCCGACCGCGTGTCAAGTAAACCGCGTCGTCCTGAGCAACGGAAAAGTCTTTCCGGCACGTTCGCAGTAAGGAGCAACGATCGTGACTACGACTAGCGTTCCCGGTTTGAGCGGCGTCGTCAACGTCATCGCACGCAATTGGTGGGCGTTGCTGATCCGCGGCATCGTCGCGATCATCTTCGGCATCCTCGCGTTCATATGGCCCGGCGCTACGATTCTCGCAATCGGAATTCTGTTCGGCGCCTACGCCTTTGTCGACGGCATCTTCGCGATCATCGCGACGGTGCGCGCGGCCGAGGCAGGTGAACGGTGGTGGCCGTTCCTGATCGAAGGCATCGTCGGTATCGTCATTGCAGCGATTACGTTCTACGATATCCGGATTACGCTGCTCGCGCTCTATCTGACGATCGCAGCCTGGGCGTTCGTCACCGGAATCTTCGAAATCGTTGCGGCAATACAGCTGCGCAAAGCGATTGCGAACGAATTCTGGCTCATCTTGGGAGGCATCGCGTCAATCGCCTTCGGCGTTCTCATGGTCATCTTTCCATTGATCGGAGCGCTGGCATTGATTTGGCTGATCGGGACGTACGCGATCATCTTCGGGATCATCATGATCGCCTTCTCGTTCCGGCTGCGCGCGCACATCCAACCACCGCCGCCGGCGCCCGCGACGACGACCTAGCCGGGACTTCATGCGCAGGAACGACGCCGGCGTCATCGTCGTCGGCGGCGGTCACGCCGGCGTCGAAGCTGCGCTCGCCTCGGCACGCTTGGGCGTCCCCACGCTCCTGCTCACCGGCGACGAGGCGAAAATCTGCACGCTTCCCTGCAACCCGTCGATCGGCGGGAGTGCGAAGGGACAACTGGTCCGCGAGATTGATGCGCTCGGCGGCGCGATGGGGCGCTTGGCGGACCGCTG
>JASHPI010000230.1 GCA_030038215.1 Vulcanimicrobiota bacterium | reverse complement strand
GCATGTGCGCGTACCAGCTCCAACGGATCCGGATTGCGTTTCTGTGGCATCAGGCTCGATCCCGTCGCGGCTCCATCGTCGAGGCAAATGTAGCCGTAGGCCGGCGCGGACCACGCGATCAGCTCTTCGGCAATACGCGATGCGTCGATCACGACGCGCACGCAGCCATGCGCGAGATCGAGCGCAGCATCGCGGCTTCCGATTGCATCCAACGCGTTGCGCGACGGGCCGGTAAAGCCTAGAACCCGTGCCGCGCGTTCACGATCGAGCGGCAACGTCGAGCCGGCGAGCGCTCCGCTCCCCAGCGGGCACGCGGTTGACGCCGTCTGCGTGACCGCCGCGAACCGATGGGTCGAACGCAGGAACGGCTCGCTCCAGGCCGCGAGCACAAACGCCAACAGGACCGGCTGCGCTGGCTGACGATGCGTGCAGCCTGCCAGCAGCGTTCCGGCGTCGAGCTCCTGGCGCGCCCGCGCAACCAGCGTTGCCGCGATGTCGCGCGAGCGTCGCGCGCCGCGCAACGCTCGATCGCGCGCGTAGAGGAGCAGCGTGGTCGCAACTTGGTCGTTGCGGCTGCGCCCGGCGTGCAGGCTCTGGCCGGCCGCGCCGGCCAGCTCGCGAACGCGCGCGTCGATCGCTCCATGAACGTCTTCAGCGCGGCGCCGGCGCGCGAATGCAGCAAAGCTTCCGTTTGCAATCTCTTCATCGACTAAGCGCAGGGCAGCGGTCAGTGCCGTCGCCTGCGCGCTCGTGATGATACCACCGCCGAGCAGCGTCTCGACGTGCGCGAACGAACACGCCACATCGAACGGCGCGAGCACGAGATCCTCCTCCAGCGAAGAACCGAACGCCAAGAGCTCACCATCCGGGACGCCGGTAAAGCGTCCGCCCCACTGCAAGACCGGCACTTAAGAAGCCACCTATGCCGAAACGCGCTCGGCAGCGGCGCGCGCGCAGGCTTCGAGCGGGAGGCCATGCAGTGCGATGAAACCGGCCGCCGCGCCGTGATCGAATGCATCCTCCGCGCCATACGTCGCCAAGCGCTGCTGGTAAAGCGAGTGTGGGGAACGCGACCCCGTGACGACCGCGCTGCCTTGGTGAAGGCGCACGCGCACCTCGCCGGACATCCGCGGCGCGAAGCTGGCGTTGAAAGCCTCGAGACCGCCGCGCAGCGGCTGCATCCAGAGCCCGTCATAGATGAGTTCGGCGTAGCGCTGATCGGCCAGGGCCTTGAAGCGCAGTTCATCGCGCGTCAGTACGAGGCGCTCGAGCGCGCGGCGCGCCGTGATCAGCACGATCGCCGCCGGACACTCGTAAACTTCGCGCGACTTGAGACCGACGACGCGATCCTCGATGAGATCGATCCGGCCAACGCCGTGCTTGCCCGCGAGCGCGTTGAGCGCGGCCACGAGAGCGACGCCCCGCGCTCCGGCCGTGGCCGGCTCATCCGCGTCGAAGGCGATCACGATCTCTTCGGGCAACGCCGGCCGGCCCGCGATCGCGACAGTCCAGGCGAACGCATCCTCCGGCGGCGCGCACCATGGATCTTCGAGCACGCCGGCTTCGATCGAGCGGCCCCAGAGGTTAGCGTCGATCGAATAGGGCTTCTCGGTGGTGTGCGGGACGGGCACGCCATGCTCGCGGGCAAAGGCGATCGCATCCGGACGGGAGAGTGGACTCTCGCGCAGCGGCGCACGGCAGACGAGCTCGGGATCGAGAGCGCGCACTGCTACCTCCATGCGCACTTGATCGTTTCCCTTGCCCGTGCAGCCGTGCGCCACGACCGTTGCGCCATGCTCGTGGGCAGTCTTCACGAGCAGGTCGGCGATGAGCGGACGCGAGAGCGCCGCCGAAAGGGGATAAACACCTTGATAGAGCGCATTCGCGCGCAGCGCCGCGAACGCGTACTCATTGACGAAGCGGTCGCGCGCATCGATGAGCACCGCATCGTAGGCGCCCAGCGCCAGCGCCTTGGCGCGCACCGCTTCCAGCACGGCGCGCGCGCCGTCACCGGCCATCGCATCGCTCTCACCCAAGTCGAGGGTCATTGCGACGACCTCGTGACCTTCGAGAATCAGCCGCTTGAGCAAGACCGACGTGTCGAGTCCTCCCGAGTACGCCAGGACGATCCTCATGCCGCGCCGGCGCCCTTCAAGTCGAGAAAGCGCTGCATCACATACGGCATCTCGCCGGGCGCGCGCACGATAACCAGGATCGTGTCGTCCCCACCGATCGTGCCGAGAACCTCGGGCCACGCCGCCTCGTCGATCGACGACGCGACCATCATCGCGCTGCCGGGCGGCGTATGCATGACGATCAGATTTGCGCTGCCGTCGATCGTCGTGACCAGCTCGGCCATCGAGCGATGGAGACGGCTGGCATAGTTCGCCGCTGCGCTCGGGACGACGTACTTGAAGATCTCGTCGCCGCGATCCAGCTTGATGGGCACTTTAGCGAGTCCAAGCTCTCTCACGTCGCGTGAAACCGTCGCCTGGGTGACGTCGAAGCCTTGGCGTTGCAAAAGCGCGACCAGCTCCTCTTGCGAGTGCACCGGACGCGTCGCGACCAGCGTCAAGATAGCGCGTTGACGGCGATCCTTCATACGGGAAATCCTTTGCATTCGGTCAGCAACGAAACAAGCAGCGCTTTTTGCGCGTGCATGCGATTCTCGGCCTGATCGAAGACGGCGCTGCGCGGCGAGTCGATGACGTCGGCGGAGACTTCCTCGCCGCGATGTGCCGGCAAACAGTGGAGAAAGATTGCATGCGGCGCGGCGTAAGCCATCAGCTCTTCGGTCACCGCGTAAGGACGCAACAACGCCTCGTTGAGCTCCCGGTAGCGCTCCTCTCCCATCGATGTCCACACGTCGGTGTAGACGGCATCCACGCCGCGCACGGCGCGAACCGGATTCGAGAACGCCCGCGCGCTGCCGTCGGACACCCGCCCCAAATGCGTCAGCTGTTCGAGAAAGCTCTCAGAGGGACGGTGCGAAGGCGGACAGCCGAAGTGGACGGTGGCACCCAACATCACCGCAGCTTCCGCGAGCGACGCCGCGACGTTGTTGCGCGCGTCGCCAAGATAGGCGATGCGCAGGCCCGCGATCTCGCCGAAGCGTTCAGCCACGGTCAACACATCGGCCAACGCCTGACAGGGATGGGCTTGCGCGGAGAGTCCGTTAAGAACCGGGACGGTGGCTGCGGCTGCGAAGCGCTCCAGCGGCTCGTGCTCGTGCGTGCGTACGACGACCGCGTCGACGTACCGCGACAGCACGCGTGCGGCGTCTTCCGGACTCTCGCGCGCGCCGACCATGAACTCCGAACCGTGTGCGAAGAGCGTCTCGGCGCCGAGCTGCGCAGCAGCAACCTCGAACGAAACGCGCGTCCGCAGACTGGGTTTCTCGAAGAGCAACGCCACCGTGCGGCCGCGCAACAGCGCCCGCTGCTCGGCGCTGGGGCGAGCCTTCAGAAAGCGCGCCAAGCGCAGCACGGCGGCCAGCTCGCCGGAAGAAAAGTCGCTGACTTTCAGGAAGTGCCGCCCCAAGAGGCCGGCCTGACGCGCGGGGGCTGGTGCGACCAGGTACATCTTCTGTATATTTATGCATATGGTGAATGAATATGCAAGCCCGTCGGCCATCTGTCGCATGCTGGTCCTGAAGTACGGGGGCAATGCTATGCCCGCGGCGGGCCAGCCGGACCCGGTGCTTGCCGAGCTCGCGCAGCTCTGGAAAGGCGGAATGCGGGCGGTGCTCGTGCACGGGGGGGGTCCGGAGATCGATGCCGAGCTCGCGCAGCGGGGGATTCCAACGCGCCGCCTCGAGGGCTTGCGCGTTACCGACGCCACGACGTTGGGCGTGACCGAAGCGGTCCTCTGCGGCACGCTCAACAAGCGCCTGGTCCGCGCGTGCGTGGCCCTGGGCGTGTCGGCGGTCGGAATCAGCGGTCAGGACGGCCCAGTTTTGCTCGCGCAGCGCGAACGCGGGCCCAACGGCGCCGATCTCGGATACGTCGGCCGAGTCGAAACGGTCGACCTGCGCCTGATCGAGACGCTTCTAAACGCAGGCTTCCTGCCGGTCGTTGCGCCGCTGGCGGTCGAGCCCGGGGGCTTGCAGGCCTACAACGTCAACGCCGATCTCGCCGCCGGCGCCATCGCGGCAGCCTTGGCCGCCGACGCCTTCGTGGCGCTCACCAACGTACCGCGCGTCCTGGGTGACGCCACCGATCCAGACTCGGCGATCGATCGCTTCACACCGCGCGACGCGCTGCGCTTTGCGCGGGGCCCAGCCTGCGGTGAAAAGATGAAGCCGAAGCTGCTCGCCGCGTCGAGTGCGGTCGAGCACGGCGCAAAGGCGGCCTATATCGCGGGTGCAAAGCCGCGCGCGATCGCCGCTGCGTTGGAGGGCGACGCTACCGTCATTGCTTGACGCGTATGGGCGCGCGTGCTATCGTTCGTACTTTCCTCGCTTTCCCATCTCACCAGGAGGCCGGGAACGTTGAAACTGACCGTTGGAGTCGGATTGCTCGGTTGTGGAACCGTCGGTGCGAGCGTCGCCGAGGCCCTGCAACGGCAACGCGATACCATCGAACGCCGCAGCGGCGTTCGCTACGAACTGCGCGCGGTTGCGATCCGCGACCCGCACAAGAGCCGCCCCGACTCAATTGATGCGGGGCTCTTCACACGCGACGCGCGCGCCCTCATCGAGGACGAACACGTCGATCTCGTGATCGAGCTGATCGGCGGAACCACCGACGCCGCCGAGCTCGTCGAACGCGCGCTCGAACGCGGGCGACACGTCATCACCGCCAATAAGGACCTGCTCGCGACGCAGGGACCCCGTCTGCAAGCACTGGCGGCGTCGCGCCGCGCGATGCTGCGCTTCGAGGGTGCGGTCGCGGGCGCGATCCCCGTCGTGCGCACGCTGGGCGAGGCGCTCGCCGGCGACGACATCTACGCGGTGGCGGGCGTCATCAACGGAACCTGCACGTCGATCCTTTCGGCAATGGAGCACGGGACGAGCTACGCCGAGGCGCTGACCGAGGCGCAACGTCAAGGCTACGCCGAGTCCGATCCATCAAACGACGTCGACGGCATCGACGCCGCGCACAAGCTGGCATTAATCGCACAGTTGGCCTTCGGCTTGGCGGTCATCTCGCCCCGCGTGCGCAGAAAGGGCATCGCGCAGGTAACGCAGGCTGAAATCGCACGCGCGCGATTGCTGGGATTACGTATTCGCCTCGTCGCGGCAACGATCAAGACCGCCGAAGGCCTGATGGCGGAAGTCGGCCCGGTCCTCGTAGCGCACGATCACGAGTTCGCGCAGACTGCCGGCAACGAAAACGTCGTGCGCGTCGTCGCGCGCGATGCCGGCACGCTTGCGTTGCGTGGCGCCGGCGCGGGCGGCACGGCGACGGGCTCCGCCGTCCTCGGCGATGTCGTGACGGTCCTGCGCGCGATTCGCGAACGCGGCGAGCTCGCGCCGCGCGGACGCATCGGACTGCTCGAGCCGGCGATCGATGTCGCGCCCTTCTTTAATGAGTTGGATCGCAGTTCGGAGCTCCCCGGCTATCCGCTTTGGAACGATGCCGCGGTCTTGAGGCAAACGTGTTCGAAGAGACGGTTGCGCTCGGTGCGTTAACGCTCGATTCGGGAGAACGCCTTCCGGCCGTCGAGCAGCGCGTGACGATCTACGGATCTGGACGCGAGGGCCGAACGGTTCTCGTCGCGCACGCGCTCACTGGTTCAGGCCGCGTCGCCGAGTGGTGGCCGGCGATCGTCGGCGAGGGTGGGCTCTTCGATGCGCGCGAGTGGACGGTCATCGGCATCAATGCGTTGGGTGGATGTTACGGCTCCACCGGCCCCACCTCAATCGCACCCGACGGCGCGCCATACGGCAAGCGCTTCCCGCGCGTCACCGTGCGCGACCTGGTATGCGCGCAGAGGCATGCCCTCGATCGGCTGGGCATCGAACGGCTCGACTGCATCGTCGGAGGCTCGCTCGGCGGCATGCAGGCGCTGCAATGGGCCCTGGACGCGCCCGAACGCGTGGCGCACGCCGTCATGATCGGCGCGCACGACCATCACAGCGCGATGGGTATCGCGCTCAATGCCGTTCAACGCGAGGCGCTCGAACTCGATCCGGTGCGCGGCTTACGCCTGGCGCGCAAAATCGCGATGCTCACCTACAAGAGCGAATCGCTCTTGCGCCGGCGCCACGACCGGCGCGCCGATCGAGGCGGCAAGCCGTACTTCGACGTCGAGGGTTATCTCGACCACCAAGCCGATCTCTTCGAAGCGCGCATGGCCGCCGCCAGCTACGTGACCTTGACGCACGCGATGGACTCCTTCGACGTCCGCGCTGAGCGTTGGCGTCCGTCGCCTGTCGCGCCGAAGTTGACTTTCGTCGGAATTACCAGCGACTGGCTCTTCCGGCCCGAAGACGTTCGTGCCGCCGCGGAGCGCTTCGCCGAGCGAAACCTCGATGCGCGCTATCTCGAACTGGACAGCGAGCACGGCCACGACGCGTTCTTGGCCGAACCCGGCGCGCTGGCGCGCCTGCTGCGCCAGCGCGTCGAGAACGCTCGTTATCCGGCGCGGCCGCGGACGACCCCGACCAGCGTTTCGTCGTCTTCCTCTTCGTCGTCGTCGTCTTCGTCGTCGGGCTGTTCGGGAGAAACTTCGTCAACGACCGTGTGAATCGCCCGGTAGATTGCGCCAATCTCACTCCCAACCGCTTGGCCGCTTTGATTCTCCGGCGAATTCTCCAGCCACCGATCGACCGCCGCGATCGTAAGATTCATCGCAATGATGTCGTTGGCGGGAGCGTCGAGCTCAAATTGCACCTTTCACCTCTTCGAAGCACAGTAATGCGTATAACCCACGATAGCTGGGCAGTCTTAAGCCAGCACTAAGGCACTATTATCGAGTGGGCATCTGAAGAAGGCTCCCTAGTAGTTCCCCTTCGCGGGACACGTGATGATCGGTACTAAAAGATGAACACTATTGCTTCATGGTCAGTTCATTTAGGCGATATAGAATGATGTGTGCGATTACCAACCTGCTCGGGGCGTTCTACCCGGCGCGTCCGGCCGCTACCACGCCCGCGATGGACTGCCGCTCGCTCGGGATCGCGCCAGTAGCCGGCTTCATCGCGCGCGTGCAGCAACATCTTGGACCGGGAGACTAAGGAGAGAACCATTGCCGATCGCCATTGTCGCACCCCCGCAGCCGGTTCCGATCTTCAGCGGATTCGACTACGTCACTGTCGACGAGCTCGACCATCGCGTCTACGCCGCCCATTCGAAAAGTGACCGGTTGCTGATCGTCGACTCGAGGAGCGGGCACGTCGAGGGACAGGTCGACGTCGGACCGATGCACGGCGTCAAAGTCGACCCGTCGACCGGGGACGTCTTTACCGGAGACGGAACCGATAATACCCTCTCGAAAGTCGACCCGGTGGCGATGAAGGTGCTCGCCAGCGTAGACGTGCCCGGCAACATCGACGCGATCGCGTACGATCCGCAACGCCGGCGCGTCTATGCCGACCAAGACGGCGGCGGTTCGGTCTACGTAATCGACGGCGCGACGATGAAGATGATCGGCACGATCACCATGCCCGCCGACGATCTTGAGTCGCCCGACGTCGATCCGAAGACGGGCATCCTCTACCAGAATCTCGCGAACGGCGGCGGCTTCGCAATCGTCGATCCAGCGACGCTGAAGGTCGTCAAGGTCGTGAAGACGCCGGAGCTGCAGGACAACCATCCGCTCGTTTTCTCAAGAGCGGCGAATCAGGTGATCGTCGGTGGCGAGAACGGCGTCCTTTCGGCCTACACCCCCGACGGTACGCACGTCGGGGACGTGCAGGTTCAACTGCATATCGATCAGTGCAACACCGGCTCGAAAGGCGATCTCCTCGTTTGCGCTGGACGCGGCGTCGTAACGGTCATCGCCGTGCGCAACGGCGTCGCGCCGCAGGTCGTGGGCCGGATCGATACCGGGCATCGCGGAATTCACACGGTCGGGATCGACGAGCGTACGAGCGACATCTGGGTCGTCTGGGCCGACGCAAGAGGCGACTGGGTACAACGCCTAAAGTGGAGCTAGTGAGATCTCCACACAGCTGGGTGGATGCGAATTCTCGTTATTGAGGACGACGAGCCTCTGCGCGCGCTGCTGCGGCGGGGGTTGAGCGAGGACGGTCACGTGGTCGATGCGCTCGCGGACGGGCGCGAATGCGGTGAGTACTTGGGCGGCGCGCGCTACAATGCGATCGTGCTCGATCTCAACCTCCCGGGAGAAGACGGTCTTTCCATTCTCCGCGGTTTGCGCGCGCATGGTGATCGGGTTCCGGTACTCATCCTCACCGCCCGCGACTCATCGAGCGACGTCGTCACCGGACTCGACGCCGGCGCTGACGACTACCTGCGTAAGCCGTTTGCATTTGACGAGCTCGAAGCGCGGCTTCGATCGCTGGCACGTCGTCCGCCGAATTGGACCGACGCCGTGCTGGAATTCGGGGATTTGGTTTTCGACTCGGCGACGCGCCAAGCGTACCGCGGCCAACGCGACCTGCAGCTCACCGCCAAAGAGGCGCTCTTCCTCGAAGCGCTGATGCGCAATGCCGGCCACGTGGTGACGCGCCGGGCACTCGAGGACCATCTCTGGAATCGTGAAAGCAACTATATTTCCAACGTACTCGACGTGTACGCGCGGCGTCTGCGCCAAAAGCTGACCGCCGACGGCGAGCCGCAGCTGCTCCACACCCTGCGCGGCCTCGGCTACCGCTTAGGGAACTAAAGGAACGAATGAGCGTCCGAACGCGCTTCACGATCACGGTGGTGGCCATCATTGCGGCGACGGTCGCGCTCTTCGCGACACTCTCGATCGCCGCCGTCGATCGCGCCCTGCGCTCGGGCCTAGACGCGCGTCTCAGGTCAGCCGCGCAGACTATCGCGACAACGGTTGACGTGCACCGGGGTCGCGTCAGCGTCGACGCCGGCGATCTGCGATCGCTGGCGGGACTTCACGCGGAAATCCCTTTCGCGGTGTACGACCTCGACGGTCGCCAGATCGCCGGCGATGCACTCTCCGCCTCAGCGCAATCGCACGAGTTGCGCACGATCACCGTCCCAGTCGCGCGGGAGGGCTACATCTATGGCTCGGTCACGGTCTGGCAATCCGACGTGTGGATCGGCGATTTCGATCGTGACACAGCGCTGATCTCGGTCGGCATTGGCACGCTTTTGATCGCGCTTGGCGCGATGATTTCGCGCCGAGTCGCAGCGCGCGTCCTCGCGCCGCTGGCGCGAATCGCCTCGTTAGCCGAACGCATCGAGGGTCGCGATCTCTCAGGGCGCCTGAACGCCGACGGCAACGACGAGCTCGGGCGGCTCTGCGCATCCTTCGATCGAATGCTCGATCGTCTGCAAGCAGCCTTTGGACGCGAGCGCCGTTTCGTCACCGATGCGTCGCATGAGCTGCGCGCTCCCCTCGCGGTGCTTCGCTCGGAGACCGATCTTGCGCTGCGCCGCCAGCGCACCAACGTCGAGTATCGGGAAGCATTGATGTCGATCGCGCGCGAAGCGGTGCGATTGGAAGAGCTGGTCGACGAGCTGTTGGCTGCCGCTCGCGCCGAAGTCGATGCGCGCCAGCAACAGCCAGTTGATGCCGGCGAACTGATGCGACGCCTAAGCGAGCGCGTGCGGCCGGCCGCTGCAACGCGTGGGATGGAGGTTCGCGTCGAGGCCACCGATGTCGTCGTGGCCCAAGGTAACCTCGACACGCTCGAGCGCGCGCTGCTTGCAGTCGTTCATAACGCGATTGCTTACGGCCGCAACGACGGCGTGTTGAGACTACGCGCGACCGGTGACGACGAGGCCGTATGGCTGCAAGTCGCCGATGACGGTCCGGGCTTCACGGCGGAAGCGCTTGCGCACGCGACGGAACGTTTCTGGCGCGGAGACTCCGCGCATCCGCGCGGCAGGACAGGATTGGGTCTCGCGATCGCTCGCACGATCGTCGAAGCCAACCGCGGAAGCCTGCATCTCGCCAACGGCGAGGATGGCGGCGCGGTCGTGACCATCAAGCTGGCAGCCTCGCCGGAGGAGTTCGCTTAGCGTTCATCGCGCCTCGCGCTCCTGGCCGCGCTAGGCGAGCTAGGGTGCCGGTGACGGTGAGACGAGCTGAACGTTGCGGCAGACGGCTGCGCTCGCAAGGACGGCTTTGGCGGCCGCGTTCTCGCGATCCGCGGTCTGACTCATCGTCCAATGTAATGCATCAAGCAAGCGCGTCACGGGATTGTAGCCGAGCGTGAGCCCCGGGACGTTCGCCAAATCGATGTCGTACGGGTTGGGCGGAAGTCCGGCATAGTTCGGATTGGTCGTCAGCGGGTCCGGCGCAGGGGTTCCGCCCCCAGTCTTGACATCGGGCTGGGCGATGTTGCTGATGTACTCTTCGCCGGCATGTTGCAGATCGGCCATCTGCTGGGTGTCGACGAAACCGCTGATGATGTCGAGCGAAGCGTTCTGGGTTGCCAGCGCTTTGAGCAGTTGCTCGCGAATCACCTGAAGCTGCTTGTCGTCGTCGGGTTGGCCCGTGCCTTGCAGCAGCGCCGGCGTGTCCAGCAACGTTTCGATGGCGATGATGTTGTTGGCGATCGGCCGGATGAGATTCTCCATTCCGAGCAGCGCGATGTTTTGCGAGGAGTTGAGCGTACCAGCGGCGGCGTCGCCCGAGGTCTCGCCTCCGCCCTGCGTTCCGTTGCTGCTGATGCCGGCCGTTCCCGCGTCCTGCCCGTAGAGCGCCGAAGCGTTGAACTGGCTGAAAAGGTCGGGACTCTTCTTGATCGTCGCATCGTTCTGCAGCATCATCCCAATCGCCGGCGCAATATGCTGATGCAGTTCGCTACAAAGCGGCCGCGAAATGACGCGGTAAATCGTCGGCGGCGGGGTGGGCGTCGCCGCGAGCGCGGGAGCCGTTGCAACGAGCGCGGCAGCTACCGCGCAGAGAGCTCGCACCATCGCTTCCTTGTTACTACCTTAGCGGCGGAAGGAACCTGCTTGAGGCGCTTCCCCCGGTGCGTAGGCGAGCGCCTCATTGGCCGAGGTACTTCTTAAGCCAAGCTACGATCAGGTGCAGCCGCTCAACCCGATGAATTGGCGAGCCGGTACGCGACAGGTCGTGGTCTTCGTTGGGCACGGCCACGTACTCGACCGTTCGGCCGAGAATTTTCAGCGAGGTAAACTCTTGCAGCGTCTGGTCGATTGGCGCCCGTGTGTCGTTCTCGGCGTGCAGAATCAGAAGCGGCGTGTGAACGTTGGCGACGTATGTCAAGGGGGAAAATTTGGCATAGTCGCTGCTGGCCGGATCCCATGGATCGCCCCAAGTGTAGTCGCCGCCGCCCAAACCGTTCTTTCCCGCAAAATCGGCCGCCAAATTCTCGCTCTCAAGGTTGCTCACGACCCGTTCGGCGACGGCGGTCTTGTAGCGATCGGTGTGCGAGATCACCCAAAGCGTAGCGTATCCGCCATACGAGCCGCCCAAGACGGCTAAGCGCGACGCGTCGACGTCCGGCCGGCGCACCGCGGCATCCATGACGGCTTGCACGTCGGCAAACATCGCCTCGCCATAGTTACCTTCGAGCGCCTCTTCGAAGGCGTAGCCGTGTCCGGTGCTGCCGGCCGGATCTGAAAAGACGACGTTGTAGCCTAACGACGTATAGAGTTGAAACTCATCGAAGAACGTGTCGCCGAACTGTGTCTCCGGTCCGCCATGGATGTCGAGCAGCGTGGCATGCTTCGTGCCGGGAGCGCCGATCGCCGGCATGAACCAAGCCTGCACGGTTCGGCCGGCCGGATCCTGGACCGTAAACTCACGCGGCGTCGAGAGCGTTACCGACGCGAGGTATGCATCGTTGACTTGCGTGAGCCGGCGCGGCGTGCCGCCGTTTGCGCTCGTGACATAGACGTCGGCAGGATGCGTGAAGTCGCTGTACAGATACGCGACCCGCGTGCCGTCACGCGTGACCGAACACGACCAAGCCTCGCCGGCCGGCGGCGTGAGATCGCGAAACGCTCCATTGGCAAGATCCAGGGTGCGCAGGTTTGAGTAGCCGGGACCGTCGACGTTGAGCACGGCCCGATTCCCGGACGGCAAAGGCGCTGCGCAAAAGCCGCCGCCTTCCTTCATATCGGCTAAGAGCGAATCGCCCCATGAAGTGGTGTCGTGGGGGGTGATGATGCGCGCGTCGGCGCCGTCGCTGCGCGCCTCGACCAGTGCGGGCAGCTCGGCCGAATCCTTGACGTCGCCGGTCAAATAATAAACGCGGCTCCCGTCGCGGCCGAAGAAGAGCGCGACGTTCGCGGGCAGCGCGGAGGCGAGCTTTCGCATGGGCCCGCCGGCCGAGGGAATCAGGTAGACGTCGCTCGGCCCGCTGTCGACGCTTTCGTATCGTAAGGAATTGAAGAGAATCGACGAATCGTCGGGCGACCAAGCGACGAAGTTCTCGGAGTAGCTGCCGGAGGTCAGCTGCTTGGCGTGGCCCCCGCCGGCGTCGACCGTCCAAATGTGCTGATGATCCTGGTAGGTGTAGCCCTGTCCATTCGTCTCGAAGAAGAGCTGGTCGATGACGCGGATGTCGCTTTTTTGTTGAGAGCTCTTGGGCGTGAAGCCGGCCTGTTGAAAGTCGATGTAGGCATCGTGGGCGGGATCGGTGTCGGTCACGGTCAGCGCGATACGGTCGCCGGCGTGCGAGACCGCGGGCGCGGATACCCCCTGTGCGATGTGCGTCAGCTGCTGGGCGTTGCCGGTCGCCAGCGTGTAGCGGTAGAGCTGCGGCTTCTGCTTGCCGGCCGTGCGCACGAAAACGAAGCTCTTGCCGTCGGGCATCCAGTCGTAGTCGCCGTCGCCCACGTGCTTGGTGACGTTATGGGTCAGCTGTCCGGTCGAGACGTCGATCAGCTCGATCGTGCGGTCGTACGTATTCTTCGGCCCATCCAAACGCGCTGCTTCCACCAGCACGTGGCTGCCGTCCGGCGAAATCAGCGCGTCGCTCAGAAACGTCAGCTTGAACAGATCTTCGGGCTGCACGGTCGCCGCGGAGGTCGCAATGGGATAGAGGCCAAGCGTGAGGGCCGCAAGGATAGCAAAGCGCATCTCTTTCCCTTTCACGTTCCTTTGGCGCCGCCTGCGTAAAAAATCATTTTGAAAATCGTTTGAGGGACTGTGATAAGCGTATTCGGGTCGCCGTAGGCGATGTAGACCTCGCTGTTGCGCAGGCGCAGGTGGTACGCGACGGAAATGTTTGAACAAGCGCCCGCGCAGTCGCCACCGCCGTTCGGCTGCGGCGGGTAGCCGGTCACCCGGCGCACACCGATCGCAAACGATGAGTTCGGCCCAATTTGGTAGGCGTACGCGATCTCCTCGAACCACTGAATGTTGGGAGATGCGGCATGGAAATACTGCGCCGTATCGTCGAGGGTGAGCGTCAGCGAACCGCGATTCCCCACACGAATCGTCGAATAGCGCAACCACGTGTCGAGGCGGCCGCCGAGACCGTAGTTGCCGGTGTACCACTGAATCGACGTCGGCGTGGCGGAGGACCCATGCGTTGGAAAGTTGTTTAGGTTGTTTTGCATGCCGCTATGGTACGTGATGCTGAAGCCGGCGTTCTGCGAAATCGGCGTCAGCTCAGAGCCGAACCGCCAGTAGTCGGATCCCGAAAAGAGCTGAACGTCGATAGTATTCTTGGTTAGACAATCCAGCAGCACTTGATTGTCGCTCTGTGCCTGCCCGTACGCCGGCCCTTGGTAGCGGTCGAGAAATCCCGACACCCCGACCGACGATAAGAAATCTTTCGGCGAAAACGTCCAAACCCGCGCTCCGTAGAGCCCGTAGCCCATGATGCCGGCGTGAGAATCGAAGCCGTCGACTGGATTAAACTCGGTGCCGACCTCGCGGAACGATCCGAACAACGCATACTGCTGACTTGTAAAGCCGCCTCCCGCGTCGAGCCAATTGCCCTGACCGGGATTTGGCACGTTCGTTCCCCGGTCGGTCGCGTAATTAGCGTATGCCGAGAGATACTTTCCATTAAACCAACTCACGCCCGCCTCATCGGCAACATCGACAACACCGGGTATATCGGCGTTCACCTGCTGCAGCGAGGCGTTCCAGTGATTGTCGTCGGACGTGTAGTCGAGCGCCGTCGCGGCGTCGTTGCGGCCGTCGCCGATCGCATCATAAGCGGCCAATCCGAACGACCCCTGTCTCCCCTCGAACGCGTAGCCTTGCGCCGGCGTAGGAATCGCCGGCGTATAGAGTATCGTCCTAAAACCATTGCACACGTCGCAGTTGAAGTCGTTGTAGTACGGGGCAGCCTGCGTAAAAAAGGGGCGCACTTCCGAGTAGACGCGGGGGTACACCGTCGGCGAGATCGATTGTTGATCGATCTCGACGTTCGAGTAGTCGGGATGAAGCGTGCCGAAGATCGCCGCCGTTTGCGCGACTGGGATAGAAAAATCCATGCCGACTCGCGAAGTACTTCCGCCGGCGGGGGCGCTTGCGATCTCACCGAGCGCGTACGTGCCGACGCGGGGTTTTGGGAGCGGCGGTTTAGCCACCAGCGAAATGGTAACTTTCCCCGCACGAGCGGGATCGTCCGGATTGGTCTGCGCGTCGTCGTACGACCAGACGTCCAGCTCCCCGGTCGAGCGCACGTAGCGGACGAACTGCACTCGCCACGTTCCGGGGTGAGCGCCGTGAATCACCGCGAGCGGAACGGCCATCGTCACCACGTAGCCGTCGGCAGTCGTCGCACCGCGCGACACCCAGGCCGGCGCAAACGCCGTGTTCTCGGTCGACGCTTCGTTATGAGCGCCGTTGGGATTCGACTCGAACTGGTATTGAAAGCCCGCCGGTCCGGTCGGCCAAAGATCTACCCAAACGGCGTCGTCGGTCCACGCAATGCCGCCGTTGATGTTACTGCCTCCGGCAACGGTATCGTCGCTGTGCTGCGCTGCCATAAGCGGCTCGCGCTGTTGTGCATCGAACCGCAGATAGAGAAACTTTCCGTCCGTGGTCACCTGCACCGTGGTCGCATCGCGTGATGGGCGAGCGTGCCCGACATCCCATGTGAGCCGAGCCGTTGCACTTTGACTCCAAGAGGCAGCGGTGGTGCTCGCTTGTAGCGACGGCGCGGCCTGCGGCACCGTGAGCTGGGGATAGGCGAGCGCGTTCCCGGTTATCGCCGCGAATGCGACGGCGCCGGCGAGCAGCGAGCCGGCTCGGGTCATGGAAGAATCGCGCCGTCCAGTTTGGAGTTGGAACCATAACGCAGCGTCGCAGCGTCGACCGGCTGACATCTGCGCAGCTCCGTGTCGCCTTTGCAGACGAGCGCGCTGCGTAAGTCGGCGCCGTGCAGATCCGCGCCTCGAAAATCAGCGCAAACGACGTCGGCAGCGTAACGAACCGGACCGCCGCTTTCGACCCCGAAGCGCGCCTGCACATCATCGGAGCAAAGCTTTGCGCCGCGCAGGTCGGCGCCGCGTAAATCCGCGCCGCCGAAATCCACTCCCTCGAGATCGGCGGAAACTAGCCGCACGCGTCGCGCTCGCGCGTCCTGCAAATCCGACCCGGCGATCGCGATGCCGGAGAGATCGCGCCCTTCGATGACCGCGCCCTGGAGCTCGCAAGCGGCGCAGTCGTGCAGGATCGCCCGCACGTCCGCATCGGTCGCGCGATCGAGCGTGCCTCGCCAGTCGATCCCGACCAGCTTCGCATCGGCAAAACGCGCCCCATCGATGCGCACGTGGCGGAAGTTTACGCCGGCAAGCCTGGCCTTCGTGAAGTCGGCGCCGCGCAAGTCCGCTCCTTTGAAATCGGCGCCGGCGAGTTCCGCGCCGCGGAATCCGGCATCGTGCAAGTCCGCGCCGGCAAAATCGACGCCCACGTACTTGACGCCGGAGAGATCCGCGCCGCGGAGGTCTCGCCCGGCGAACGAGCAGCCGATGCAGTTCGCCGGCATAGACGGACCGGCCGCGATCAACGTCAGTGAGAGGGCAACGAGCGCGCATTTCATCACGATTTTTCTCACTTTCTCTGGCCCGCAAGGCGTGCGAAACCAAGCCTCATGCGCGAGGCATCAAACGAGATGTCGGGTGCGCGCTACCGCGCGCGCGTTAGGCTAGCGGGGCGGGGCCGGTGCCGCCGGGGGCGGTGCGCCTCGTCGTTCCGGCAGATCGGTATCGATCAGCCGCGCTTTCGAAAAGTCGACGTTCGCGAGATCGGAGCCGGCGAACTCGCAGTTCTCCAGCGTCGCGCCCGCAAACTGTGCCGAAGCGAGGTTCGCGCTGTTGAACTGGCAATCGGTCAGCGTCGCTCCGTTGAAGTTCACGCCTTCGAGATTGGCGCGCGTGAAGTTGCAGTCGGTCAACTTGGCGTTGGCAAAGGAAGCACCCTGAAGGTTTGCACGGTTGAAGTTGACGCTCTCGAACGCACCGCCGGAGAAGTTCGTTCCGGCCAGATTGGCCCGGCTGAGGTTGACGTCGCTGTAGGTGACGCCGTGCAAGTCTCGTCCCGCCCAGTTCACGCCGCTAAAGTTACAATCCGAGCACGCCCGCTCACCGTTCTGTTGCCAGCTCTGCGCGACGGCTGCGGCGTGATTCGCGGCGTTCATGCTCTTTGTCACGACGTCGCCGAGGCTCTTGTTCACGCCCTCGAGTACGCCCGAGACGTCGACCTTCGGCGTCGGCACCGAGTAGCTATAGCCGGGAACGTTGACGTCGACGGCGGGCACGTGAATCGTTTGCGCGGGCACGTGAACGTGCGTGCCGGGAACGTGCACGACGTTGGGCGACGCGCTCGGACGCGCCGTCGGCGAAGCCTGCGCCGCCACGACCTGCGGTGCTCCCGGAGGGCTGGGCGCGGCCGCAGCGCTCGGTACGACCGCAACGCGCACGTAACGGATCGTCTCTTTTGCCGTAGACGCCGCCCGGGCGGCGGTGTGCGGATTCGCCGCAGCCTCAGAGCGCGGCGCGACCGGCGTGCTGGATATGCTCGTGACGACCGGCATCGCGACCGAAGGCGCGATGGCCGCAATTGCCAGCGAGAGCGCCCCGACCACCACGATTGCAGCCGCGGCCGGACCGAGCGACAAGCTCGTCGCGACGTTGCGTCCGGCGCGCAGCAGGCGTTCGATACGCAGCGAGATATGCTTGCGGGTCGCAAAGACGCCGGGTGCCGCCATCGGCTGGCGCGGCCAGGATGAGGTTTCGGCCATCTTCGTGAGACAGAGCGCGTAGGGACGGACCGCGCCGCCGAAGGAGAGCACCCAATCGTCGCAAGCGACTTCGCGCTCGAGATCGAGCTGTTGGCCGATGAACTGCGCGGCCGGATTCCACCCCAACAGCGCGATGATGACGCGCTGCAGGCTGTTGGTCCAATCGTCCGCGCGGCGCAGGTGGGCCAGCTCGTGCAGGCTGATCTGATCGACCTCGGCCTGCGAGAGGCTTTCGAGCAGCGAACGCGGGATCAGGATCATTGCGTCGAAAAGGCCGACCGCGACTGGGACGTCGGTCTCGTCGCTGACGCACAGGCGCACGTCGCGGCCGCCTTTATTGGCTCGCGCCCACTGCGCCATCGCATCCCGATACTCGACCGGCAGCGGCAACGCGTCCCGTTTGAGCTGTTCGAGCCGCCTCAACCCGATGATCAGGCGCGCGAGCGCGTAAGCGGCGAGCAGCAGCCAAATGAGAGCAATGATCGCGCCGAGCAGCGGCGTGACGGTAATGTGCACGCGCGGCGGCAA
>JASHPI010000025.1 GCA_030038215.1 Vulcanimicrobiota bacterium | reverse complement strand
CGGTTCGCAAGAAGCGAATGCTAGCGGCCTTCGGGTCAGTTGCAGCGATCAAGAGGGCGAGTCTCGACGAGATCGTTGCCGTTAAGGGCATGACGCCGGAGCTGGCGTCGCGCGTCAAGGCTGCACTAGGAGAGTAACATGCATCTGCTGATCCGCTTCATCGTTAATGCCATCATCCTCTGGCTGGTCATCTCGTTTGTGCCGGGCTTCCATAACGACGCGGGAGCGACGGGTCTCGGCGCCTACGGTTTCTGGACGATTTTCTGGCTTGCCGTCATCTTCGGGATTGTGAACGCGCTGATCGGGCCAATCCTGCGGCTGATCAGCGCGCCGATCACCTGGCTGACGCACGGGCTCTTCCAAATCGTCATCAACTGGATTCTGCTCGCCATCACGGTACATTTCGCGCCTCACGTCAGGGGCACGTGGCTTTCGGCCTTCATCGGCGCAGTGGTCATCATGATCGTCGGAACCCTGATCACTATGATCTTTAAGCCCGAGGGGCAGGCCACGGCCGCCTAACCACAGCAACCAAGGAACCGAGCGCCGGCCTCCGCGAATCCGGGGCGCCGGCGTCCGTGTTATTATTTTGTCACCCTGAGCTTGTCGAAGGGTCGGTCATGGGGCTGAAATAGGTTCGACAGGAACTCCGTGACCGGTGTCAGCAGGCGGAGCTGCGAGCCCTCCTAAAACGATCGCAACGGCAATATCTGCCAACCACGAATACGCACTGGCTGCCTAATCTAGGCTAGTCACCGGACGCAGAGAGTCGGCCCGAACCACTCTGCTCTCCGGTCATCAACTCGGGCTGGTGCGCGTGACTGATTCGGCGCGCGCGCGAGATCTAGAATCTGCGGCGAACGGCAAGCCCGGCTTCGAGGCGTCCGTTCGAGTAAGAAAAATTCGAGGCTGAGCCTGGAGAACGCGCCGGTTAGGCTTCTTGGACTCGGGGGGCAGCACCCCGACAGCTCCACCATATTTATCAATGCAAGCGCCGCGGATTTGTCGCATGCAAGCTTCGGATTTGGAAAGCGCGCTCGACCTCAAGCGGGCCGAATTCACCGAACGAATGCGTATCGCGGGATTCGCGAAGCGTCAAAGCGGCGAGGTTTGGGACGTAATCCTCATGCTCAAGGAGCTGTAGAAAGCCGATGTCGAAGCTCGCGCGATGGTCTTGGCAGACGAGTATCGGCGCGCACTCTTCGTTTGCGCGAGCCTCCTGACACTATCGGCTTGCGCGGCTAGCGGCCCGGCGGCCGGCCTTCCGAGCGGCGCGCAACCAAACCATGTCGTGGCGCCTCGCCACACGCTGCATTACGCGCTCACCCGCGATCGCCTCGCGCGTATCGCACCGCAGGTTTTCACCGACGTACCCTACGACGGCGGGCCCGTGCTGAGCGACCCCAAGATGTACCTCATTTTCTGGGGCTATAAGACGTACGGCGACCGCCACCACTTACAACGGCTGCTCGAAGCCTACACCAAGAACATGGGTGGCAGCAGTCACAACAATATCGAAACCCAATACTACGAAAAGTCCGGCGGCAAGACCACCTACATTACGAATCCCGCGAATCAGTACGGTGGCAGCTGGAACGATGAATCGGCCGTTCCGAAGACACCGACGGATCCCCAAGTCGCTGCGGAGGCTTTGCGCGGTGTTGCGCACTTTGGCTACGATCCAAATGGGCTCTACGTCGTGATGACCCCGCACGGCCGGAGCGAAGTTGGTTTTGGCACGCACTTTTGCTCGTACCACAGCTATACTCAGCAGAAAAAGAACCTCGTCCCGTATGCCAACTTGCCGTATATGCCCGATGCCGGAGCGGAGTGCTTCGCTAATGCAATCACGCCGCCCGCCGACGAGAGCGGAGGCGACGAAGGCATGACGATCTACGCCGGCCATGAGTACGGCGAAGGAATCACCGACCCGAAATCGTTCACGGCGTGGTGGGGCGTCAACGGCGAGATTGCCGACCCTTGCGCGGGCCACGGCTTCGCGAACGATACGTTCGGCAAGAAATCCTACACCATGCAACCGATGGTCAGCGACGCGAGCTTCTCTTGCGTACAAGGTTACCCGTCGTCGTGACCTAACCGGCGCGCCCGTCACGGCTCAACGATTGTGGGCACGACGTCAACGGGAAAGTTGACCGAGTTCGCGATGAAACAGTGGTGGTGCGCCTCGTCGTGAAGTGCGAGAGCGCGATCGCGATCACCGGCCGCGAGCGTTACCTGCGGCCGAAGCACCACTCGCACGAAGCGGCCGCCGCCATCTGCGCTCTCCTCCATCGTGCCCATGGCCTCGTCCAAATACGCGGTGACCGTGATCCGGTTCATAGCGCACAGATGCAGGTACCAGAGCATATGGCAGGCGGAAAGGCTGGCGACAAGCAGCTCCTCGGGGTTGTAACGACTGGCGTCGCCGCGAAACAATGGGTCGCTCGAGCCTAAAATCTTGGGCTTCCCTGCGGCGGCGATCGCGTGGTTGCGAGAGTAACGGGTGTAACCCTGCGTGCCGTCGCCGTTCGCACTCCACTCGACCCGCGTCCCGTAGCGATGGGTCCGGATTGCCACGAGGCTCCTAGCGCTTTTCCACCGCGGTCAAGATCTTCGGAGGAACCAGCCAGACAAGCCGCCCCGAGGATCCAGCCGGATCGGGAAGCTCGACTCGCGCGAGCGCACCCTTCTTCAGATCGATGCTGGCTCTGCCGATGAGCTGTCCGATGGTCGCGCTCATCGTGGGCTCGTGGCCGACCAGCAGCACCGACTCGGCGCCGGCATGGTCGCGCAGAATGCCGCGCAAGGTTTCGGCATTGAACCCGTCGGCGAGGCGCTCGTCTTCGACGAGCCGGTCGTTCATCTTCAACCGTTCTGCAACGATCGATGCCGTCTGTCTGGCGCGAACGGCCGGGCTCGTAATGATGACCTCGAGTTCGAGCGACAGCTGGGCGATGGCCCGCGCCTCGCGCTCCATGCGCTCGCGCCCCTGCGGCGTGAGCGGCCGGTCAAAATCCTTGCCGTCCCACTGCCCCGCGTCGGCCGCGATACCGTGCCGCAAGAAGTAGCAGTTCATCAGATGCCAGTACGTCAACGGGTGCGAAACTCCCCAGTCGCGGTGAAAAAGGCTTACGGCAGAGCGGCTGTGAAGGCACGCGTTCCTCATGAACAAAAGCTGGCATACCAAACTGATTCACTCCGACGCGCAGATTCCACAGGGCTATCGCTCGCTGGCAGTGCCGGTCTACCGCGGGTCGACGACGCTGTTCCCCTCAGCGTCGAGCGTGAACGATCGTTGGGATCAGGCGCGCGCCGGCTACACGTACGGTCTCTACGGCACACCCACGACGCTCGAGCTTGCGGCGCGAATTTGCGAGCTCGAGTCGGGGGCGCATACGCTGTTGACGCCGGGTGGTCAGGCCGGAATCGCTCTGGTCGATCTGGCGTTTCTCGGGGCGGGGGACCACGTGCTCATACCCGCGAGCATTTACAAGCCCAACCGCGATCTCACGACGAGCCTCTTGAAGCGCTTCGGCGTAACGGCCACCTTCTACGATCCTACGATCGGGGCCGGCATTGCCGAGCTCATCAAAGAGGAGACGCGCCTGGTTTGGACCGAGAGCCCCGGGTCGATTACGATGGAAGTCCAAGACGTTCCCGCGATCGCGCAGGCGGCGCACGAGCGTAACGTCCTCGTCGCGCTCGACAACACCTGGTCGGCGGGCGTGCTCTTCGACGCATTCGCGCACGGCGTCGACGTGACGATGCAGGCGCTCACGAAATACGTCGGCGGCCACAGCGACTTGCTCCTCGGTTCGGTCACGGTTCGCGACGATGCGCTCTACGAGCGCCTGGGCCCGACGCGTCGCGTGCTCGGCAGCGCCGTATCACCGGATGACTGCAGCCTTGCATTACGGGGCCTCCAGACGCTCGCGGTGCGTCTCGGTTTCATCGAAGACTCCGCGCTCGCGATTGCGCGCTGGCTTGCGGATCGTCCCGAAGTCGAGCGCGTGCTCCATCCCGCACTACCCTCCTGTCCCGGTCATGCGCTTTGGAAGCGCGATTTCCGCGGTTCGTCGGGTGTCTTTTCGATCGTCCTGCGGCCCGGCCCGACGCGCGAGCAAGTCCTGGCCTTCGTGGATGCCTTGCAGCTCTTCGAGATCGGCTACAGTTGGGGCGGCGTGACGAGCCTCATCGTCGCGTACGATTTCCGGCACGGCACCGGCCGTGAGGTCTACGATCACCGCCTCGTCCGCTTGAGCATCGGCCTCGAATCGACCGCCGACCTCATCGCCGACCTCGAGCAGGCACTGCCGAAGTTAACGACTAGAGGGTGACCGCGCCTTCGGCGACGGGGACGCACTCGCCACTGACGCGCACGCGGTCGCCGCGATCCTCGACCCAGAGCTCGCCGCCTCGCGCCGAGAGCTGGCGCGCGAATAGGTTTGGCCGTTCGAGCACACCCGCCCAGTAGGGCGTGAGCACGCAATGCGCCGAGCCGGTGACCGCATCTTCGGCGATGCCGTACTTCGGCGCAAAGTAACGCGAGACGAAATCCGAGTCGCCCTCAAAGCCCGGCGCGGTCACGATCAAGCTCGCAAAAGGTAAAGCCGCAATCCGCTCGGTGTTAGGGCGCAGCTCGCGGACTTGCACGGCGTCCTGCAATACGGCCATCGCGCGATCCCCCTCCCAGAGTTCGATAGGACGGATGCCGATCGCGGCGGCGACGATGGTCGGATCGCGTTCCGTGCCCGCCGGGAGGGCCGGCAAATCGAGCGCGAGCCGTTTGCCGTCTCGCGTCACTTCGAGAGGACCCGAGAGCGTTGTAAAGGCGGCGCGATCGCGTGCGGGTTCGAAGACGTTGAGGATGACATAGCCGGTAGCGAGCGTTGCATGTCCGCACAGCTGTAACTCGGTCGTGGGCGCGAACCAGCGGAGGCGAAACGCTGTGCCGTCGCGCACGAAGAATGCGGTTGCGGGGAGCGCGTTCTCGGCGGCGATCGCAAGCAGCGTCGCATCGTCGAGCCACCGTTCGAGCGGACAGACCGCGGCGGGGTTTCCGCCGAACGCACGGCTCGTGAACGCGTCGAGATGGTAAAGCGGGATCCTCATTGTGCCAGCTGGATTTCGCTCTCGATCTCGAAGGTCCGCGGCCACGGCAGCCGGACGTCGAGCGAAACGGCGCGGTACTGCGGGTAGATACGACGCAGCAGTTCGCGGGCCATCGGCAGCATGGCAGCCCGAACGGCCGCGTCGGTCGCATGCCAAACGCGCGGTGCCAAATACCAGTGGGCGATAATGCCTCTCGCCGCCAGCCCGGCATCGATGCGCGGACGCACTTGTGTGTGATAAAGATAGTCGTCGATGTAGCGGTCGAGCATGAACGCTGCATGCGCCAGCGGATCGTACCGTCCCGTGCGCCGGCCGACTCCGGTGGCCACGATCTCGCCGAGCGCGATGCCGGCACTATTTGCGGTCGTGTTCCACGCCGAGTAGGCATCGAGCTTCCCCGCTAGGCCGGTCGCGATCAGTCGCCGCGCGAAGGCCGCTTGCGCGGTGTACGAACCGGTGAGAAAGGTCAGATCGACGAGCGCGACCGAACGCCCCCGCTGCACGTTGGAGCGCAACGCATCAAGCAGACGGTCGTCCTGCGCCGGCGACGTGCCGGGGACGCGAACGTACAACATCAGGTCGGGCCGGTTATCGTCGCGCACGCCTCCGCATCGGCTAACGAGCGCGT
Organism: Vulcanimicrobiota bacterium; assembly: GCA_030038215.1. Taxonomy (GTDB): domain Bacteria; phylum Vulcanimicrobiota; class Vulcanimicrobiia; order Vulcanimicrobiales; family Vulcanimicrobiaceae; genus Cybelea. Next base: position 23,448 of record JASHPI010000025.1, on the reverse strand, counting down.
CGATCGTAACGTGCACGGGCGCATACTCGAGCGGGTCCTGCGTGAATGCTCCGTTGGGCGTCGAGTAGTGCACGGCGACGCGCGGCGTCCAGCCGATCCGTCGGGCGAGTGCTCGCGCGACGAGCACGATGCCGAGCTCGTCCGCGCCCGGCTCGATCGAGGCGCGGCCCGCGATGCCGAGGTCCGCAACCGCTTGTTTGAGCGCGCGGACGTCCTTCACGTGCAGGCCGACGGGACCGGCATCGTCCTGGCCGATGATGATGCGATCGAGCGTCCCGTCCGCGACCAATCCTAACGCCGCCAGATCGACGTTGCGGTCGCGTTCGCGTGTTTGGAGATACTGCTGGAGAACCGCTCGGCCGATCTGCGTCTGTAACTCGCGGGCGCGCGGCGCTTCGCTGGGCAGCGGAGGATCGTGCAGCTGTGCGTACTCCCAGATCTGTTGCCACGTCGGCGGCTGCGCGCCCGACCAATACAGGCGAGCCGCTCCGACTGGGGCGACGGCCGTCGGTTCCAAACGCATGATCGTTGCGAACGCTGCGATATGCGCCTGCGGGCGCACGTCGCGCAGTCTGCGCAGCGTTTCCAGCCTTGCGATCGCCTCGTGTTGCGCTACGCCGGGCACCCGCGAGGCATCGAGCCCGCCGTAGGCGAGCATGTCGATCGAGATCACGAAGTCGTCCGCCGTTGGGGCCGCGTAGGCGAGCCACCGATCGATCGCGTTGACGTCGCCGGGCACAATGTAGTCGCCGAGCCAATGCCGCGGCGGCTCGCGCACCTCGACGCGCGCGATAGCTCCGGCCATTACCGGCAACTGGCGCGCGGTCGGCGTCGCGTACATCGGCACGAAGAGGATTGCGAGTGGCGTGAGGAGCGCGGCGAGCACCCCCGCCCGTTCGACGAGGCTGCTAGGCGCTCATCGAGACCGGCGTCGACGCCGTCCGCACGAGCGTGGTTGTAATGCCGCCGTTTTCACAGCGGTGCAGCAGCAGACCGCCGGGCTCGCGCGAAAGACCAGGCGCGTGCGGCCGGAGCACGAGCGTCGGCGCGGTGCTGGGAGCCGCGACGCCGAGCGTTCCGCACCAAGGCCGCATCAAGTGCTGGTGCACGTGACCGCAGATGATGCGCGCTATCTGCGGATGCGCCGAGACGAGCGCCGCAAGCGCGTCGCGCCCTTCGAACGGCTGCGCATCGAACTTGCGCACGCCGGTCGGAAACGGCGGATGGTGCATCGCGAGAATCGTCGGGACGTCACTGCGCCTGCGGAGCGCCTCGTCGAGCCAACGCAGGCGAGATCGGTCGAGATAACCGCCGTGCCGCTTCCCCTCGCTCGTGTCGAGCGCGATGACGCGCACCGCCGGCAACTCGATCGTGAATAGCACGGCTTCTCCGTGCGCCTGCAGGTACGCGTGATCGTTGAAGACCTGCCGCAGTGGGTCACGCCGATCGTGATTGCCGGGAATCAGATAGATGGGAACCGGCGTACCCTCGATGATCTCGCGTAGGCGCCAATACTCCTCAGGCGAGCCGCCTTCGGTCAAGTCGCCGGTGGCAACGATGCAGCGAGGACGGTGAGGCAAAGCGGTGATCGTCGCGAGCGCCCGGCGGAGGGGTTGCACGACGTGCGGCATGTGGTGCAGCACGTGGCCGCGGCGTCTGACGTGCAGGTCGGTGATCTGCGCGACGGTCACGCTTCGAGCCTACCATCGCGAGGTTATCCGCGGGTTAAGGGACCTCTGAAGAAGTCCTTGTACCGATCGTTTGGGCCGCAAAGCCGCGAGGTGCGAGGAGAAGGCGAGGAAGCATACTCGGAGCAGTCTGTGACCGAGCCTTCGACAACGCAGATGGCGGCTTTGCGGCCAAACCCTTCGGGCAGCGGCAGTTTCACCACATCTCGTCGTTGCACCCTCGGTCACAGAGCGTACAACTATACTCCCTCGGGCGCGCCTCGATCTGCAGCGAAACTGCTCGCTGCGATCGGTGCAGCGACTTCTTCAGAGGTTCCTCAAGCCGTCGAAACGCGCTGCGTCCGGCGCACGAGTCCCACTGCGGCGATGATGCAGGCAGCGAATGAGAGTCCGGCCGACGCGATCATCGCTCCGCGGAACCCTGCAATGAACGATGGCGCCGCCGTCACGATAATGCCCAGCGCGGCGATGCCGATCAGCCCCGCGGTGCGAGCGACGGCATTATTGACGCCCGACGCAACGCCCGCGTGCTCCACGCTCACGGCGTTCATCACGGCGGTCGTCAAGGGCGCAACGAAGAGCGCGCCGCCGATGCCGAGCACCGTCGCCGCGGGAAAGAAGGTCGTCCAGTATGATCCGCCCATTCCCGGCAAGGCAAAGGCGAAAAAGCCCAAGGCCGCGACGATCGATCCGAGCACCAGCGGCGTGCGCGCGCCGATCCGCGCCACCAACCCGCCCGACCATCGCGACGAGACGACCATGATGAAGACGAAGGGCAACAGCGCGGCGCCTGCGGCCGCCGGCGGGTAGTGGTGAACGTTGATGAGCACGAACGGAACGAAATACATGGCTCCCCCGAGCGCGGCGTAGAGAAAGAACGTGTAGACGTTCGTTACGCGGAACGTTCGCGACGCGAATAGATCCGGACGCAGCATCGGATCGGCGATGCGCCGTTCGTAGAAGACGAAGATCACCAGTGTCACGACGCCAAGCATGACCGTCGCAACTGCCCAGGCCGCGATGCGTCCGGCATCCATGGCGATCAGGCCGTAAACGAGCAGAGCCAGGCCCAGCGTCGCCAGCACCGCGCCGAGGACGTCGATTTTACGATCCGCCGATTGGTCGCGGCTCTCGGCCACTGCGCCATGGAGAATCAGGAGCACCACCAACGCGATCGGCAGATTGATGACGAAGACGTAACGCCACGAGTATTCCTGCGTGAGCCAGCCGCCGATGACCGGACCGGCGGCGGACGTCAGCGCCGAGAAGCCCGACCAGGTTCCGATCGCCTTCCCGCGCTCGGCTCCGTCATACGCGGCGCTAATGAGCGCGAGGCTACCCGGCGTCGAGAGCGCACCGCCGATGCCTTGCACGCAGCGCGCGGCGATTAGGAAGTCGATGGACCCGGCCAGCGCACATGCGAGCGAGGAGAGCGCGAAGATGAGAATGCCGATCTCGAAGATCAGCCGCCGACCGTAGAGATCGCCTAAGGCGCCGCCCAGCAGAATCAGCGCGGAGAGAAAGAGTGCATAACCTTCGATGACCCACTGCGTCTGCTCGGTCGTGGTGCGCAGCTCGCGTTGCAGCACCGGCAGCGAAACGTTCACCGCCGTGCTGTCGATGAACGTCATCGCCGATCCAAGGATTGCGACGATCAGCACCCACGGTATCTTCATCCGCAACCCCTAAAGATCGTCGAGCACGGTGCCGATGCGGCCCAAGCCCGCGTCCAAGTAACCCGCGGGCAACGCGAAGCCGATCCGCAGGTAGCCATCGATGCCGAACGCATCGCCGGGCGCCGTCAGCGTGCTTGCGCGTTCGATCAGCCGCATCGCAAGGTCGCTTGAGTTGATCGGCCGGACATACTTGAGCAGACAGATACCTCCCGCGTCGGGCGCGACGACCTCGACATCGTCGCGCTGCAACGCCCAGGCCTCGAGCCGCTCGAATCCACGGCGAACATACTCCCGTGTTCGCGCGATGATCCGCGAGCGCGCGCTGGGCGAAAGGGCACGTGCTGCAAGCTGGTTGCCGAGCATGCCGGCGCTGATCGTCGCGTAATCTTGCCAGGCCCACATGTGGGCTACGGCCTCGAGCGGTCCGACGATCCAGCCGATCCGCAACCCCGGGAGGGCGTACGTCTTCGAAAGGCTGTTGACTGCAAGCGCGCGCTGGTACTCGCCATAGAAGGTCGGGGTCATTGCGTCGCTCGCGCGTTCGGCCCCGGCGTAGACCTCGTCGGCGAGCAACCATGCGCCCACGCGCTGTGCGGCCTCGACGACGGCGCGCCGGTCATCGGCGTTTAACGCGCGTCCGGTCGGATTGTTCGGGTTCACGATCGCAACCAGCCGCGTTGCCGGCGTGATCGCGCGTTCGAGCTCGGCGCGATCGAGGCGCCAATCGAGCTCGGGGCGCAAGCCGAAGGTCGCGACGCGGCGGCCGAGATTTTGAGCGGCGCCCCACAGCTGGCGGTAGTTCGGTTCGAGCACGGCGACCGCGTCGCCGGGCTCCGTGAGCGCCGCGAGCGCCACCAAGTTCGCCTGGATGGCGCCGACGGTGACGAGCACGTTTTCGGCCGTCGCATCGGGGTACAGCGCCGCGATGGCCTCACGCAGCGCGGGCGTGCCGTTGGCCTGCGGATACCGCAACGGGAGCGCACCGAGCCCGTCGAGGGCGGTTTCATCGCCCAACACCTCGCGCACGCTCATCGGATGGACGCCGCTTTCGGAGAGATTGTATTCGACGCGGTTCTCCCACGCAGAGAGCAGCCGCTCGAGCTGGAATGGGACGAATTGTTCAGGCATGACTCCCCCGACTATAGCAGAAGAGCGATGCTGTGGCGTCGGTACTCGATCGTCCGTTGCGGGGAGCGATTCTGGCGGCGGCCGACAATGGATTCGTTCGGCGTGCCGTCACGCGATACGGCATGCGCTTGGGAGCGCGGCGATTCGTCGCCGGCGAAACCGCCGCCGAGTTTTTGAGCGTCGCCAAGGCGGCCAATGGCCAGGGCTTCGCGGTAGCGGCCACGATCCTCGGCGAAGGCGTTCGCGACGCCTCGGAAGCATGTGCGGTGACCGACGAATACTGCCGCCTCCTTCGCACGTTCGCGAACGAGAATATCGATGCCAACATCGCCTTCAAGCTGACGCACGTCGGCCTCGACATCGACCCCGAACTAGCCTTTGAAAATGCTTCGCGCATCGCGCTCGCCGCGCAGGAAACGAACGCGACCATACGGACCGATATGGAGCAGTCGCGCTACGTCGATGCAACGCTGGCAATCCATCGCCGCCTACGCGAGCGCTTCACGTGCGTCGGCTTCGTGCTCCAATCGTATCTCCATCGCAGTCTCGGTGACTTGGAAGCGATGACGGCGCTCGCGCCGAACGTTCGGATCGTCAAGGGAGCCTACCTCGAACCGCCGGCGATCGCCTATCCACGCAAGCGGGACGTAGACGCGAACTATCGCAGAATGGTCGAGCTCGCGCTTTCGCATGACGGGTACACCGCCATTGCGACCCACGACCCCCGCATGGTCGCGTATGCAGAAGAACTGGCGACCGCGCAAAGCCTGCCCAAACGCGGGCGCTTTGAGTTTCAGCTGCTCTACGGCATCGGTACCGCATTAGCGCGCGCGCTGGTCGCGCGCGGATATCGCGTCCGTCTCTCGATCCCGTACGGCAGCTACTGGTTTCCCTACCTCATGCGCCGGCTGGCCGAGCGTCCTGCCAATCTCGCGTTCTTCATCAAAGGCGCGTTGTCGCGCTCGTGAGCCCATCTGGAGTCTGGTCGGCCGCGCTGACGCCGCTCAATGGCGAGCTGCAACCCGACGCGCGCAAAGCGATCGCTTATTATCGCGATCTGTTGGCGAGCGGCATCGACGGGCTCAACGTGCTCGGCACGACCGGCGAAGCGATGTCGTTCAGCCTAGAGCAGCGCATGTCGTTTACAAGCGCCCTGGCTGCGAGTGGCCTGCCGCGCGGCCGCATGATGGCCGGGAGCGGCGCGGCCTCGCTCGACGATGCCGCGCGGCTGGTGCGCCATGCCTTCGAGTGCGGATTCGCAGCGGCATTGGTGATGCCGCCGTTCTACTTTCGCGATGCCGGCGACGACGGCATCGTCGCTTTCTTCGATGCTCTGTTCGCGCGCACCGCACCGCCGGCCCGCGGCGTGCTGCTCTATAACTTTCCGCGCATGAGCGGCATCACGTTCCATCCCGACTTGGTCGACCGTCTGCTCGCGGCGTTCCCGGGAGTCATCCTGGGCATGAAGGAGAGCTCGAACGATCCACACCTGCAATCCGAACTGCAAGCGCGTCATCCGGACTTTAAGATACTGGTCGGCTCGGAAGGCGATCTGCTTGGCGCCAAACGTCGCGGCGCCGCGGGCTGCATCTCGGGAAGCGTCGCGCTTTGGCCGCGTCTTGCGCACGACGTCTTTGTAGGCGACGATGAAGGGCTTGAGGACGAATTGACGTGCCGGCGCGCGGCGCTGGGCGGCGCGCCGTTCATTCCGGCGGTACGCTACCTTACCGCGACGACGCGCGGCGACGAGAGCTGGGAACGGCCGATGCCGCCGCTCGTGCCCCTGACGCCCCAACAAAAGGTCGCGGTCGATCGGGCGATGGCAGCGAATACGCGGTTAAGTCACCGTTCTCATCCGAGCAGTACAGCCAGCCGTTGACGACGATTGGACTCTGCCAATGAACGGCGCCAATCGTGTGCACGGCGCTGCGGCGCGCGCTGCTCCACAACTCCATTCCCGTGCGCGCGTCGAGTGCCACGATCGCGTCGTCGAACGCGACGAAGACGATGCCGTTGGCGACAACCGGCGACGTGCCTTCGCCGGCGGTCTGGCCGGCTGCATTACGCCAGACGCCGACGAGCCGGCTGACGCCTTGGGCGTCGGTGCGCAGGCGATAAGCTTGGACCTCGGTCGGGAATCCCATGAAGATCCACGCACTCTCGCCGTCCGTCCAGACCGCCGGCGTCGAGAAGAGCGCGTCCGGCAGCGTCACCTTCTGAAGCTCGTGGCCGACGCCGGGAAGGTGCGCGCGATCGAGCAGCTTGAGGATGCCGTCCTTCCCGCCTTGCACGAGCATCAGGGGTGTCTTGCTCGACGGCTGCAGCGGGAGCAGGGCCGGTGAGGTGCTTCCCAGGTCGACGTCGCCCTGCTCGAGCTCTTGATAGTCGGTTGGCGTGTAACTGCCTATGCGCGTCGAGAGATCGGCGGTGAGCGAAAGCAGCGAATCGCCGTAATTATGCCCGCCGGTGCTGGCATCGAAGTCGCCGTTTCCAGTGGCTGCGTAGATGCGCCCGTTCATCGAGGCGTCCGGATCGACGACGGCGCCGCCGCGCCCCCAAATTCCGGAGCGCTGTTGGGAGCAGGAGCTCGGCCCCGGCAACTGGCGATCTCGCGAGCAGAGCGAGTTGAAGACCGTGGCCGCGCCGTCGCGCAGCCGCACGGCGACGACGTGCCCATCGTACGGCGGCGCGTCGCCGAGATACCCCGAGGTGACCGCGTAGAGAAAGCCGTTGGCGACGTTAAGCGGCGAAGCGTCCTTCTCGCTATCGGGCATCCGCGTGATGCGCGCCGGAAACCCCGGCGCCGCAACCTCTCGCCCGCGCGACGCGGATAGCTTGTGGACCTTGCCGTCGATGCCGGGCACGTAGATCGTCTCCCCCGATGGATCTGCGGCCGGCGTCGAATCGGTAATATTCGAGCCATGCGTTGCGTAGCGCCAGAGAATGCGCCCCGACGTCGCTTCGATTGCCAGCGTGACGCCGGCGGTCGTCGTTTGAAAGAGCACCGGGCGATAGGCGCGCCCGACGCGCACGCGCTCGAGTAGGATCGGCGTCGAGTCGGCGACCGACCCCAGCGAGATTTGCCAGCGCGCGCGCAAACGATGGACGTTGGCGACGGTCAGGATGTGCTCGGAGCTATTGAATCCGCTGCGCGCGGGATCGTATCCGAAGAGCGGCCAGTTGTCGGCGAACGCCCGCGCCGTCGAGGCGCAAAGGAGAGCGGCAACCACGGCTAAGAGCGATAGCGGTCTTACCATGAGGCGAGGAGTTCGGCGTACCTAACGTCAAGCCATGCGCATGTCCGAAGGCAACGACGGCGACCTCGCGCCGCCCGTTCAAGAGGTCCTCGTCGACGTGCCGGGATGGCAACGGGTGCGCCCGCGCGTCCCCGATACGCCACAGCGGCGCAATCTCGAGAAGCGCCGCAGCATCCGCGAGATCGTCTTCGGCGCGCAGGACGGCATCCTGACCACGCTCGGCATCATCACCGGCGTCGGCGTCGCGGAAGGCGCGCGTTCCGCGGTCTTCATCAGCGGCTTTCTGGCATTGCTGGCCGGTGCGCTCTCGATGGGCGTCGGTGAGTATCTTGGCCGCAAGTCCGAGCGCGAGGTCGTGCAGGCGACCATCGACATGGAGAAGCGCGAGATGGACGCCGATCCGCAAGGCGAGTTTACCGAGCAGGTCGCCTACTACAAGCTCAAAGGCTTCAGCGCCAACGAGGCGGAGATGATCGTCAAGCGTCTTACGAAGATGCCCGACATCTATCTCTATGAGATGGTGCGCGACGAGTTCGGAATCGATCCGCGTGAGGCCGACGATACCGGATTGCGCGCACCGCTCGCGATGGGCGCTTCGTTTGCGGTTGGTTCGCTCGTGCCGATCATCGCCTTCATGCTGCCGCTTTCCATGAACGCTTCAACCATGACGTCGCTGGTTTTTGCGGTCGTCGCGCTGTTTGCGGTCGGCTACCACGCCGGCACCCTCAGCGAGCGGAGTCCGGTCGGCAAAGGATTCGAGGTTGCGCTTTTCGGAATCGGCGTCTTCGTGATTTCGTACCTGGCCGGTCACTTCGTTCCGCCGCTCTTCGGGCACGCCCCGGTCGGCGTCGGCGGCTAAGGACATTTTCGTGTGGCCGTCCTTCACGCGCTGATTGCAGGGATCGCGCAAGCCGCAACGTTTTTTTGGGACAGCCTTTTCGGGCTGATCTTCGGCTTTCTCGTCTCGGCGATCGTCCAGGTGGCATTGACGCCGGCGACGATGCTCCGCTACCTCGGCCCGGGCCTGCGAGGCTTGCTCTACGCTTCCGGCTTTGGCATCATCTCGTCGTCTTGCTCCTATGGCGCGGCCGCGGCAGCGCGCGGATTCTATCGGCAAGGCGCCGATGCGCGCGCGATCTTCGCCTTTCTCACCTCGTCGACGAATATGAATATCGCGATCCTCATTCTATTCTGGTCGCTGCTGGGGTGGAAGTTTGCCTTCGCAGAGTTCTTCGGGGGCATCATCATCATTGTCGTAATAACGGTGGGATTTTCGCTCCTCTTTCGGCCGGGAGAGCTCGCGCGTCTGCAGGCCGAGTATAATGGAGCGCGATCGCACGATGCGATGGACGAGCATTCCCATCACGCGTGCGGCGACGGCGGCGAGCCCGCGCGAGGATTGGCGTCGCTCGGCCGGCGCGAGACCTGGTCGGCGATCGCGGCGACCGCGCTGGCCGACGTGCGGATGCTGCGCACGGAGCTGATCGTCGGCTATCTCATCGCCGGCTTTGCCGCGGCGTTGATCCCCCCGGGCTGGCTCGCCGGCGCGCTGCACGCCGTCGGCTCGGTGCCGTACGTTGGCTATCTCCTGCTGCTGATCGTCGGACTGCTCATCGCGATCGCCACCTTTGTCTGTTCGATGGGCAACGTTCCGGTCGCGCGCTACCTCGCCAATGCCGGCATCCCGCTTGGTGCCAACACCGCGTTCATCTATGGCGACCTGCTGATTATCCCGCTGATATCGATCTACCTGAAATCCTTTCCCCGGCGCGTCGCCTGGACGTTCGTCGGCCTCTTCACGATCGGTGCGATGCTGGCGGGCGCAATCATGGAACGCCTGATCGGGAGCGCGCTCGGAGGCGTCTCGATGGGTTCGATGGCGATCGACGATCGCTTTACGCTCGTCTGCAATATCGTCGCGCTCGTGGTCGTTGCGGCGCTCGCAATCGTTATTCTTCCGCGCACGCGCGTCGCGCCGACGGAGTGACCTTGGCGGTTAGCTTTCAATCGCGCGGCGGAGTTCGGAATCGGGCGCGTTCCACTCGTCGACGAACGACTTGAGGATGCGCGCCGTAAACCCCCAGATATGCCGTCCGTCATAGTCGAGCGATGGGCCGCTGTTTGCGACAATCAGTGGGAGCGGCACGGCGAACGAGCCGACGATCTCGTTACCGTCGACGGCGAACGGCGGTGCATCCGCGCTCAGTACTCCGACCACCGGCGTGATGATCAAGCCGCTCGAGCGTTGTTCGAGCTCGGATAGTTGTCCGACGACATTCACGCATTCTTGGGCGACGCCGAGTTCCTCGCTCAGCTCGCGCAGGGCGGTCCGTACCGGATCGCCGCCGTCGCTCGGCTCGGCGCCGCCTCCGGGAAAGCCGACTTGTCCGGGATTACGGCGCAGATGCGCCGCGCGCTCTACGAAGATCACGCGGTGCGGGCTGCCCGCAACGATTGGCACGAGGACGGCGCCGCGCTTGCTCACGGTAGGATCGTAGCCACCGATCCGTCAACGCGCATGTCGAGTGGCGGCAAGCCGTACTGACGCGTGGCAGCGACGATGCGCGCAAAAATCGTCCGCGCCGTCGACGGGTCGGCCAATTCCGGGATGCCGCTGGTCGTGAGCTTTCTCCCGTACCCGAGATCGAGAGCATACAGCGTGATGTTGGCGAGCCGGTTGTGGACGAACGTCGACTTTGCAATGACGCTTTGAAAGGTGAACGAGTTCGCGAAGCTTTTAGCATTGAGCGCGGCGCTGAGGTCGTAGGGCGAAACGCGCTCCGGATGGGCATAGACGCCGGCCAGCAGCGCGGCATTCTCTTGGTAGAGATCGTGCGGCAACGGCAGCTGGATATCGCTCCAAAAGAAGTTGCCCAACCCGTAGAAGATCGGGCGGCCTCGATAGATTTCGATCGGACCAAGATTGTGAATGCCGGTCGTTACGAACATGTCGGCTCCGGAATCGATGGCGCCGTGCGCGACGCCGCGCAGGAAGGCTGCCGGAAGTTCGGCCTTGCGCGAGTCATCGCAACCGATCGAGCACTCGTGCGAATGGATTGCCGCGATTAGAAAATCGCCGTTCTGCTTACCGCTGCGAATGGCCGCGTCGATTCCCGCGAGATCCTCGGGATCTACGGTGTATTCGTAGTGGAACGTGTCCGACACCTTGAAGGTGTTGTCGAACAGCGCGATCGTCGTCGGCACCTCGCCGCAACCGACGCGGTAGAGCCGGCAGCTCACGTGCGCGAGCGATTGCATGTCATCCGCCGGCAGATCGATGACTTCCGAAACCGCGAGCGCGCTCAATCCGGGTCGCGCCGGGGCCGCGCCCTGGGCCGGTAGAGCATCGGTCGTCGGACGATACGTCGACGCGAACGAGACCAAACCAACGCGCGCTTTAGGGCTTTCGAAGTATGCGGCGGCGCGAGCCAACGCGCGATCCTCGCCGACGCCGGCATACGCGATCCCGGCGCGGTCGAGCCACGCGTTCGTCTCGCGCATGCCTTCGATCCCCCAGTCGAACGAGTGGTTATTCGCGCGCGACACGAGATCGAAGCCCATCGCGCGTAGATCGCGCGCCACGGTGGGCAGGCTCGAATTCGTCCAATCCCCTTCGAAGGAATACGGATAACCCTTAAAGGTTCGCACATCGAAGATCGTCGTCTCGAGATTTCCATAGAGAACGTCGGTGCCGTGCAGGGCGTCGAGCACGGCTTTGAACTGCGGGTCGCGCGCCGCATATTGCGAAAGCGGTCGCGAGATGATGAGGTCGCCGACCGCTGTGACCGTGAATCCGTCGGGAACGTTGGTCTGCAGCTCGCGCTGCGGCGGCCGGTTGGGGTCAAGCAACGACGGATTTTTGATGCCGGGGCCGGCCGGATTGACCTGTTGCGCCGCGGCGGTCGCGCTAAGGATCCACGCCGCAACGCCCAGGCACGCGATCCGAGCGGCGACCGTCATCAGCCGCGCAGCATGACCCGCGCGGCGTTCCAGCCGGCCGCGCCCATGACGCCCCCGCCGGGATGCGCGGCGGCGCCGCACAGATAGAGGCCCTTTACCGGCGTGGTGTAGCTCGCGTAACCCGGCACCGGCCGGAAGGCAAAGAGCTGATGCAACGGCATCGCGCCTTGGAAGATGCTGCCACCGGTGAGGCCGAAGGTTGCTTCCAGATCGACCGGCGTGAGAATCTGACGGTCGATTACCGAGTCTTTAAAACCGGGCGCGTAGCGCTCGACGACCTCGAAGCAGCGGTCGGCATATTCGTTGCGCAACGCGTCGGTCCAGTCGCCGCCGTTCAACCGGTAGGGTGCGTACTGCGTGAACATCGACATGAGATGCTTGCCCGGGGGCGCGACCGACGGATCGAGCGACGAGGGCATCGTGCATTCGACGATCGGCTCTTTCGAAAACGATCCGTATTTGGCGTCGTCGTAGGCGCGCTCGATGAAGTCTTGGTCCGGACAGAGGTGCACGGTGCCGAAGTGCTGCGGTCCCGGTTCGTGGCCGGGCAACGCACTGAAACTCGGCAGGCGCTGCAGCGCCACGTTGATCTTGCAGGACCCGCTGGCGTACGAAATGCGCCCGACGGCTTCCGTAAACTCCGGCGGCAACTCGGAGGGGTCGAGGAACTTCTCGAACGTGAGATGGCAGTCGACGCCGCTGGCGACCTTCTTTGCTGAGAACTCGCTGCCGTCGGAAAGCGCGACGCCGCTCACCCGGCCGTCGCGCGTGAGGATCTTCGCGACCTCGGCTTGCGTGCGGATCTCGACGCCGAGGTCGCGCGCAGCGCTCGCCAGCGCCTGCGTGAGCCCGCCCATCCCGCCGCGCACGTAACTCCAGACGCCGCGCTTCCCGTTCGTCTCGCCCATCACATGGTGGAAGAGGACGTAGGCGCTGCCCGGCATCGAGGGCGTCATGAACGCGCCGATGATGGCGTCGGTCGCAATCGTGCCTTTCAGCTCTTCCGACTCGAACCAGCGATCCAGGATCGGACGAGCCGCGCCGGTCAACACCTCGATCGCCTCCCCCATCGCCGAGCCGAGTTTCTGGAGCCTGCGCCCCATTTGTCCGGCCTCGAGCAGCGCGCCAAGGTTGGGATGGACGAGATTGGGGGGAATCTGCGTAAGCGTCGGCTCGACGACCCCGGCGACGCGTTCCAGCATCGCTTCGTACTTCGGATAGTTGTCGGCGTCCCGTCGGCTGAACTTGGCGATCTCCTCGACGTCGCGCGCGCTGCCGGTACCGAGCATCAAGTAACGCCCGTCCAGAAACGGCGAGAACGAGGCCGGATTGCGCTCGATCGGGTCGAATCCGTACTCGCGCAGGCGCAAATCGCGTACGATCTCGGGGCGAAAGAGGCTGTTGACGTAGGCCGCTGTCGAGACTTTGAAGCCGGGAAAGGTTTCCTCGGTAACGCAGGCCCCGCCGAGGACGTAGCGGCGCTCCAGCACCAGGACCTTCCACTTGGCGCGCGCGAGATAACAGGCCGTCACCAGGCCGTTATGCCCGCCGCCGATGACGATCGCGTCGTATCGCAATCAAATGCTCACTTTCAGCGTGAGGTACGCATTAAAGGGTTCGTTGAGCGAGCTCGTCTGGTCGTTGTAGATACCGAAATACGGCTCGTAGGGATATTTGAGGAAGGGTTGTATGTTCGCCCCGGGATTGTAGGCGTTGCCTACCGGCGGCGATAACGGACCGCCGTTGAGGTCGGTATACAGGCAGGTCGTGTTGCTCCAGTAGTAGGTGAACTTTGTCTGCTGGCCGCCGAAGCAGGTCTGCAACAAGTTCGCGAGCGTGAGCGAGAGGCTCAAGCGCGATGAGATTTCGTAGCCGATCTGCAGGTGCCCCAGCAGCTGCGCGGGCTCGCGAAACGCGCCGAGCCCGTCGAACTGTCCGGTATAGGGATCGGGAATCGTGAGCGTCGCCGCGCAAGTCGAGGTATCGGCGTTGTACGGCGCGCCGCCCGCCGAGCCGTACGGGTAACGCGGATCATGAGCTGTCGATCCGGGCAGCGGCGCGCACCCGGCAGCCGGATCGATACCCGGCGTCGTCAACGGTGCGCCGTAGCGGTTGCCGGCGACGAACTGCAGTGACGGCGTGACCGTGAATTTATTATGCTTGTAGTTCAAGATTAGGGTTGCGACGTACGGATAGTTAAACGCGTTGACGCCTGAGCCGACCGGACCCGGAAAGATCGAATAGGGCAAGTACGACGCGGTCGGATTAAGGAGCGAAAACGCCGGCGAGAGCCAATAAGGGTTCGAGATGTCGCCCGGCGCGCAACTGGGGTCCGGATTGCCCGACGGCGTGTAGCACGCGGCCGCCGCCTTTCCGTTCGTCGTCGAACCGCACATGAGCTGTCCGTACTGCGTTTTGCCGCGCGCGTTGCCGCCGGCAGCGCAGGCCTTCGTGTAGGCGTTGTACTGCGCGATCGTCGAGTTGACCGGCGAGAGAATGGTCGTTCCGTTCGGCAGCGTGCTGTAGCGCACCGTCGCGTACGTGTAGGCAAAGGAAAGCTGTCCGGAAAAGCCGTTGCGAGTGAAGTCACCCTTGTCGAACTGAAATTCGAAGCCTCGTGAGGTTTGATATCCGGCGTTCAGCCCGGAGGTGATTTCCGCCACATAGTTGATATAGAAGCTGTTCACCTCACCCTGAGTCTGTCTCAGAAAAGGTGTGAGCTTGAACGACATGTCTGTTCCCTTGAAATGATGCTCGATCGAGAGATCGCTGTTGTACGAGATCGACGGCGCGACGTCGTGCCCCGGGCTGGTGAAGCCGAGTGGATAGAACTGCGAGAGCGTGTCGGGGAGGTTTTGCTCGAGCGTATCATACTGTTCGTACGCCGAGCTGGGCTGCTCATTATATTTGCCATAGCTGGCACGCAATACCGTGTCCGGACTGACGGTATAGGTCGCGCCCAGCCGCGGCTGCGGGATGTTGTAGTCGAAGGCGCCCGGCGTATTTTGCATGTTCGCGTCGACGTATTGCTTGCCGAATGCCGAGCAGGGCTTTTGCGAGTTCGTGCTCCAGGGGCCGGATCCGATCAGCGCGCTACGGTCGATCAGCGTTAGCGTTTGCGTATCGTAGCACGTATCTTCGTTGAAGGCATTGAACCAGAAGTCTCGCGCCGCTCCCGTGTCGGTGTTTGCTCCGACGAAGCTGTAATTGTCGACGCGAACGCCCAGATTGAAGAACAGTCTGTCGCTCGGACGCCACTGATCGGTGATCGAGTAGCCGGAGAAGTATGGGATGACGGTGTTGTTCAAACCGTACGCTCCGTTCTCGACGACGTAGTAAGCGCAAGGACCGCCGCCGCAGCTCAGACCGCTGACGTTGCCGTTAGCGGTCGGATTGCTCAGCGTTAAGAAGGTGGGAAGTGTCCCGTACGTGACCCCGCCGCCCTGGCCGTCGCCGCACGTAGTCGGCGTCGTAGAGCCATGTCCCAGCCGGTAACAGGTTCCGCTGAACGGGTCGTGCTGGTTTACCAGCACCGCGAACGCGTTGCCGTACGACAGCCCATACTGGAACATCTGTTCGTTGTAAATGCGCGCGCCGGTAGCCGTCGTATACGAGCCCTCTGCTTCCAGCAGGTTCTGCTGATTGATCTGATCGGTGAACGAGAGGCTGATGCCCCGGGTGTGATTGTTGATCTCGTAATCGCCGGAGTCATAGTACGCGTAGGGCTGCAGCGACATCATCGGCCCATTCTCGATCCAGTCGGAATAGTACGTGTAGCCATAGACACGCATGAACGCGCTCGAGCTGAAGTTTTTTTGATACTGAAGCTTGACGATGGCCTGGCCGTTGTAGCCGCGGTCGCGCTGATTGTACGCGTCGGGAATCGGGCCATCGAACGGATGCGGAGGCGACGAGGGGTAGTAGTATGGGACGACGAGCGACGTATAGTTCTTCGGAAGAAACGTGCCAAGAGGTCCGCGATACTGGTACGCATCGAGGTAGTAGGGCGGAAAGCTGCCGACGGTGTTGATCCAGTTGTTGTAACCCTCGTCATTGACGGAGCTCAAGAAAGTCGTGAAAATCTCGTCGTTGTCGTAAAGCAACTGAATGTCGTCGCGCAGGCCGTCGTTTTTATGCGGGATCGCGATGTGGAAGTTGGCGACCGAGGTGCGCGTCGCCAGGTTGGCAGGGTTGATCGTGCCGAATCCAAACGGGCCGAGGATCCAGCCGGGCGTCCCGTTCTGACCGACATTCGGCTTACCGTTCGTATAGCAGGACGGCAAGTAGGTGGTTCGCAATGCCGCCGGACTCGGGCATTGTCCGAGCTGCTGCCCGAACTCGTCCGCAAGGTCGGCGCCGCCGAACTGATCGATGTAGATGTGATCTTGATTGTAGCCGCCGATGCCGACGTAGTAAGAAAACATGCGGTCGGGCGTCGCGCCGCCGGCCTCGACGTTGAGACTGTGGTAGAAAGTCGGCGTGCCGAAGCCGGCATTCGCCGTCGCGTATCCCGGAAAGGTTCCGGTCTTAATGACCTGATTGATGAAGCCGGCGAGGCCTTGTGCCTCCGCGTTCGACGGCGTAGCGCCGGTATAGACTTGCAGCTCGAGCTGACCGAGCGAAGAGAGCGAGCCCGATGGATAGTTGTCGAAGGCGCGGTTGACCGGAACGCCGTCGAACTCGTAGCCGACTTCGTACGCATCGCCGCCGCGGACGTGCACCGCAGCCAAGTAGCCGTTCTGATTGGTCGGCACGAAGGCGCCGGGAACCGACGCGATGGCAGAATACGCGCTGTTGAGCATGCCGCCCCCGCCCAGCACGGCCGTTCGTTCCTGCTGTGCGGCGTTGACCGAGTAGAGGTCGGCGGTCGTTCCGGGCCGGACCAAGCTCGCGGCGCTCCGCGACGTGACGTTGGCGATCGTCTTGAGCGCAATGCGCATCGAGAGCGCGAGTGTCTGTTGCGCGTCGGCGAAGACGGCGACGCCGGCATACGAGGCCGGCTCGTATCCGCTCTTGGAAAGGGCGACGGTGTACTCGTCGGGTGCCAGCGAGACGAATGCAAAGTGGCCTCGCGCGTCGGTGGTCGCACTCGCGCTCTGCGACGGGCTGGTAACGCTAACCGTTACGCCCGCGATCGGCTTCGTGCTCCCCGTTTCGGTAACGGTGCCACTGATGCCGCCGGTCGTGCCGGCCCAGGCCGGAATCGACGGCACCACGACGAGCAACGCCAAAAACGCCAAATACTGTTTCATCGGCTAGCTCCTTGAGTGAAGTCGAAGGGCATGTCATCCTGAGCGGAGTCGAAGGGCGAGCAGACCGGCGGTGCGGGGTCCGACGGCAGGTGATGAGCTTCGAGAAACGCGTGATAGGCTGCCGTGGCGGAATCGAACTGGGCGCGAATCGCGGCGGCTTCGCGCTTATGGGGTGGAAGCGGCGGCCCTTGTGAGAGCGCGATCGCGCCTTGAAGAATCGTCAGCCGCTCGCGCAGGCGATCGGGCATCAGCTGATCGTCCTCCGAGTTCACGACGCCCGACGTGAACTGCGCGCGCAGCGCGGCTACTTCCGGGGTCTGGTCCAACTTATCGAGACGATTCAGCGCCACGTCGATCGCGGAAAGTTCGTCGTCGAGTGCTTTGACGAAGGCATAGCGCGCGACGTACTGGGCTTGCGTCCAAGGTGCGCGCGGGTCGGGGAGCAGCGTGAGCGGTTGATCGAAACTCTGTGCGGCGGCGTGCAAGCGAATCGTGTAGCGGCCGGGGACGACTGCCGGGCCGTCGCCGCCGCGATTCCAACTGCGAGCGCGCAGCCAAGGAATGGGCGGCGTCTCGGCCAGGTCCCAGACCGTGCGGTTGAGCCCAGCGGTGCCGGTCGAGGTGAGACAGCGAACCGTCCTGCCCCCGGCATCGACGATCTCGATCGATGCCGGCGCCGCCGACGGCAGGTAGTAGCTGATGAGCGCGCCCGCGGGCGGATTCTCGCCGCTGTACGCACCGGCTTCGAGGCAGCATTCGTCGGGCTGCGTGCCGTAGGAGTCGGTCCACCACCGGTACCACGTGTAGGTGGTACGCAACGGGAAGAGGGTTGGCGTCGCGCTACGCTGCGCATCAGCGAGACCGCTAATCGCATCGAGATCGTCGAGAATCCAAAAGCCGCGGCCGTGTGTCGCGATAATGAGGTCGTGTGTGCGCGGCTGAATGCGCATGTCGTGGATGGCCACCGACGGCATGTTGAGGCGCAGGCTCTGCCAGTGCGCGCCGCGATCGAGCGAAAACCAAACCCCTTGCTCCAGCCCCGCGTAGAGGACGTCGGGATTCTGCGGGTCCTCGCGAACGACGTGCACGTATTGATCGGCCGGAAGCCCGTTGACGATCGTTCGCCAGGTCGCGCCGGAGTCGTCGGTCGTCAAGATGTACGGGTGCGGATCCCCCATGACGTGCCGGTCGATCGCAACGTAGGCGCGATCGACAAAGCGGTTCGACGCCTCGATCGTGTCGATCCGGCCCCACGCCGCGACGCCCGATGGCGTCACGTTACGCCAGCTTGCAACTTCTGCCGAGCCGCTTGAAGCATTGGTCGTCAACTGTACCAAACCGTCGTCGGTGCCGACCCAAATCCTCCGGGGATCGAGCGGCGAGGGTGCGATGTCGAAGATCGTGTCATAGAACTCGGCGCCCGAAACGTCGGTGTTGATCGGACCACCCGCGACGAGCTGTTTGCTCGGATCGTTGCGCGTGAGATCCGGACTGATCGGGGTCCACGTGCGTCCGAGGTCGCGCGTTTCGAAGAGCACGTTCGCCCCGTAGTACGCGACTGGTACCGCGGACGCGCCGTGGGCGAATGCGATCGGCGCCTCCCAGTTCGAGCGGTACGGCAGCCCCACCAGGTTCCGCCCGTTCGTATCGGTGACGTCGGGAGTGATGTCGTAGTTTTGGCGCGAGCGCATATCGTAGATGCCGAGTTGTCCGTTGAGCTCGTTGACGCCGACGTTCCAAATCGAGGATGGATCGCCGGGCTGTGGCCAGACCCACGATCCGTCGCCGTCGTTGCCGACGTCGCGCCAATCGGAGTTCTCGATGCCGAGCGGGCTGAGCGAGTCCGAGGGGCCGCAGTAGGAATCGTTGTCCTGAATGCCCCCGCAGACGCGGTAGGGGTTCTGTTCGTCGTAGCCTAGGCGATAGATCTGGGCGAGCGTCACGTTGTAACGCCAATCCCAGGTTTTGCCGCCATCGATGGAGATCGGCGCGCCGCCGTCGTTTGCCTCGATGATGCGCCGGCCGTCGCGGGAGATCCAGAGGCCGTGGTGATCCTGATGGATCGCGGTCACCACGTCACGGTAGCTCTCGCCGCCGTCGCGGGTTTCGATCAGATCTTCGGAAGAGAAGAAGACGTGGTCGCGATTCGACGGATCGACTGCCAGCCGGCTCATGTAGAAGGGCCGCTGGTTGATGAGCGTGTCTTTGCTCATCAGCCGCCAGTGCGCGCCGGCATCATCCGATCGCCAGAGCACGCCCTGCTTGGATTGAATGACTGCGTAGACGCGTCGCGGATCGCTCGGCGCAACCGCGATGCCGATGCGCCCCATCAGGTCGCTCGGCAAGCCATGCCCGCGCAGCCAATGCCAGCTCGCGCCGCCGTCAGTCGACTTGAAGATTCCGTCGAGCGGACCGCCGCTCGTGAACGTCCACGGCGCGCGACGGAACTGCCAGGTGCCGGCATACAGAGCGTTGGGGTGACGCGGATCGATCGCGAGGTCGGATGCACCGCTGGCCGGACCGAGATAGAGCGTACGTTGCCACGTCGCACCACCGTCGGTCGTGCGATAGACGCCCCGGGCGGTGCTATCGCGATAGGGATTGCCGACCGCCGCGACCCAAACCCGGCGCGGGTCTTGCGGATCGATGACGATCTGGGCGATCGCCCAGGTTGCACGCAAACCTAGGTTGCGCCAGTTTCGTCCGCCGTCGTGCGTCAGCCAAACGCCGTCGCCATACGAGACGTCGTTGCGCAAGTTCGGTTCGCCCGTTCCGACCCAGACGGTATTCTTGTCGCTTGGATCGATGGCAATCGCTCCGATGGCCCCGGCAGCATCGAGCGGCCAGACATAGCTCCAGGTCACGCCGCCGTTGGTCGTCTTCCAGACACCCCCGTCCGCGCCGCCGAAGTAGTAGAGATTCGGATCCCGATCGGTACCCGCGACGCCGGAAGTGCGTCCGCCCGCGCCCGCCGGTCCGACGTTCCTCCACGAAAGCGCATTGAGCGACGACGCGAACACGCCGGCGGCGAGAATGAGCGCCGGCGCCGTCAGCTTTCCCGAGCTCCCATCACGCCGAGATAGTAGCGGTCGAAGGCGCTGAGCAATCCCTCAGCGTTCGAATACGGTCCCGGTGTGTATGCGCGCGAGCTTACCCCTCGCTGCGTGAGCTCGTTGACGTGCCAATCTTGGCGATTGGTTAGATCCCAGAATTCGACCGCATCGCTGGGATCGAAGCCGGGCTGCTCCATGGTCGACGGAGCGAAGAGCCACGCGCACACGACCTCGGTGCGATCCGCCGCGAGCGGACGCGCGTAATGCACCATCGCGTAGTCGGGATGAAGGCTGAGCAGCAGCGAGGGAAAGATCGTGTAGTAGTAGACGCGATCGAGGTCGGCGCCGTCGACACTTCCGATCGGCGGCCGCGTGCTGTGCCCGGTCATGGTCAGACTCATTCCGTGCGCACGCAGCTGCGAGTAGCCGCCGAGAAACGGTCCTTCCGAGAGATCGTTATGACCGCTGTCCGATGGCGAGAGCTTGTCGAGCTGCGGATGGACGAGCGGACAGTGGTAGCACTCGGAGTAGTTGAGGAAGAGGAGCTTCCAATTGCAGGCCAGCTCGTACCGGATGCTGCGCGCCGTTCGCAGCGACGCTAGCTCCCAGCGCGCGAAGCGGCCGATCAAAGGCGAAAAAACCTGCTCGAAGGGTTCGCGCTTGTCCAGGTTTACAAAGATAAATCCTTCCCAGCACGCGACCGCCGCTTCGTGCAGCGGATATTCTGCCGGATTGAAGCCCTCGACTTCGGCCATGTTTCGCGCGACCTTGAGCGCGCCGTCGAGGCCGTACGTCCATGCGTGATACGGGCATTGAATCGAGCCACGGAAGTGTCCCGACGGCTGCTCGCACATGCGCGAGCCGCGATGCCGGCAGACGTTGTAAAATGCATGCACTTTGCCGCCTGCGTCGCGGGTGACGATCAAACTCTCGCCGGCGACGAAAGTTGTGAAGAAGTCGCCGGTCTGCTCGATCGCTTCCTCGCGTCCGATGCAGAGCCACGACGAGCCGAAGACCCGCTCGCGCTCGGCGGCGAAGACCTCCGGCGAAATGTACCAAGCAGACGGTAGCGTCTTAGCGCCGGTTCCGACGCTCGGTTTAACGAACGTTGTCATCTTTTTTGCCATCCTGCTTTGCTTGAAGGAGGGTTCCCCAATGTTTGACGGAATCCGCTTTTAAACAGCGATTTGTTTGGCGTTTGGTAAATCTAGCAGTGAAAGCTTCGGAAAATACACCGAATCGGCCGAACGATTCTAACGGCCGAGCGCCTGGTGGGCTGGAGCGCTCCCTTTCCCGTGCGGCCTACTGGGACGCGGACTTTTTTGGGCGCGAGCAAGAGGCCATCTTTTGGGATCAATGGTTCTACGTGGGGCGCGGCGACCAGCTCCCGGAGCCGGGCTCGTATCTTGTCCTCGACGTGGCCGGCGAAAGCGTGATCGTGCTGCGCGACGGAGACCGGCTTCGCGCCCACTTGAACCTCTGCCGCCACCGGGGCAGCCGGCTGCTCAGCGATGACGGCGTGCTTCGCGGTGCAATCCGCTGCCCTTACCATTCATGGGCATACGCACTCGATGGCCGGCTTCTAGCCACGCCGTTCGTTTGCGACGAGGATGTGCCCGAGGACGCGCGCCGTCTGCACCGCGTCGCCGTGGACGAGTGGGGCGGCTTCGTCTTCGTTCATCTCTCGCCGGAGCGCGCGGACGGCGATGCTGGGACGCTGGCTGCGCAGCTGGGGCCGATACCGGGACGGCTCGCGCGCTACCCGTTGGCGCAGCTGCGCATCGCGCGATCGATTCGCTACGAGGTCGAAGCTAACTGGAAGGTGCTGCTCGAGAACTACAACGAGTGCTATCACTGCGCGGGCGTGCATCCCGAGCTCTGCCGCATCGTGCCGGCCTTCAAGCGCCGTGGCGGCGCCGAGCTCGATTGGGAGCGCGGCATCGCGCATCGCGAGGGCGCCTGGACGTTCACCTTCAGCGGCACGACCCACCGCGCACCGTTTCCTGAACTCAACGAAGACGAACGGGTGCGCCACAAGGGCGAGCTTATCTATCCGAACTTCATGCTCAGCCTCTCCGCCGACCACGTCGCGGCCTTTTCGCTATGGCCGCACGGGCCGTCGCAGACCACCGTGATCTGCGACTTCCTCTTCGCTCCCGGCGAGCTCGAGCAGCCCGGTTTCGATCCCAGCGACGCGGTCGATTTTTGGGATCTCGTGAATCGGCAGGATTGGAAGATTTGCGAGAGCGTGCAGGCGGGAATGCGATCGCGGCGCTTTCGCTACGGCTACTACGCGCCGATGGAGGACGCGAGCCTCGACATCCGGCGCTACCTCGCGTCACGCGGCGTGTCATCGTGAAAGATTACGACGTCATCGTCTTGGGCCTAGGCGGCATCGGAAGCGGAGCCGCCTACTGGCTGGCAAAGCGCGGCGCGCGCGTGCTGGGCATCGAACAGTTCGAGCTCGGGCACGTGCGCGGCGCGTCACACGACCATTCGCGCATCATCCGTCTCTCGTACTTTACTCCAGCGTACGTTCGCCTCGCCAAAGAAGCCTACGCGGCTTGGGATGTGCTCGAACGCGATGCAGGCGAACGGCTCGTCTTCAAGACGGGTGGCCTCGACATCCGGCCGCGCGAGGGGGCGATCCCGCTCGAGCCATATGCAGAATCGATGCAGGCCTGCAACGTCCCGTTCGACTGGCTCGACGCGGCCGAGATTCGCAAACGCTGGCCGGCGTGGCGGATCGATGATAGCATTTACGGCCTCTTTCAGCCCGACGGCGGCATCGTCGCGGCGATGCGCGCCACCGCGGCGCATCAACGGGCTGCCCGAGCCTTTGGCGCGACCTTGCTCGACAACACGCCGGTCACTGCCGTGCGCGCACACGGCGATGAGATTGACGTGGAAGCCGGCGGCGAGTCGTACCGCGCCGGGCGCCTCGTGATCGCGGCCGGTCCTTGGAGCGGGCGCGCGCTCGCGGAGTTCGACCAGCGCCTGCCGCTCGAGGTGACGAAAGAACAGGTGATCTATTTCAAAGCCCGCGATCTCGCGAGCTTTGCGTTTGGGAGCTTCCCGATTTGGATCTGGATGGACGACCCATCCTTTTACGGCTTCCCGGTCTTCGGCGAGCCGGGCGCGGTGAAGATCACGCAGGATGCCGGCGGCAAGCCGGTCGACGCGCAGACGCGCGGCTTCGAGGAGGACGTCGAGATCACCGGACGCGTTAGGGCGTTTCTCGAGCAGTATCTGCCCGGCGCCGTCGGTCCGACGCAGGTGGTAAAAACCTGCCTCTACACGCTACCACCTGACCGCGACTTCGTCATCGACACGCTGCCCGAGCATCCGAACGTCAGCATCGCGATCGGCGCCGGTCACGCCTTTAAGTTTGCATCGGTAATCGGGCGCATCCTCGGCGAACTCGCACTGGATTG
>JASHPI010000229.1 GCA_030038215.1 Vulcanimicrobiota bacterium | reverse complement strand
AAACGCTTGCTGATCGGCCTGGTGGCCGCCGTCGCTCTCGCCGGGCTCGTGATCGCAAAGCGACACGAGCTGATTCGCTTTGCGATCGAACAGGGTGGCGGCCTGGCCGGGTACGGCGTGCGCATCGCCGACCTGCGGATCGGCGGGGATGGCGCCACCCTTTACGGGGTCGAGGTCGCGCGCGCCGGCGAGCCCGTCCTCGAGGCCCGCCAAATTTCCATCCGTTATTCGCTCCGCGACCTGTTGCCCGGCAGCCGCCATCGCTTCGGATTGGTCGGCGCGGAGGTGAGCGGAGCCAAGCTGACGATCACCCGCTTTCGCGACGGCAGGTACAACTTCAGTCTGCCGAGCGTGCCCCCACCTACGGTTCCGCAGCCCGTCAATCCGGTGCCGTTGAACTTCTGGGTTCGCGTGCGCGATGCGCGCCTCGAGCTGCGCGAGCCCACTGCCTACGACCCAAGCGCGAAACATGTGCGCGTGCGCGATCTTTACGTCGATGCGCAGATCAACACCGCGGCGGTTACGCACTATCGCGTGCGCGGCGCGTTCGAAGCAACGCGCGCGATGCCGTTCACGATCGCCGGCAGAATCGACGCGATCAGAGGCTTCGCCATGCATCACGCACAGGCGGCGCGCTTTCCGCTGCGAGCGCTCGCGAACTACTTTGCCGACACGCCGGCGGTCCGTATTCTCAAAGGCGGAGCGCACAACTTCGATGCGCGCCTCTACGCGCTCGACGTCACGCCCGATAACGCGGGGAGTTATCACGTCAGCCTGCGCCTGGATGTCGACGGTGGACGCCTGGCGCTTGAAACGCTCGCGGCGCCCGTGGACGACGTGCGCGGCCGCTTGCACGTCGTCGATAACGCCTTCTTCGTCAGCGACCTGCGCGCGACGTTAGCCGGAATTCCGCTGCGCGTCACGGGCGGCGTGTACGACCTCACCGGAGCGCTCACCGGCAGCCCGCACTTGCGTTTGGGCGTGTGGGGTGCGGGAGATATGCGGAGCTTGCGTCACGCCTTCACCTTCACGCGCGATCAGCCGATCGCGGGAATGACGCGCCTTGGCGTGCTGGTCCATGGTGCGATCGACGATCCCGTGATCGTGGCGCGAGCCGACGCGCCGCATGCCTCGTATCGTGCGATACCTTTTGACGCGCTGCATGCGAACGTCGTCTACCATGCCAACGTCGTGGCGCTCGCGCCACTGCAGGCCGACTACGCCGGTACCCGGATCGGAATCCGTGGCACGATGGCGATTGGTGCGCACCTGCACTCTCTGTTCGCCGTGCACATCGCCGGAACGACCAATCACCTTCCGTATTTGGACGAGATGCTGGGAGACGAACCGTTCCTGGTCGATGCCTCGGCGATGGGAGACAACTTGCTCTTTCACGTCGTCGGCGCGCTCGCATCGGCAAGGGGCGTCTCGCGCATGGCCGCCCTGTTCGGATCGGATCCCAACGGAACCGCGGCCGTCGAGCCCTTTTGGCTGCACACCGAACGTGGCGACTTCGACGGCGGATATCTCTTAGACCGGCCGCACGACACCAGCTCTTTTTGGGCGATTGCCAATAATCTGCGCATGCGCGCGCCGTCGTCGCCGACGTTTCCGGGAATTTCGTTGCCGCAGATGCCGCCGGTCGATAGCCGGAGCGTCGCGATGACGGTGGCAGGCGGCGGAGCGGGCCCGGACGTTGCGTTGGCCGGCATCGCCAGCGCTCAGGGCGCGAAGATTGCCACCGTGAACTTCGACCGCATCTACGCGGCGTTCGGCGGCACGCTACAAAACGCGGCCATCAACGTCCTGCACGCGACCGGCCCGTGGGGACGATTCGACGGCGCCGGCGACTTCTCGTCGACGCGACTGATTGCGTCGGGCCATTATCAGGGCACCTTCGAGGGCTTGCAGCCGTTCTTAGGCAGCGCGATTCCCGGACATGGCGCAATCGCCGGCACGGCCGCAATCGCGGTGCAGCCCAACGCGATCGTCGTGCAAGGCAACGATCTTGCGATGCGTAACGCGACGCTGCGGAGCATCCCGATCAGTAACGCCAGCCTCACGCTCGCGATCGAGGGCAATCAGTTGCGCATCTACTCGGCGCACGCGCGCGCTGCCGGCGGCGACGTCGTTGCAGCCGGCACGTTCTCACTCGCGTCCCCCGCGCCGGGCCGCGCCGCGGACGCGCTCTCGCTCGTGGCCAACAACCTTGCGGCCGCGCAGCTGCGAGGCATCGGTTTGCCGCTCTCGCGCGGACGTCTCATCGCCACCGGTAATCTCGCCGCGGGCGCGCCGGTGCCGGCGTTCAACGGCGGCGTGAGCGTCGCCGGCGGACGTCTCGAGCAGTTTGATATCGGCGGCAACGGTGACGTGCAGCTGGCCGGCAATGCCGCCTTGCTGCGCCGAATGGTCGGCCAGCTCGGCGGCACGTATGCGCTCGTGAACGGCAGCATCGGCTCGCTCACCTCGGGACTGCCGGCGTTCGGACTCGATGCCGACGTTCCGGCCGGGCCGATTGCGCGGACGCTCCACGCGTTCGGCTTCCCCAACTACGTGACCGACGGCGTGTTCAACGCGCGGCTGCACGTCGGCGGCGACGGTCTCGCGCCCAACGTGGTAGGCCACGTCGGCGTACCGGCCGGCGACGTCAACGGCTTGCCTTTCACCGATGCGAGCGCGCACCTCGCGGCCGACACCAAGGGCGTCAGCGTGCACCACGGACGCGTCGTCGTCGGGACGACCTACGCCCACTTCACCGCCGTATCGCAACCCGGCGAGCAGGCGGTGCACGTCAGCTCGACGCACGCCGACCTCTCCGATTTCAATAACTTTTTCGATACCGGCGACACGCTCGACGGCGACGGCCGTATCAAAATTGCGGCGTCCACCAGCGGAGCCCGCCTCACGTCGAGCGGCGATATCGACATCCGTGACTTTCGCTACCGGAATCTCCCGATCGGCAACACGCGCGCGTCCTGGTCGAGCGAGCGCAACGTACTTACCGGTACGCTCGCGATCGGAGGCAGCGAAGGCGCGTTGCGCGCTCACGGTTCGCTGGGCTTGAGGCCGAGCCGCGACTGGCGCTCGACGCTCGAGCATACGCGCTTCGACCTCGGCGCCCAGATCAGCGATTTGGATCTTTCATTGTGGCTGCCGGCCTTGGGAATGCAGGCCCTGCCGATAACCGGACGCGCCTCGGGCGCAGCGACGGTGCACGGGCGCTATCCATTTCTGAACCTCTCGGGGAATGCTGGGATCACCGATGGAACGCTCGGACCGCTGAGCCTCGAGAACGCGGAGCTTGCGGTGCATTCTGTGCGTGGGCGAGTTCAGATCGATCGCGCCGAGATGACGACGCCTGACCTCGCGGCGACGGCGAGCGGATCGCTCGGGCTCGGCGGCGATGCTCCGCTCGACGTGCAGGTGCACGCATCGACCGATCGGCTCGAACAGATGATTTACGCGCTGACGCGTACGCGATTCCCCGTCAGCGGCTCGTTCGAATCGACCTTGCAAGTCGGCGGCACCTACCGCGAGCCGACCTTTCTGGCCGGATTCGACGCCACCGGCGTCGAGACGCACGGCTTCTCGATTCCGTCGCTCTTCGGCGAGGTGCGCCTGCACGGACAAAGCCTCGTCCTCTCCGACGCGGGCGCGACGTTTACGCATGGACAGGCCACGCTGGCGGGCTCGCTTCCGCTCCAGCTCTCGCCGTTGCGTCTAGCCGCGCCAGACCAGCCGATCAGCTTCGACCTCGACGTCGTCGATCTCAATCCGACGATCTTTGCGGAGCTGCTCGGCAACAACACCAAACTGGGCGGGCTCATCAACGGTCACGTTGGCCTCTCCGGCACGGTTCGCCAGCCCGTCATCGTCGGATACGCAGCGATCACCAACGGCTCGTACGTGAGCGATCTCGAGCGCGTCGGCATCACGCAGACCGTCGCATCGCTCTCCTTCAATCACACCTCGGCCTCGATCGACCGGTTTTCCGCGCGCCTCGGGAGCGGCACGGTGCAAGCCTCGGGGCGCATCGAGTTCCCGGCCGGATTCACTTCGAGCGCGCCGTCACTGAACTTCAACGGCGTCGCCCGCGGAGCGCAGCTCGATATGCCGGCCTTCGGCAGCGGTACGATCGACGCGAAGATCGCGCTCACGAAAGAACCGAAAGCCGATGCGTTGCTGGCAGGCAACGTCACGCTGAGCCACGCGACGCTGCCCTTCCTCTCGTTCCTCAAAGCCGCGCAGCAGGGCGGCGGCGGATTGCCGCCCTTACCGCTCGCCTTCGACCTGCACGTGGCGGCCGGCAAAAACGTTCGCGTGCGCGGCAGCGGCTACGGCGCGGGCCTCGACATCGGCGCGACCGGTTCCGTGCATCTGGCGGGCACGCTCGCGGCGCCGACCCTCTCGGGCAACATCAAATCGACCGGCGGAACCTTAACCTACTTCGACCGCGCCTTCCGCGTCACCGAGGGAAGCGTGGCCTTCAATCCGGCCAACGGCGTGGTGCCCACGCTCCATGCAGTCGCGACCACGACCGTCGTGAATCCCGATCCCGATCGCGCGCGCAATCCGTACGGCTCGTTGAACGTAACGATCAACGTGGACGGGCCGATTCAGTCGCCGAGGGTCGGCTTCTCATCGACTCCTTCCGGCTACACCACCGATCAGATCATCGGGCTCATCGCGCCCTTTGGCGGGTTCCTCAACGGCATCGCATTCAGCCGGCAATCGATGCTGCAGGCGCAGTCGCCGCTCGGCATTACGCCGCTGGGACTGGTCTCGCCGATCCCCAACGTAAACGTGCCGACTCAGGCGAGCTCGATTTCGGTCGGGCAGGAGGCCTTCAACTTGCTGAACGCTCAGTTCACGGCCGGACTGCTCTCGCCGTTCGAGAGCGCTCTCGGACAGGGTCTTGGCCTCACCAGTGTCAATCTAACGCTCGGTTACTACGGCAACGTGGGAATCACCGCGACCCGGCTGCTCGGAAGTTCGGTCAGCGCCGTGTACGCGGTGACCTTCGGCATCCCGCAGATTCAGTCGTTCGGACTGCAAGTGCGGGCCAGCGAGACAACCTCGGCAACGTTGAGCTTCTACATAAGAAGCGGGCCGATCACTCTGGTAACGGTCCCGGGTTTACCGCTTGGCTATAGCTCGGGTTACCTGATGGGACAGCCGCTGGTTGGCAACAGCGGCTTCAGCCTTCTCGGCGAGCGTTCTTTTTGGTAAACGGTCGTGAGATTCATTAGACGCGCGCTAGACGAACGCTCAGGGTCGCGTCGCGCGCAAGGACCCCGGGTGGACTGGGGGGAACACGCGGAGCCGGGTCGCACGAGGAGCGCGTGCGCCGCTCGACCCGCGCTGACGCCGTCAGCGCGTCTTGGGAAAATTGAGGACGACTTTTTTCGTATGATTCTTGACCTTCGGCGGCGCGTGCGCGGACTGAAAAGGGGCGCGGGCGTTCTGCTGGCCATGCTTATGGTCGTCGCACCGGAAATCGCGCCTGCGGCGACGGCTCCGAAGATCGTCTCGGTCGACGTGACCGGGAACCTGCACGTGCCCACCCAGACGATCATGGGTGTCGTCGCGGCACGTCCGGGGCAGCCCTACGATCCGAAGGTCGTGCAGGACGATCTGGCCCGCATCAATGCGCTCGGCTACTTCGCCGACATCGCGCCGCCGCTGGTGCGCGCCCGTCCCGGAGGTGTCGCGATCACCTACCGGGTCGTCGAGAACCCGGTCATTACCAAAATTCTTTTCACCGGAAACGAGAAGGTCCCCAGCGACACGCTTTCGGCGCTGATGGACCTTTCGGTCGGCCAGGTCTTCAACACGAACACGTTTCGCCAAGACGTGCTCAAGATCAACAACTACTACGAGCGCATCGGCTACGGCGGCCAGGTGCCCTCCCACGTCAGGGACATCTCGTGGCAGAACGGCGTGCTCACGCTGGTGATTCAAGAGGGTCTGACCGTCAAAAACATCATCATCGGCGGCGATCCCTTGCTGCCGCCGCAGATCATCTTGCCGGCCCTGACGCTCAAAGTAGGGAGTGTTTACTCCGATACGATTCGCGACGCCGACTATAAGGCGCTCCAGAAACTCTACGAAGACAAGTTCCACCTCGAGGTCGGAAACTTCGAGGGCGGCATCGATCCATCGTCGATCGACCTGAAGAACTACACCGCCGACGTCAAGTACAACATCTACGTCGCGCGCGTCGCCCTGGTTGAGATTACCGGCAACACCCGCACCAAGGACCAAGTGATCCGCCGCGAGTTGCGCGTGCGGCCCGGCATGGTGCTCAACACCGACGCCATCAAGCGCGACTACGAGCGCCTGAATGCGCTCAACTTCTTCTCGAAGGTCGAACCGGACATCAAGCCCGGTCCCGACCCGAAGAAGCCGCAAGACGTCACGGTGGTCTGGCACGTCACGGAGCAGCGCACGGCGCAAGCGTCGGTCGGCTTCGGCTACTCGGGCGGTCTGACCGGTCTAGGGCTGTACGGCACGTTGGGTCTCTCCGATAACAACTGGCACGGCACCGGCAACTCGGCCGGCATCCAGTTTGAAGAAGGCGCGCGTACCGGCATCGCGCAGCTGACCGTTGCGGTGCCGTACCTCAGCAACACGCCGCAGGGGCAAAAATACACCGTCGGTGGATCGCTGTTTACGAATCACACGACCTACTACTACCCGGTCTACAGCGTCGGCGGGTCGAGCATCTCCAACCCGAACATTCCGCAGCCGGTAACGCTCTACCCGAGCAGCACGTCACAGGAGCTGACCAACATCGTCGCGACCAGCACCTCGGACGCGACCGGCGCCTCGGCAAATATCGGGCGGCGCCTCAGCGATTACACCGTCCTATCCTTCTCGATGACGGCGCAGAAGATCCGCTACGATACGGTCGTGCCGTCGCCCTATTACTTCCAGGGAAATCAACCCAACATTTTCGTAGGGCCGACGCCCGGGCCGCTCAACTCGTCGACGCAAAACTACGGCGGGTCGTTCGGCATCGCGGCCACCTCGATCGCCAACATCAATACGGGCGCTCCCTACAACTTGGTGACGCCGGCGCTTAGCTTGCAGAGCATTACGCTCGACGATCCGTTCAATCCGCGCAGCGGCTGGAAGGCGCTGCTGACCTCGCAGTTCTCCTCGCCGTCGGTTGGTTCGAACTTCTCGTTTACGGAGACGACCCTCGATCTGGCCAAGTTCTTCCCGGTGCTCAAAGATGCGACGCTGGGCATCCACGGCGTCAGCTATCAGTCCACGGGTGTGATTCCGCCGAGCTCTCTCTTCACGTTCTCCGATCAGCAGATGCGCGGATACAACACGGTCTTCTATGCCACCAACGCGTATCTCGGACAGGTCGAGTTGCGCCAGCCGCTTTCGATCGATCGACGAATCACCCTAGCCTTCTTCGTTGACGAGCTCGACTACAAGATCCGCGGGGCCTACCCACTGCTCGATCCGTATACGAACCGGATCACCGGGTACCCCTCGGACTGGGCCCTGTACGGCGACGCGGGTTTCGGCGTACGATTTGACGTGCCGCAGCTCGGCCTGCGAACCGTGCGCATCGACTTCGCCAAAGGCATCGACGGCACGCACACCAGCTTCGGCATTGGACAGAGCTTCTAGGACGTGAACGTTACGAAATGAACATTCGGTCACTAGCCCTGATTATCGGCGCCGTCATGGCAGCGGTTCTCCTGGCGCCCGGCGCCATCGCTGCCGACCTGACCGACGTCGGCTACATCGATCAGGCCGATCTCGCGAACATGCCGGTCTTCGTCAGCGCCAACCGCCAGCTGACGGGATATAAGGCCCAGCTTGACGCGCAGTTCAACAACGCGATCAAACACGCGCGCACCGATGCCGATCGGCAGCGCGTCTCGATGGTGTTTCAGCAGCAGTTCAGCGACAAGCAGCGCGAGATCATCGGGCCGCTCTTTCAGCGCGCGCAGCTGGCGATTGCGGCGGTGAGCACGTCGCGCAATCTCACGGTTGTGGTCGACAAGCGGATCGTGATCTATGGCGGTCAAGACATTACCAAGGACGTCGAGGCGCTCTTCACGAGCCCACAGGCCATCAGTCCGCCGGCTGCATCGCCGCCGCCGTCGGAGATCGGCTTCGTCGACCAGACCGTGCTCGACGGGCTGCCCAAGGTAAAGAGCGCGAACGATACGATGTCGACCTTCGCCGCAGCGCAGCGCGAAGTCTACTCGGCCAAGATCGCGCAGGCGAGGAGCAATACCGAAAAGCAGCAGATATTTGCAGAGTACAACAAGACGCTGACCGACAAACAGGATCAGTTGCTGAAGCCGCTGGTCGACGAGACGAAGTCGGCGACCGCGCGCGTAGCGCGCAGGAAGAGCCTGATGCTGGTAGTCGATCGGGCGGACGTGATCTACGGAGGCACGGACATCACGACGGATGTCCAGAATGAGCTCGGCAAATAGCCGCCCGCCCGCACTTAGGATCTGGACGTCGCTGGTCATCGCATGTGCAGGCGCCGTTGCGCTGAGCGGCTGCGGCGTCAACGTGCACTCGGCCAGCGTGCGCGGAACGGGTTACGTACGGATGGACGAGGCGATCAAGCACCATCCGCTCTACGCGCAGCTCTCCCAGCTGACCGACGCGATCGCGGCGATCGACCTTCAAGCCGCGATGCCGCAAGTTCCGCTGAGCGGCGCTCAAATCGCGCAACAAACCGCGGTGCTCAACCGCGAGCTACGTGACGCGCAGGTGCGCGCAAATAAAATTCTCGCGCAAAAGCAACAGGACTACACCCGGCGCGAACAGCAGGCGGTCGCGGCGGCATTGGCCGCGGCCGGCGTCAAGGGTGCCGGCACGCTCGCGGCGCAGCAGATGAGCTCCCAGTCGGCACAGCAGATGCAGCAGGCTGCCAGCGCCGCCAACTCCGACTTCATGGCTTACCAGCAAAGCGTGATCGCGCAGGATAATGCGGCCTCGTCTTCGGTGGCCAAGCAGCTTGAAGCGCAAGCCACGCAACAGTATCGCGCCAAGGCGATGCAGCTTCAGCAGAATGAGACCGACCTTTCGCTGAGGTTGACGCAGCAGGACGCGCAACAGCGGCTGGCGATCAAGATGCGCCTCTCGAACCTCGCGATGGACGAAACCTCGCGCAAACAAGCCCAGGCGCAGCTCGCCGCGCTGGACGCCAAAGAGGCGTCCGCGCTCAACGCCCAGCGTAAGACCGACGCCGCCACGCTGCAAGCCTATCAGGCTCAACTGCGCAACCAGACCGGCAACGCGATACGTTCGCAGGTCGGCGCGATCCAAGCGCAGACCCAGGCCAAGATCGCAGAGCACCGCAACCAAGTCGGGGCGCAGCTGCGCAACCTCGGACCGCCGGCCTTGCCGACGAATCTTCCGCCCGGCCTGCAGGCGCGGATTCAGCAGATCCATAGCCAGTTCGTCGCGCAGTTCCAAGCCGATGCCCTCAAGACGGTCAACGACTACAACGCGACCAAGGCCGATCTTTCGCGTCAGTTCGCCGCGCTCCACGGTGCCGACGTCGGCGCGACCGGCGCGGCGGGCAAGGAGCTCAACGACCTCCAGCACCGGCGCGATGCGCTCTATGCGCAGATGGTCGGCCAGGTTCAACGCGATGCTGCGCGCCTTGCTAAGGAACAGGGATTCAGCATCGTCTTCGTCAACGTCGAAGCGGCGACCGGCGGCTATGACATGACCGGTCAAGTCATCAAGGATCTCGAAAGCCAACACGAGTGAAAAGAATCAGATCGTTTCTGCTCCTCTCTATAACTGCCGCAGCGGCCGCGCTGGCGGCTTGCGCTGCGCCCAGTCCGATCGGATTGGTCGACGTCAACCGCATCGTATCCAACTGGCCCGAGTATCAGAGCGACCAGAGTCAGCTTCTGGCCGAGGAACGCTCGATCGCGTCGCGGCGCGAGAGCTCGGGGCAGAAGCAGCGTGACGCGATGGCGCTGCAGCGAAAATACGCGCAGCTCACCGACCAGCTCTCGCAGCAAATCCGCAACGCTGCCGGAACGATCGCCACGCAGCGTCAGCTCAAGCTGGTCCTCACGCGTGAAGGCATCGGTTACGGTGGCGTCGACATCACCGGTGACGTCGAGAAAGCGCTCAACATCACGGAGAAGGCGTCGCCGAGCCCCGGTACTTAGTGGGCCACTAAAATGCTCGGCACGCTCAAGGAGCTGGCGGCGCGGATCGATGGAGAGATCGTGGGCGACGGTAACGTCACGATCGGCCGCATCACCAGCGTCGAAGAAGCTACCGACGACGCGCTGACCTTCGCAACCGACGAGCGGTACTTCGCGTCGGCGCTGGCCGGCAAAGCCGCCGCAATTCTGGTCGATGCTTCGGTCGCGCGCGATGCTTCGGCCAAGCCGCTGCTGGTGGTGGCAAACGCGCGTCACGCGCTGGCGCAGCTGTTGGCCTCGTTGCGCGCGGGCGAACGCCAGGCGTTTCGGCACCCGAGCGCCGTCATCGAGGAGGATGCGCAACTGGCGCCCGATCTCTACGTTGGCGCGTGCGCCTACATCGGGCACCGCGTTTCGATTGGGCGTAAGAGCGTCATCGAGACCGGTGCGTACATCGGCGACGACGTTTTGATCGGCGCGTCGGTGCGCATCTACCCGAACGCAAGCGTGATGCACGGCTGCCGCATCGGCGACCGGGTGGTCCTGAGCGCCGGCAGCGTGATCGGCAGCGAAGGCTTCGGTTGGGCTTTCGTAGACGGCCGCTCGGAGCGCATCCCGCAGGTCGGCAACGTCGTGCTCGAAGACGACGTCGAGATCGGAGCCAACACGTGCGTCG
>JASHPI010000228.1 GCA_030038215.1 Vulcanimicrobiota bacterium | reverse complement strand
CCACGCTTTTCGGCCTTGGAGAACGCGCGACTCCGCAGCCTCGGCATCGCTATGCCGTCCTGGCGCGACGGAATTGCCGCATATCTCGGCCTTCGAGTAAGATAGACGTTACCCATGGAGCTAAGAATCGATTGGACGCGCGTAGAACGCTGCCGGACGCTGGCCTCGGCCATCGTCGAGCCGGTCGAGGAGTTCATTGCCGCCCATTCGACGGTCTCGGTCGAGCGCGCGGCGCTGCGGCTGCTCGGCGTCGATGGCGTAACCGCCGACGAAGTTCCGGCTCCCAACGCGATCGTCGATTCGCTTTCCGAGACCGGGCTGCAGAGCGGCGTCGCGCTCGCATTTGGTAAGGCACTGGCCGAGACGGGGCTGGATCCGGCGGCGCTGGGCGAGGCGTTAGCGTTGGGCCGTTACGCGCTCGAGGATTTCTCCCAAACGCCCGAACAAGCGGCGCGCGGCGCATTGCGGCCGCACGTTGAAGCGGCATTGACCCGCATCCGCGCGCAGCGCGAGGACCGTGCCGCGCGGATGGCCCGGCTGCCCCAGCTCCCGCCGCCGCTGCTGTACGTAATCGTCGCGAGCGGCAACATTTATGAAGACCGGACCGCTGCCGTAGCCTCGGCCGAAGCCGGCGCGCAGGTCATTGCGGTCATTCGCTCGACCGGCCAGTCGCTGCTCGACTTCGTCCCCTTTGGGCCCACCACCGAGGGCTTCGGCGGCACCTACGCGACCCAAGCCAATTTCAGAATTATGCGCGGCGCGCTCGACGAGATCTCCGAAA
This sequence comes from Vulcanimicrobiota bacterium, assembly GCA_030038215.1. Lineage (GTDB taxonomy): Bacteria > Vulcanimicrobiota > Vulcanimicrobiia > Vulcanimicrobiales > Vulcanimicrobiaceae > Cybelea. The sequence goes on along the minus strand of JASHPI010000228.1, from coordinate 4,248 downwards.
AGCTCGGCCGTTACGTCATGCTGACCAACTATGCCAGCGGCCTGTGCATGCCGGAGATCGCCGTGATGGCGGCCCTCGAACGCCTGGACATGCTGCTGAACGATTCGATGTACGGCATTCTCTTCCGCGACATCAACATGAAGCGGACCTTCGTCGATCAGCACTTCAGCCGCATGCTCAACGCCTATTCGGGGATTATCATCAATACGGGCGAGGACAACTATCTCACGACCGCGGACGCGGTGGAACAAGCGCCGGCGGTGTTAGCCTCACAGTTCATCAACGAAGAGTTCGCGCATCGAGCCGGATTGCCCGACGCTCAGATCGGTCTGGGTGATGCGTACGAGATCAATCCCGATATCGAGGACAGTTTCCTCAATCAGTTGGCGCAGGCGCAGCTGGCGCGCCAAATCTTCCCGAACGCGCCGCTGAAATACATGCCGCCGACCAAACACATGACCGGCGATATCTTCAAGGGACATCTCATCGACGCCATGTTCAACCTGACGTCGGTCATGACCGGGCAGAACATCCATCTCTGCGGGATGCTGACCGAGGCCACGCATACGCCGTTCCTCGGCGACCGCGCGCTCTCGCTCGAGAATGCGCGCTACATCATGAATACCGCGCGCCATTTGGGTGAAGAGATCACCATCAAGCCCGGGGGCGCGATCGAAGGGCGGGCGGCTGAGGTGCTGGAGGGCTGCGAGCAGCTGATGGAACGGGTCGCCGCGATGGGCTTGATGAACGCCATCGATGCGGCGCTCTTTGCCGACGTCTCGCGGGCGCCCGAGGGCGGCCGGGGCTACGAAGGCGTGTTCGCGCGCGCCGCCGATTACTTCAACCCCTTCGAAGACGCTCTCCGAAGCGCCGTCGCGCCCGTGGCATCATGAGCAGAGTCGTCAAGCCGTACGGCGATACGCAGGACGACGGGAAGGTGCAGCTCTCGTTTACGCTGCCGATCGAATGGAGCGAGACGGCCGACGAGGCGGCGCGCCAGCTCGTGAGCCGGATGGGACTGCACGACGTGCAGGTGGTCGAGGGACGCCGGATCGCGTCGGGTTTTTCGTTCTTCGTGTTGTACGCAAGCACGTCGCAGAGCGTCGACGTCGAAGCGATCAAGTTGCCGTCGGCGCGCGCACACGCGATGACGATGGACGAGATCGACGCCTTCATCGCGGAGCGTCTTGGGCGCAAGATTCGCATCGCCGGCGCCTGCATTGGGACCGACGCGCACACGGTTGGCATCGATGCGATCCTCAACATGAAGGGCTACAAAGGGGATTATGGGCTCGAGCGTTATCACATGTTCGAAACCTATAACCTCGGCAGCCAAGTCGCGGTCGAAGAACTGGTTCGCTTTACCAAGGAGCACCGGATCGACGCGCTGCTTGCATCGCAAGTCGTTACCCAGAAGGGCAGCGACGTCACGAACTTCACCGCGCTGAGCGAGCTGCTCGAGGCCGAAGGGTTGCGCGATCGGATCGCCTTGATCTGCGGCGGTCCGCGCGTGACGAACCGGCTGGCCAGCGAGCTCGGTTACGACGCCGGCTTCGGGCGCGGGACGCTGCCTAGCGAGGTCGCAGCTTTCATCGCGGTGACGCTCGCCGAGCGGTTGCGCCACGCCGCCGCACGCGTATAGCATGCAGAAAACCGCACTGATCACGGGGATCACCGGTCAAGACGGCTCCTTCTTAGCGGAGCTGCTGTTGGCTAAGGGTTATCGCGTCGTCGGCATGACGCGCCGCACCAGCACCGAGGTGCACGAGCGCATCGAGCACATCGTCGACGAAGTCGAGATCGTCTCCGGGGATCTACTCGATCAGAGTTCGATCACCTCGATCGTCAACGAGATCCGCCCCGACGAGATCTACAATCTCGCAGCCCAATCCTTCGTTCCGGCCTCGTGGAGCCAGCCGGTCCTAACGGCCGAGTTCACGGCGGTCGGCGTTACGCGCGTGCTCGAAGCGATTCGGCACGTCGATCCCGCCATTCGCTTCTACCAAGCCTCCAGCTCCGAGATGTTCGGCAAGGTCGTCGAGTCCCCGCAAAGCGAGAAGACGCCCTTCCATCCGCGCAGTCCCTACGGCGTCGCGAAAGTCTACGGTCACTGGATCACCGTCAATTATCGCGAATCTTATGATTTGTACGCCTGCAGCGGGATATGTTTCAACCATGAGTGCTTAGCCGGCCATGTCCCCGTGATCGTGCGGAGAGGCAACGTCGTGGACGTGCTGCCGATCGGCGAACTCGTATCGGTTCGCGAAAAAGGGGCGAACATCCAGCGCTTCGACCTGGGCTCCGACTTGGAGGTCTGGGACGGCGAGCGGTTCGTGCGCGTTTTCGGCGCCACTGCGAACAGACATCGCCCGCGCGTCGATAACAAAGCCGTGCGGCGCGTCGAGGCTCGCTGCGGAACCGTCACGCTGACGGGCGATCACGTGATGTTCCTTGACGGCTGCGAACGTCCGTCGCGGAACGTCGGCCAAGGCGACAAGATGCTGCAGGCATCGCTGCCCGATGCGCCGTGTTTCTCGAACCCAGGCTTAGAGTTCGCGTGGATGCTCGGTGCGTTCGTCGGCGACGGTTCGGCGCACATCAGCGACGGGCGCACCAGCGCGAAGTTCACGAATTCAAGCGAACGGCTGCGCGCATACTTCGCCGAGGTCTGGAGCCGGCAGACCCTTGGCTCGGCGACTTACCATGCGTCGGTATCGGGATTCGTGCCCGGCAAGATCGTCGGAGCGCTCGCGCTCAACGGTGCGCCACGGTTCGTGGAGTGGTTGCACGCCGAGTGTTACACCGCCGACGGCTACAAACGTGTTCCACGCATCATCCTTAACGCGGACGAAGCGGTCTGGCGCGCCTTCTTGGTCGGCTATAACAGCACCGATGGCCTCAAGGCCGGAAACGGTACGTACCTCTACAAGAACTTCAAGACGAACTCGGCGGTTTTGGCGATGGGCCTGTGGTGGATGGCGCGTAAAGCGCTCAAACAGGAATGCGTTCTGAACGTCGAGGTCGGGCCGCCCGAACGGCCCGGGCCCTTTTACTCGATCAACCTTCGCTCGCCGAATCGGCGCGGACGCTGTGGCGCGCATCTGCGCAAGGACCTGCGCGACGTTAAACGCGTCGTCGAGGAGCCGTATTTCGACGGCTGGCTATACGATCTCACCACGGAGTCTGGCCGCTTCCACGCCGGGGTCGGCGAGCTGGTGATTCACAACTCGCCGCGTCGTGGGAAGGAGTTTGTGACGCGCAAGATCTCCGATGCGGTTGCGCGGATCAAACTGGGGCTGGCCAAGGAGCTGCGCCTGGGGAATCTCGACGCGCAGCGCGACTGGGGATATGCCGGCGATTACGTGCGCGCCATGTGGCTGATGCTGCAGCAGGATCGGCCCGACGATTACGTCATCGCGACCGGCCGGACGCACAGCGTGCGCGACTTCGCGCGGATCGCGTTCGAAGTCGCGGGACTCGGTTCGTTCGAGCCGTACGTCGTCATCGATCCGCGGTTCGTACGCCCGGCCGAGGTCGATTTGTTGATCGGCGACCCGAGCAAGGCGAAGCGCCAACTCGGCTGGACACCCGAGGTCAGCTTCGAGCAGCTGGTCGAGATGATGGTGCGAGCCGACATCGATCGACTCTCCGAGCGCGTGCGCACGTAAAAGGAACAGACGGCTTCGATGCGGGCGCTGGTGACCGGCGCGAGCGGATTCGTCGGCCGCTATCTGGTCGACGAACTGCGCCGCTCCGGAGCCGAGGTCTTGGCCTGCGGCGGTCCGCACGATAGCGCGAGCGAGTATTTTCGGGTCGATCTCGGCGACATCGAGACGCTGCACGCGGCGCTCCAACGCGGCCGGCCGACGGTCGTCTTCCACCTCGCCGCCCAGGCCTTCGTGCCGGCGTCGCTCGCTTCGCCGATGGAGACTTACGAGACCAATGCCACCGGGAGCGCGCGCCTGGCGGCGGCGATCCGCGAATATGCGGCCAACGCTCCGCCGCCGCGCCTCTTCTTCGCCGGCTCGGCCGAAGTCTACGGCCGGCGCGGGCGCGACGAACTTCCGTTGCGCGAGAACCTCGATCTGCGCCCCGCCAATCCGTACGCCGCGAGCAAAGCCGCCGCCGAAGCGATCCTCTTGGCGGAGGCGCGCAGCTTCGGGCTCGACGTGGTGGTCGCACGCGCCTTCAATCACATCGGTCCCGGACAGGACGAACGCTTCGCGGTGCCCTCACTGGCGGCTCAGC
>JASHPI010000227.1 GCA_030038215.1 Vulcanimicrobiota bacterium | reverse complement strand
GACCGTCGCCACCTGATCGCCCGTCCCGCCGTCGCAGCCCCAGTCGGTGGTGGGATAGTTGACGGCGGCCATCGCTTGCGCCGCGATGATGTACTGATGCGAGATGAAGCTGCTGCCGTCGAAGTTCGACGCGAACATCTCGTCGGCCAGCACGTATTGTCTCGCCATCGCGAAATACGGCGCGGTCTCGCTGTGCGGCACGTAGCTGTAGGGCGGATTGGCGTTCGGGCAGTTCTCGCCACAGAAGTAACGCTCTTGATCGAAGCCGTTCATCTTGCACTGCGTGCCCGGGATGCTCCCGGTCCCGTCACAGGCCGCAAAGAACGAGGTGGAGTCGTGCTCGATATCCCAGTCCGTCGCCAAGCCGATGGGCTCGAGCGTGATCTTCTGCCCCTTCTCGTTGTAACCGTACGACTGCGTGTCGGCGCCGGGAAAACCGTAGAAGAGATTGTCGAAGCTGCGGTTCTCCTGAATGATGATCACGACGTGCTTGATTTTGTCCATCCCGGCGATGCTCGCCGCGCGCACGCGCGCGGCCGGAATTGGTCCGTTGGCGCCTGGCGAGCCGCTGCACGCGGCGAGCATGGAGGTGAGGACGACCATCGCGGCGGTTTTATTCACTGTCGGGTGGCCTCGGGTCGAGGGGTTGCTTGAGGAAGTACGCTCGGCTGTACTTGGCGGGGATCGCCGTGAACTTGCGCGGCGACTGCGAGAAGTCGAAGGCGTACGGCGCCGGTGAGGTGGCGCGCGCATCGCTGGCCGAGAGCGCGGCCAAGCCCCAGCGCGTTTCGATGAACTTCAGAATGCTGCCGTGCTCGTAGTGCACGTGCGACACCAGCCCTTGCTTGGCGAAGGGCGAGATCATCAGTAACGGCACGCGCATGCCGAGGCCGTCGTAATCGACGTACTCGGGCGCAACGTGATCGTACCAGCCGCCGTAATCGTCCCAGAAGACGAAGATGGCGGTTGAATCCCAGTACTTGGATTCGCCGATCGCGTTGACGAGCGATGCGACCCACGAGGGCCCGGTGTCCGATTCGCAGCCGGCGTGATCGGAGTTGGCGCAGGTGGGCGTGATCCAGCTGACCGTGGGCAACGTGCCGTCGCTGACGTCGCTGAAGAACTTGGTCTGGGGGGTGACGACGTCCTCGGACCAATCCGGGCCGTTGTAGACGACGTAGTTCGCCTGGTACGCGCTCCACAAACCGCCCGACGTGCCGACTCTCGAGGTGTAAAAGCGCCAGCTGAGGCCGGCGTCGTCGAGCTCGGTGGCCAGCGTCGTGTCGTTGAAGCAGGCGCGGATCAATTTAGCGGGGATCTCGCGCTCCGGCGAGACGGTAGCGATCGTATCGGTCACGCCGCCTTCGCAGCCCCAGATGCCGTCGGGGTAGTTCACCGCGCGCATGGCTTGCGCCGCGATGATGTACTGATGCGAGATGAAGCTGCTGGCATCGAAGTTGGACGCGAACATTTCGTCGGCCAAGACGTATTGTTCCGCCATCGTAAAGTAGGGCGTCGTGTCGCTGTGCGGGACGTAGCTATAGGGCGGGTTTGCGTTCGGGCAGTGGTCGCCGCAGAGATACTTCTCGCGATCGAAGCCGTTCATCCGGCAGTCGGTGCCGGGGATCTTGCCCGTGCCGTTGCAGGCGGCGAAGAAGCCGTTGGCATTGTGCAAGATGTCCCAATCGGTCGCGAGGCCGACCGGCTGCAGCGCGATCTTCGTACCCTGTCCGTTGTAGCCGTACGACCGCGTGTCGGCGCCGGGATAGCCTTGGAAGAGATTGTCGAAGCTGCGGTTCTCTTGAATGATGATCACGACGTGCTGGATTTTGTCGATGCCGGCGACCAGCGGCGTGTGCCGCGCCGCCGGGAGTTGTGACGGACCGCCCGGCGAGCCCGCGCTGCACGCAGCCAGCAGCATAGCGAACCCGAGGAGCGCCACCAGCTTAATCATTGTCGGGCGGGCGCGGATCCGGCGGCTGCTTGAGAAAGTACTTCTTGCTGTACTTGGCCGAGATCGCGGTGAACGTGCGCGGCGACTGCTCAAAATCGAAGGCGTACGGGGCCGGTGAAGTGGCGCGCGCGTCGCTGGCCGAGAGCGCCGGCAAGTCCCAGCGCGTCTCGATGAACTTCAGAATGCTGCCGTGCTCGAAGTGGACGTGCGTAACCACACCCTTGAGCGCATAGGCCGAGATCATGATCATCGGGACGCGCACGCCGAGGCCGTCGTAATCGACGTACTCGGGCGGGACGTGATCGTACCAGCCGCCGTAGTCGTCCCAGAAGATGAAGATGACGGTCGAATCCCAGTACTTGGACTCGCCGATCGCGTTGACGAGCGACGCCACCCACGACGGGCCGCCGTCCGAATCGCAGCCGGCGTGATCGGAGTTGGCACAGGTCGGCGTGATCCAACTGACCGCGGCCAAGTTACCGTCGCTGACGTCGGTGAAGAACTGCGTCTGCGGCGTCACGATGTCGTTCGACCAATCGGGGCCGTAATAAACGTTATAGTTGGCTTGATACGCGCTCCAAATGCCGCCCGAGCTTCCGAGCTTCGAGGCGTAGTAACGCCAGGAGAGGCCGGCGTTGTCGAGCTCGGCGCCCAACGACGTATCCTGAAAGCAGGCGCGGATCGTTTCACCGGAGAGCTCGCGCGCGTCGGTGAGCGTCGCGACCTGATTTTGCGGCCCGGTCGAGCAGCCCCATCCGTCGTCGGCATAGTTGACGGCGTGCATCGCCTGCGCCGCGATGATGTACTGATGCGAGATGAAGCTGCTGCCGTCGAAGTTCGAGGCGAACATCTCGTCGGCCAGCACGTATTGTTTGGCCATCGCGAAATACGGCGCCGTTTCGCTGTGCGGCACGTAGCTGTACGGCGGATTGGCGTTCGGACACTCCGAGCCGCAGCTGTAGGACTCCCGGTCGAAGCCGTCCATCTTGCAGTCGGTGCCGGGAATCTTGCCCGTTCCGTCGCAGGCGGCGAAGAACGACGTGGAGTTGTGGACGATGTCCCATTCGGTCGCCAAGCCGACCGGCTGAAGCGCGATCTTCTCGCCCGACTCGTTGTAGCCGTACGACTGCGTATCGGCACCCGGAAACCCGTAGAAGAGATTGTCGAAGCTGCGGTTCTCTTGAATGATGATGACGACGTGCTTGACTTTATCCAGCCCGGCGACGGTCGCGGGGTGCACGCGCGCCGCCGGGAGTTGCGACGAACTGCCCGTCGAACCGGTATTGCTGCACGCGCCGAGCATAGAGGCAAACGCTAGAAGCACCGCCGGTCCGATCGCGTCCGAGCCCCGCATGACTGCTCCTCCTCCGTGGCTGTCGGCTAGAGGTAGCGTAGGCGCCGACCCTGGTCAACAAAAGAGGAAAGATGGCCGTTGACGCCCGGTATTTCGACTCTAACGAGCGCGGAAAGTTAACCGCAGTTATTTTTTAGGCTGCGCGCTGCTCCTAATTGGTGTCGACCGGCCGTAAGTCGAGCGGCTGATGCATGAAGAACGCCTTGTCGTGCGCCGCCGGGATCGACGTGAACGTGCGCGGCGTCTGCGAAAAGTCCAAGCACGGGTCGTTCGCCGGGTCGTTGGCACGCGCGTCGCTGGCCGAAAGCGCCGCCAGCCCAAAGCGCTTCTCGACGAACTTCAGCATGCTACCGTGTTCGTAATGCACGTGCGTGATGCAGCCGACTTTGGCATAGGGTGAGATCATCAGCAGCGGGATCCGCATGCCCAGGCCATCGTAGTCGAGGTACTTGGGCGGGACGTGCTCGTACCAGCCGCCCGGATCGTCCCAAAAGATGAAGATCATCGTCGTCTTCCAGAACTTTGACGAACCGATCGCGTTAACGAGCGACGCCACCCAGGCGGGTCCGGTGTTCGAGCCGCAGCCGGCGTGATCGGAGTTCGCGCACGTCGGCGTGATCCACGTCATGTCCGCCAGATATCCGTTCGAGAGGTCGGTGAAGAACTGCGTCTGCGGGGTTATGACGTTCTTGCTCCAGTCGGGACCGTTATAGACGTAGCTGTTGGCCTGATAGGCGCTCCACAGCCCGCCGGTGCTTCCGTAAACGGCCGTCGTGTAGTAGCGCCACGACTTGCCGGCGTCGTCGAGCTCCTCTCCCAGCGAGTTGTCGGTGTAGCAGGCTGCAATATAGTTGCCGGACGGCTCGCGATCTTTGGTCAACGTTTCGATCTGATCGCTGGGACCGCCCTCGCAGCCCCACGCGCCGTAGGGGAAGTTGAAGCTCGCCTCGGCCTGCGCGGCGATGATGTACTGGTGCGAGATGAAGCTGCTCTCGTCGAAGTTCGAGGCGAACATCCGGTCGGCCAACACGTACTGTTCGCCCATGTCGAAATACGGCATCGTTTCGGTGTGCGGTACGTAGCCGTACGGCGGGTTTGAGGGACAGCTGTAGCCGCAATAAAAACCGCCCTCCTCGTCAAAGCCGTCCATCTTGCAGTCGGTCCCGGGGATGCTGCCCGTGCCGTCGCAGGCCGTGATGAAGGCGTACGAATCGTGGGGGAGATCCCAATCGGTCTCGAGCGGGATCTGCTGGAGCGTGATCTTCTCACCCGACTCGTTGTAGCCGTACGACTGCGTGTCGGCGCCCGGAAAACCTTGGAAGAGGTTGTCGAAGCTGCGATTCTCTTGGACGATGATGACGACGTGTTTGACCTTCTTGCGCAAGGCGTCGCGCGCGGGCTGGGTCGACGTTGGGATCGTTCCCGCGCCGGCCGTGCTGCCGCCGTTCGCGTAGCATGCGCATAGCAGCACGCCGAACGTGGAAACGACGGCCAGGATCATCGCCGTCCTACCGATGGTGTGCAAGCTCCGCATGAAACCTCCTATTCGGTATCGGGTGGTCGTAAATCGGGTGGTTGCCTGAGGAAGTACTCCTTGCTGTACTTGGCCGGGATCGCCGTGAACTTACGCGGCGACTGCGAGAAATCGAAGGCGTAGGGCGCCGGCGAGGTGGCGCGCGCGTCGCTGGCCGAGAGCGCGGCCAAGCCCCAGCGGGTCTCGATGAACTTGAGAATGCTGCCGTGTTCGTAATGCACGTGCGAAACCACGCCATCAAGTGCGTAGGGCGAGACGATCAGCATCGGCACGCGAATGCCTAGGCCGTCGTAATCGACCAGCTGGGGCGGAACGTGATCGTACCAGCCGCCGAAATCGTCCCAGAAGATGAAGATCGCGGTCGTGCTCCAGTATTTGGACTCGCCGATCGCGTTGACGAGCGACGCCACCCACGAAGGGCCGGTGTCGGATTCACAGCCGGCGTGATCGGAGTTGGCGCAGGTCGGCGTGATCCAACTGACCTTCGGCAACGCGCCGTCGGTGACGTCGTTGAAGAACTTGGTCTGCGGGTAGATCACTTTGGCCCAATCGGGCCCCTCGTAGATGTGCTTGATGGCTTGGTAGGCGCTCCACTCCCCGCCTTGGTCGCCGCTGCCGATGTACGAGGTGTAGTACTTCCAGGAGATACCGGCTTTGTCGAGCTCGTCGGCCAGCGTCGTTTCATCGAAGCAGACCGGGATGTAGCCGCCCGGCACGTGCC
>JASHPI010000226.1 GCA_030038215.1 Vulcanimicrobiota bacterium | reverse complement strand
GAGAAATGCACGCTGCGCGCGCTGACGACCGTGGCGCTGGCAATCCGCGATCTGCTGGGCGAGATTGGTCTGCGCCCGCTCGTCAAGACCACTGGCGGCTACGGCGTGCACGTGGTCGTTCCGCTCGCGCCGGGCTATTCGTACGAGACCGCAAAAGCCTTTGCCGAACTCGTTGCGCGTCGTGCCGCCGGCCGGCTCGGCGAGCTCGTCACGCTGGCGCGGATGCTGGCGAAACGTCCGCAGAACGCCGTCTACATCGACTACGTGCAGGTCGGACGCGGCAAGACGATCGTGGCGCCGTATTCGGTGCGGGCGCGGGATGCGGCGCCGGTCTCGATGCCGCTGGACTGGTCCGAAATCGAATCCTTTGCGCGCAAACGAGGTACGACGACCGGGTACGAGGCGTTCGAAGCGTTCAACATTCGTAGTGCCCCCAACCGCCTCAAACGCGAAGGCGACCGCTGGGGCAACGGCGCGTGGAAGGGCCAGCGCCTGGAGCCGGCCCTCGCGAAAGCCCGCAGGCTCTGGGGCTCGAACGGGTAGAATAGCCGCACTATGGCGCACGCAATTTGGTCGGGGGCAATCAACTTCGGCCTCGTCACGATCCCGGTCAAGCTCTTCACGGCCGTTAAGACCGAGGAGCTTTCGTTCAATCTCCTGCATGCCAAAGACGAAGGGCGCATCAAGTACGAGCGCATCTGCTCGATCGACGGGAAGCAAGTTCCGTGGGACGAGATCGTAAAAGGCTACGAGTACGAGAAGGGGCAGTACGTTATCCTAACCGACGAAGATTTCGTCAAGGTCAACCCCGAGGCCACGCAATCGGTCGACATCCTCGAGTTCGTCGAGCTCGAGAAGATCAATCCGATGTTCTTCGACAAGCCCTACTATCTCGAGCCGACCAAGCAGGGCCGCCACGCGTACGCGCTGTTGCGTGAAGCGCTGGCCCGAACCAACCGGGTTGCGATCGCGCGCGTCGTCGTGCGCACGAAGGAATATATCGCGGCGGTCAAGCCGATTGGCGAGGCGCTCGTACTGGAACTGATGCATTGGGCCAATGAGATCGTCAACGCCGACACCCTGGAGCTTCCCGGGAGCGAGAAGCTGCCTCCGAAAGAGATGGAGATGGCGCAGATGCTCATCGACACAATGAGCGTTGATAAGTTCCAGCCGGAGAAGTTCACCAACACCTATCGTGAGGAGTTGCTGGCGATGATCGAGGCGCGCGCCGCCGGTAAGGAGCTTCCCAAACCGAAGAAAGCGCCGACGCGCGCGAAGGTCGTCAACCTCATGGACGTGCTCGCGCAGAGCCTCGAGCAGAGCAGGAACCGGCGGAGCGCCGGGGCCGCGGAGAAACCGGCGACGAAACGCCGGAAAAAGACCGCGGCCTGACGCTTACGCCATGGTCAGATTTTGACCGAGGCGTTGAGGTAGACGTTGAAGGGCGGTGGAAATCCGCCGATCCCGCCGTTGATGAGCGTGCTCGGGAGATAGCTCTGCTGGAATGCCGCCGGCGTGCGCGCCTTATTAGCGGCGAGGTCGTTAATCCCGGTGCCGTTGTAGAAGTTGCTGGGATAAAGCGTGCTGTTGAGCACGCCGCCGGCCGGCGTGTAACCGCAAATGTAGTTGCTCGGCGGGGCGGCCTGACTCCACGGTTCCGACGAACCGCCGAAGCAGGCATGGAAGAGGTTTGTGCCGAGAACCGTCAGCTTGATCTGTGGGGAGATGTCGTAGGAGACTTGTAAATTTCCCACGATCAGACTGGGATTCTGGTAGTTGTCGAAGGCGAAGGTTCCGGTCTGCGGATTGGGGATGTAGAGATAGGTGAACGTGCCGCTCCCGGCCGACGTCATCGTGAGGTAGTTGCACTGCAGTGGGTTGGTCTTGGGCGAGAGCTTGGTGATGCCGGTGGCCGCGGAGTTTCCTACGCAGGTGCGCGGATCGACACCGTTGATGTCGAGCGGGCTCCCGTAGTAGCCGCCGGTTTGGAACCCGATGCTCGGGGTGATCGCCAGCTTGTCGTGACGATAGTTCGCCAACACCGAGGCGACGTAGGGTGAGATGTAGCTGGCGATCGCGCCATTGATATTCGGCGCAATCGCGTTGTTATACGGGTTATACCAGCCGTTCGGGTCGAGCAGCGGCTGCGCCGGCGCGTTGTAATAGGGGTTGAGGATGGTATCGTATCCGGCTGCGATCTTGCCGTTGGGGGTCGAACAGGGCACGCCTTGCCCGTCCTGATAACAGGGGAACGCATTTTTGCCGCCGCCGGCTTTCGTCAAGGCGTTGTACGCGGTGATGGCTTGGTTGAGCGCGATCGTCTGGTTGGGAATCACTCCGCCGGTGCTCAACGGCACGTTCTGGAATTGGATCTTTGCGTTGGTGTAGGTGAAGGAGAGCTGGGCGGACCAGCCCTCGCGCGTGAAGTCACCCTTGTTGAACTGGAACTCGGCGCCGTAGTTACGATTTGCGCCGACGGGTATTTGGGTCGCGAAATCACCGGCACCGATGAAGTCGTCCTGCTGCCAGTCCGAGACCCACGTGTAGAACGGCGTGATCTTGAAGCTCATGTCGGTGCCGCGGAAATGGTGCTCCAAGGACGCGTCGTACTGCGCCGACGAGATGCCCGGAATCGGGTGGAAGGGCGAATAAAAGCCCAGGCCCATCGTGTCGGTCCAGACCGAACGCTCGTCGCCGGTCGAGCTTAGGTACTGTAGCGATGCCGAGATCGGCGGCTGCGTGAAACGACCGGCCGAGACGCGCCAGACGGTGTCGGGCGATTGCGTGTAGGTCGCCGAGAAACGCGGTTCCCAGTAATCGAGCGAGTACGAACTCGGCGAGGCGGCGGCGAAGTTCGGGGCTTGCACGCCGTCCTGAACCGTTCCGTTGGGATGGACCCAGCCCGTATGCGGTCCGCTCGGATGGATTGCCGCTGCGGCCGCGTTGCAGTTCCCGTTGACGTATTGAGCCGGTGCCGGCGGTGCGGCGCCGGGCGCCAACGCGTAGGTGAGCACCGTGTTGGTTGCCGGCTGAACGCACGTATAGTTGGCGACCATGTCGGCGTAGAACTGCGTCGCGGCCGTTGCTGAATCGGGCAGGTCGTAGGCGAAGTTGTCGTACCGGATCGCGCCGTTGATCAGGATCTTATCGTTCGGCCTGAACTGATCGCTCAGCGATGCATTGCTGAAGCGCGGGCCCACCGTGTTTAAGGAACCGGTGGCATTCCCATTCCAGAGACTAGCCCAGGTAGCACCGGCGAGCGCCGCCGGCGAACCCGCCGGGCCGAAGCCGCTCGGTCCGGTCTGTGCGGTCGCGATCCAGGTCGGTGAGACCGATGAATGGGTCGCGACATTGTAGTAGGAGTTGTAAGGAAACGCACCGACCGCGATGCACGGCGCGGCCGCGCCGCTGGTGGGACTATAGCAGGTATACTTGCCGCTCTTGCCGAGCGACATGTAACCGATCGGCGAGCCTTCCACGCAGAGCCCTGCACAGTCTAAATAAGCGGAGTCGTTGTTCCAGCGGGAGACGCCCGCGGTCGTGTAGTTCCCGTTGACGCTGAGCAGGTGCTGATCGCTGATTTGGTCCTCGAAGTCCAATGCCGCGCCGACCGTATGGGTACTCAGCTCGTAGTCGGCCGGCGGAACCGTCGGGGTGGTGCCGCCCGTGGCACCGAAGGTCTGGCTGTTCGCTAGCCAGTTGGAATAGAAGCTGTAGCCGTACGCGCGCAGATACGCCGACTGATTGAGCGCGTATGTGTATTGCAGCTTCGCGATGCCGGTATTGTTTTGATTGACGTCGATACCCGCGTCGTCAAGCGGAAGCGGACCTCCGAAATCGTGTGCGGGGGTATTCGGCGCAAAATAGATGCCGGGCGCCTTGATCGATGCGGCGTTCCTGGCGATCGTCGCACCAAAAGGAACGTTATAGGCGACACTGTCGGGATAACCGAGGTAGGTGGGTGCGCAACCCAAGCTCGGATCGGTGGCCGGCGTCTTGCCGCAGACGACGCCCAGCGGAAGGAGCGAAACGATCTGTCCGATCCCCGAGCAGGTGTTGGCGGTAAGACCCGGCGCCAGCACCGCTGGGCCGCAGGTCGGCACTCTATAGTTCGTGCCGTACAGCGCGGAGATGAACTGATCGTTGCCGGGCCCCATGTCGTTCAAGCTGCTGTAGAACCAGTTGTTAAGCGCCGATCCGCTCCACATCAGTTGAAGGTCGTCGCGCAGGCCGTTGCGTTTTGGAATGCCGAGGTGAAGGTTGACGACGCTCTCGCGGCTGCTGATCGTCGATGGGGAGGCCGAGAGGCCGCTGTAGTATTGCCAGCAGCCCTGCGCCGGAGCCGACCAGGACGCGCCGACGAGCGGACAAACCGGTTTGACGCCTTGGCAGGTCGCAGCGCACGTCGGACCGACGGCAATGACCTGGTCGCTAGCCTCGCCGTAACCGATGACGAAACCTAAGGTGTTGCCCGAGTAGATGCCTCCCGGCGTCATGAACTCGGCGCCGTTGTCGTTATTCAAGAAGCGATAGTCCTGATCGTAGCCGCTGAGGCCGACGTAGTAGCTGAAGGTGCGATCGGGCGTCGAGCCGCCGGCTTCCACCTCCGCTTGGTGGTAGAAAGTCGGCGTTCCGATCCCGAGGTCCGCACTCGCGAATCCCGGGAAGGTGCCGGTCTTGATCACTTGGTTGATGAAACCGGACGTGCCGGCCGAGGCGATCGAGGACGGGCCGCCGCCGGTGTAAACTTGCAGCTCCTGCAGGCCCAGACTCGACTCGGTCGAGGCGTTGTAGTTGTCGAAGGCGCGGTTGACGGGGACGCCGTCGTACTCGAAGGCGGTGTAGAGCTGGTTTTGCCCGCGAACGTACGCGGCATTGAAATCCCAGCCCATGCCGCCCAAGGAGGTTTGGATCCCCGGGACCGAGGCCATCGCCGAGTAAGCGTTGTTGAGGTTGCCGCCTCCGCCCAGCGCGCGTGCGGCTTGGGCTTGCGCCGAGTTGACGCTGTAGAGGTCCCCGCCGACGCCGGATCTCACCAGCGCCGCAGCCGACTGCGCGGTGACGTGCGCGATGGTGCGCAGCGCCTTCTGCATCGTGTATGCGACTTGTTGCGTCTGGTCGGCAAAGACCACGTTGCCGGGATAGGAGATGCCTTCAAAGCCATCTTTTGAGAAGTTGAGCGTATA
>JASHPI010000024.1 GCA_030038215.1 Vulcanimicrobiota bacterium | reverse complement strand
GAGCAGGACCAGCAGCGGCGCGCTGACCTTCGTTCGCAGCATCGCCACCGCGACGATCGCAACGACTGCATATGCCAGCGGTCCGGATGGCGTGCCGCGGGCGATCGTCCAAACGCTCGACCAGACGAGGCCGACGATGGCCGGCGCCAAGCCCTGGGAGAAGATCGCGCGCCACGGCGCGTTTTCGAAACGCGCCCAAAAGCGGTCCGCGCCGATCACGATGAGGCTGGATGGGACGAACATTCCGACCGTCGCGACCGCAGCGCCCAGGAACGGGCGCTGTGGGAGCGCCGCGTAGCCGACCAAGGCCGCGAAGATCGTCGTTGGGCCGGGCACGAGTTTCCCGATGGTGTAGAACTGCGCGAACTGCTCGGAACTGATCCAATGATAGGTGCCGACTGCTTGCGCGTGCATTTCGGGAATGATTCCCTTGCCGCCGCCGAAACCGAGCACCGACAACTCCGCGAAGACCGAGAGCAGATGCACGATCGTCGCGTTCATGGCACGGGTTGCGTCCGTCGCGAGCGCGCGTATTCGTTGAGAATGCCTAGTCCGCCAAAGACGATGAGGACCAAGAGCAGCGGCATCTTCACGACCGTCACCGCAAACGCCGTGATAGCCAGCAAGGCGATGCGCAGCCAATCGGTGCGTTCGTCCCAGCTGAGCTCCAGGGCGTTGGCGACGGTAAGCCCAAGAGCGCCGAGCGCGCAACCGCGCAGCGCGCCGTGAACGTAGGGATTAGTCGCGTACCTAAAATACAGCGCGCCCGCGACCAGGACGATCAGAAACGGCGGAACGGCGGCGCCCACGAACGCGGCGCACGCGCCGGGAACGCCACGCGCTTTTTGCCCGCAGTAGATCGCAAGATTGAGAATGTTTGGTCCGGGAAGGATCTGCGCGAGCTCCAAGCCTTCCAAAAAGGCTGCGCGATCCATCCATCCGAGCGCGAGGACCTGCTTACGAATGCTCGCCTTCTGCCCGCCGCCGAACGCGGTCGAGGAGATGGCGGCGAAAGTCAGAGCGATCTGCGCGAGCGACGGTGAGCGCGACGCATCATTCGACATCCGGAAGCGGCCCGTCGACGACCGGCGACGCGTGCTTACCGGAGAGGATGTGAATGTGGACGTGGTCGGTATGCTGGTAGGGCGGCAGCACGCCCATGCGGATCATGAAGCCGCGCTCGTAGAGACCGAGTTTGAGCGCCACCTTTTGGATGCCCGCGATCAAACGGTGCCAAATCTCGGCATCGCCGAGACCGATATCGAGAATCGTCGGGACCCATTTCTTGGGGATGATCACGACGTGCACTTCCCACCACTCGGGCTTGCTTTGGTCGATGCGGTGACGAAACGCGAAGACGTCGTCGTCTTGATAGACGACTTCGTCGGCATTTGCGCGCGTGCCGTCGAGCCGGCCCCGGAAGGTATGATCGGGATCCGGCTTCTCCCAAACGCGTTGCTCGGGGCCGGCGATCATCTCTGAAAGCCACAGCTCGGACATTGGTGAGCACAACTTCCGTCGCTGCCGAGAGGCGTCCTTTCCCATGTGGTGAAGGTGCCTGAAGTGATTGCCGGCGACAAAAAGTCGACGGTTGCGCCCGCCGATGTGTTGGGGGCGCAGCCGCAGTGGCCGAAGGAACCGAAGACCTGGGACCGGGTCGTGGGCGAAAATCGCGTCGTTTACGAGGACTCGCACGTTTGTGTCTTCGAGGATCCCGAAGACGAGGAGAGCGAGTCGGCACGTGTCCCCGGCGAGCTTCGTCTCACGCTGCTCGTGAAGAAGCATGTCGACAGCCTGATGGATTTGGGCGTCTCCGACGAGACGCTGAACGCGGCGATTCTCCACGGCATCCAACAGGCGGCGCTTCGTTTAGGCTTGGAGAAGCGCGGCTTCGAAGTGCGCGCCCACGTCTATCCGCCGTTGCAGCACCGGCCCGAGCTCGCTTTCAAGATTCGCACCGGGAAACCGCCCACACGCGATAGCGTGGAGTGAGCGCGACGCTCACGCTGAGCCGGCTGCGCGTCTTCCTGGCCGTCGCGCAGAGTCAATCGATCTCGATCGCGTCCGAAGAGCTGATGGTCTCACAGCCGGCCGTTTCGGCGATGGTCTCGGCGCTGCAGCGCGAGATCGGGGCGCGCCTGATCGAGCGGGACGGGCGCCGCATCCGGCTGACTGAGGCCGGGCGCCGTCTCGAAACCTACGCGCGCCGAGTCATGGCCTTACTCGACGACGCGGTCGATGAAGTGCGGGCCGCCGATGCCGGCGCCCATCCGCGCGTGCGCGTCGGTGCGGTCAACACGGTGGCCGAATACGTTCTGCCGCCGCTGCTCTCGGCGGTTCGTCGCGCGTTACCGGCTCTCGACGTCCAACTCGATGTTAGCACTCGCGCGCACGTTTGGCAGCGCCTGGGGTTCGCGGAGACGCATGTCGCGATCGCCGGACGGCCGCCGCTTGACGAGACCTTTCGTACGCTCGCAACGCGTCGCAACGAAATCGTGGTCGTGGCACCGCCCGATCGCACGATCGCACCGGAAGAACTGGCGCACGAAACGTGGCTGCTGCGCGAACCCGGCTCGGGCACGCGCGCGCTCTCGGAGGAGTTTTTCGAAGCGCTCGGGATCGCGCCCGAGGGACGTCTGACCATCGGTTCCAACGGCGCAATTGCGGAGTGCGTTCGCGTCGGTCTAGGCATTTCGCTGGTCGCGCGCGATGCCGTTGCCCGAGATCTCGACGCCGGTTTGTTGATCGAAGTGGCAACGCCGCTGACCCCGCTCGAACGCGCATGGCACGTCGTCGTGAATCCAAACGCGCCCTTGCCGCCCGCCGCCGCCCGCTTCGTGGACGTCCTTCTCGACTGCGCGCAACGGCTGGATGCGCGCTGGTCGCTTCAAACGACGGCCGGCTCGAGGTAGCGTCCGCGCGAAGCGGCCGCGTTCTCCGACGCCCGCTCGAGCAACGCGCGGCGCGCTGCCGGCACGTTGCTGGACTTGCCGCCCCAAATGCCCAGGGCCGCCTGTTGTAAGGCGCGCCCGTAAGAGAACGTCAACGGCCATGGGGCATCGGGAGCTCGCCGATTTATGGCGTCGAGATGGCGCGTGGCAAGTTCGTCACTCTGCCCACCGGAGAGAAAGGCGATGCCGGCCACGTCAGGCGGAACGCAGCGCCCAAGCACCGCCAGCGTCTCGGCTGCGACGCGGTCCACCGGCGGCTGCTCCGCGGCGCCCGAACCCGCCAGCACCATGCTGCACTTGAGGATCATCGCGTCGCGTGCGACGCCGAACACTGCTAGCTCCTCGAAGAGCGCCTGCAAGACACGTTCGTGCGCTCGCCGCGAGGCTTCGATGACATGCGAACCGTCCATCAAGACCTCCGGCTCGACGATCGGGACGAGCCCGCCCTCTTGCGCCAGAGCGGCATAGCGCGCCAATGCGTGAACGTTCGCGCGGATGGCCGCCGCGCTCGGCGACGTTACACCGATCACGAACACGGCACGCCATTTCGTGAAACGCGCGCCGATCTTGAAGTAGTCGCGAATGCGTTCGCGCAGCCCGTCGAGCCCTTGCGTGACCTGCTCTTCCGGCGCGCCTGCCAGCGGCACGAGCCCCGTGTCGACCTTAATGCCGGGGAAGATTCCGCATTCGTTCATGGCCTCAACGAAGGGGCGGCCGTCCTCGACCGACTGACGGAGCGTCTCGTCGTACAGGATCGCGCCCGAAATATATTCGTTCAAGCCCGGCGCACAGAGCAGCAGGTCGCGGAACGCGCGGCGCATCGGTTCGCTCCCTTCGATGCCGTGCGCCGCAAAACGCTTATTACAGGTCGACGTGCTCTCGTCGACGGCGAGGATTCCTTTTCCCTCGGCGACCAGTGCCCGAGCCGTTGCCCTCAGCTTCATTCGACCCTCCGTTGCGTTTTGATGAAGCGGACTGCGCCGTCGCGGCTGGAGATCACGATCGAATGCACGCACGCCGTCGCGCCGTCGTAGCGCACGCCCTCGAGCAGTTCGCCCGTCGTGACGCCGCTGGCGACGAAGAGCGCAACCGGATCCGCGCAGAGATCGTCGAGCGTCAGCGGCAGCTTTCGATCGATGCGGGCACACATGTCGCCCCCGAGCGCGCGCACGGCACACGCGGTGATGACGCCCTCGGGCGCGCCGCCGATCCCCATCAACGCGTCGACACGCGCATCGCCGAGCACCGCCAGTAGCGCGTTGACGATATCGCCGTCGCCGAAGAGTTTCGCGCGCGCGCCGAGCTCGCGGACGGCGGCCAGCACGTGCTCGTTGCGCGGCCGGTCCAGCATCGCCACCACCAAGTCGCGCGGCGAGCGTCCGAGGGCGCGCGCGAGCGCGAGCAAATTGTCGATCGGGCCGCGTTCGGGATCGATCTGCCCGCGCGCGGGCGGACCGACGACGATCTTGTCCATGTAGTGCGCCGGCGTTTGGAGAAGCGCGCCGCGCGGCGCCGCGCCGATCACCGCGATCGATCCGGGGCCGCCCCGCGACGCCAGCGTCGTTCCGTCGACCGGGTCCACCGCAATGTCGGCCGGCGGACCGCTTCGGCCGAGGCGTTCGCCAACGTAGAGCATCGGCGCTTCGTCTTTCTCGCCTTCTCCGATGACGACCACGCCTTCGAACGGCGCCTCGATGAGCGCAGCGCGCATCGCGTCGACGGCAGCCGCGTCGAGCAACGCCTTGTCGCCGCGACCGACCCACGCCGACGCGGCCCGAGCGGCGGCCTCGGTTGCGTCGAGCAGCGCCGGCGCCACAGCTAGCTCGAAACTCAGGCCGCTTTCGACGATGGATAGGCTCATACGACGGCTTCCTCCGCCTGCGCGCGCAACGCGTCGCGCGCCGCGACGACGCGGCAGGCCAGCAACAGTTGTGCGATCGCGAGCGGATGACTGCGCCGCGCCGTGCGACCGTCTTCCAGGAACTCGCCGATGCTCGGCGGACGCAAAGCCTTGTGCGACTCCATGTGCTCCCAGAGCCGGTCCTCGATACGCCGCGCGGCCTCGGCTTGCACCCCGCCGTCCAGCTCGACGACCGTGGCCGGTTCGCCCTGGTAGTGCTCCTCGAGCTGGCGCAAACCGCCTTGTGTCGCGTCGTCCTCGCAGATCACGCCGGCGAGGTCAATCGGCGGCAGCGTGCGCCGCTGGATCAGGCGAACCGGAAGCGATTCGTCCGCTCCGTCCGCGCGCCGCTTCTGGAAGTAGTTTGGCGAGGTCATGAAGCGCACGATGATGTCGGCGTGTCGCGCTTGTGGCAGAATGAACTGCCGTAGATCGTCTTGACGGTGAATGATCTGCGCGATCACCTGCTCGACGACGTAGCCGCGCTGGGCGACGTCGCGCTGCAGCTTCCAGTGGTACTTGAGCGCATCCTCGGGATCGAGCCAAACGCGCACGTCGAACATGCTGCGCAGTTTGTGGGTCAGAAGTGGGAAGAGCCCGCGGATGATCACCACCGGGCATGGGTGCACGACCTCGGGCTCGCCGAACTTTCCGGTCGAGTGGTCGTAGACCGGCTTCACGACCGTGCGCCCCTCGCGCAAATGGCGGACGTGCTCCTCCATCAACTGGATATTGTTGGCAATCGGATTGAGGGCCGTGATTCGCTCGTGCTCGCGCTCCTCACGGTCGAGCGTATGGTAGTCATCCAGGCACACGTTGAGGATATTCTCCTCGCCGAAGATCTCGTAAATGCCGCGGGTCAGCGTCGTCTTGCCGGTGCCGCTGTCGCCGCCGACGGCCAGCATGACCGGCCGCACGCCGTCGCCGGATCGCAGGAGTCTCACGGTATGCTTTTGTTGCAACCTCCGTTTTGGCTGAAAACTCGGCTGGCCAGAATGTCGGACGCCTCGATGACGGCCAGGTCGTCCGGCGCGATCTCTCCTTGGCGCCAGAGACGCTGCGCCTGGCGCAGTCGAGCTCGCTCGATGGCGTTGCGCACGCTGCGCCCGTTGGCGAAGCCCGGCTGCGCTTTGCGCCGCTCGAGATAGCGCCGCAGCGCAACCTGTGCTTCCGAGGAAAGCCGGTAATTGCTCTCGCGCACCATCAGGTGCGCGATCTCAACCAGCTCGTCAATCGAATAGTTCGGAAAGTCTATGTGATGCGCGATCCGCGAGCGCAGCCCGGGATTGCTCGCGAAGAAGCGTCCCATGCGATCGCGATAGCCCGCCAGCAGTACGACCAAGTCGTCACGCTGGTTCTCCATGCACTGCATCAGAATCTCGATGGCTTCTTGGCCGTAGTCGCGCTCGTTCTCCGGACGATGGAGGTAGTAGGCCTCGTCGATGAACAGGACGCCGCCGATCGCCCGTTTGAGCGCCTCTTTTGTCTTGGGGGCCGTGTGGCCGATGAACTGACCGACCAAATCGTCGCGCGTGACGGTCACGACCTTGGCATTGCGAATATAGCCGAGCTTCTGCAGAATCTCCGCCATGCGCATCGCAACCGTCGTCTTGCCGGTCCCCGGATCGCCGGTAAAGCTCATGTGCAGCGAGAGTTTCGGAGCCTGCAAACCGTGCTGCCCGCGCAGCCGCTCGACGATCAGCAGCGCCGCGATCTCTCGTATGCGCTCCTTGACCGGCGTCAACCCCACCAGCTCGGCATCGAGCCGCTCCAGCACCTCGCCGACGCCGGAAGCCGCGAAGATGCTGCGAATGTCGATGCGCTGCTCGGCGCCGCCTTCAGCCATCATCGTTGCGATGCGTCGTATACGCGATCCGGCGATCGGCCAGCTCGGTGCGTTCCAGTGCAAAACCGGGCTCGCGCGGCGGACGGTTCACGATGAAGCTGAGCGCCGTCGTCTGACGGCCGAGGGAGCGATCGTAAGCGCTCACCTTGACGTACTCGTTCGGATGCGCGCGGCGGCACCGGTCGACCTCGTCCAGCACGGCGCCGGCATCGAATAGATCGAACATCGGCAGCCCCCACATCTCCCAATAGACGTTGCGCGGATGCGGGTCGTCGGTGTATTCGATCGAGATCGGCCAGCCGCGATCGAGCGCATAGCGGACTTGCGCAGCGATCTCGTCGTCGCTAAAGTCGGGAAGATATGAAAAGGTCCCTTGCGTGATGCGCAT
>JASHPI010000225.1 GCA_030038215.1 Vulcanimicrobiota bacterium | reverse complement strand
CGACGCAGATGGCCGCCGTTGGAATGCCTATGCGCCCGATCGCCTCGACCCCCGCGACCATCGCGAGCAGATTCCAGATGCGCAGCAGCGTGAGGATGCCTGGACCCATGTACGGAAGCGCGCCGAGAAACGAGAAGAGCAACGGCGCGTAGCTGAGCGCGAGGACGATCGCCAACTCCTGCAAGCCCAGGTGCGGCGTCCACGGCAGCCGGCAGACGAGCCACGTGCTGATCACCAGAAACGCGTAGCCGAAGAAAAAGAGCAGCGCGCCGGTCGCCCAGCTGAAGAACAGCCGCGCCGGCTTCACGCGGTTGGCGAAGAGGACGATGCTCTGCGCGACCGCCTCGCTCAGCCCGGCCAGAAGAACGATCGCGAGGCCCAGCGCCATCGCCTCTTGCGAGGCCGAGGCAGCCTGCGCAAACGCGGCCGGCTGCAGTTGGAAGACCCCGGCTAGGGTACTGCCGAGCTCGGGCAGGAAGAGCGTTATCGTCACGTGCGAAATCTCGCGTCATGGCAGCGTTGGCGAGATTCTTCGTTCGGATCTTCGAGTATGCGGTCCCCGACCCGTACATCTTTGCGGTCGGCCTGACGATTCTGACCGCGATCCTGGCATTGGCTTTCGCTCCGCATCACACGTTCGGGGACTTGCTGGGCGGATGGTACAAGGGCATCTTCGACATTCTTGCATTCGCGCTCGAGATGATCCTCATTCTGGTCACCGGCTTTGCGCTCGCGTCGAGCGCACCGGTCGCTCGCGGCTTGCGCGCCCTGGCAGCGTTGCCGCGAACGCCCAAAGCCGCGGTGGCGCTGACCTTTCTCGTTTCGGCGCTGGCGTGTTGGCTCAACTGGGGCTTCGGCTTGGTCGTCGCCGGACTGCTTTCGCGCGCGATCGCGCAGCGCATGCGCATCGACTTCGGCTGGCTGGTCGCGTCCGCGTACGCCGGCTTCGTCATCTGGGCGAGCGGATGGTCGAGCTCGATCGCGCTCGCGCAGGCGACGCCGGGCAGCAAGCTCAACATCGTCCAAAGCCTCACCGGGCAAGTGCTCTCGATGAACGCGATGATTTTTGCGCCGTACAACATCGTCCCGGTGATCGTGCTGGTCGTCGTGCTGCCGTTCGTGTTCATGGCGTTGCAACCACGCGATGAAGACGTCCAGATAGGAAATGTGGGTGGTAACGTCATCCTTCGACAGGCTCAGGATGACACTGGGAGAGGCGCGACGCTGGCGGGCGCGTTGGAGAACGCGTGGATTCTCAATCTCGTCCTCGTCGTGGCTGGATTCGCCTATCTGGCGAGTACCTGGGCGAAAAGCGGCTTCGCGATCGACATCAACAGCGTCATCTTCATCTTCTTTCTGCTCGGCCTGTTGCTGCATTGGAGGCCGATCGCCTATGTCGGCGCGGTCAATAATGCGGCGCGCATCACCGGACCGCTGATCATTCAGTATCCGCTCTACGGCGGCATCATGGGCATCATGACGGCGACCGGCCTGGCCGGCGTGATCGCGCAGTGGTTCTTGACCTTCTCCACCGCGGCGACGTTGCCGTTCTGGAGTTACATCGCCAGCATCATCATCTCGCTCTTCGTTCCCAGCGGCGGCGGACATTGGGCGGTGCAGGGGCCGTTTGTCGTACCGGCCGCAGCGAAGCTCGGCGCCTCGCAAGCCGCAAGCGCGATGGCGGTCGCGATCGGCGAGCAGGTCGCGAACATGATTCAGCCGTTTTGGGCGCTCCCGGTCTTGGCGATTGCCGGGATCGGCTTGCAGCGCGTGATGGCGTTCACCACGGTCGTCTTCGTCGTCGCGCTGGTGGTCTTCGGCGTGAGCCTAGTGACGCTGGTTCCGCGATGAGTCACAAGGTCGACCTGCCCGACGGTTACATCGATCTTCCTCCGGGAAAGATTGCCGCGATACAGACATTTTTAGAGATGCGCGAGCCGCCGCGGCTGCGTCAAATGACGACGCCCGCGGGGACCTCGCTTCGCCGGGTTGCCTCCCCCGATGCCGATTGGTATCTCGCGCTCTTTCACAAGATCGGGGACGAGTATCTGTGGTTCTCGCGGCTGGTAATGACGCGCGACGAACTGCACGCGGTCATCAACGATCCGAACGAAGAGATCTACGTCGTCGAGCAAAGCGAAAGCGAAGAAGGGTTGCTCGAGCTGGACTTCCGCACGACCGGCGAGTGCGAGATCGCGTACCTGGGCTTAACCGCGAAGCTGGTGGGAGCCGGGATCGGACGCTGGTTGATGAATCGTGCGATCGAGCTCGCGTGGGCCAAGCCGATCGACCGCTTCTGGGTCCATACGTGCAGCCTGGATCATCCCAACGCGCTCGAGTTCTATCGGCGCTCCGGCTTCACGCCCTACGCGCGCAAGATCGAGATCGGCGACGACCCGCGCCTTAGCGGCCTCGTGCCGCGCGAGGCCGCGCCACAAATTCCGTTACTGTAGCCGGCTGGGGACGCATGAGCTCCCCGACGCGCGCCGCCACCGACTCGGCGTTCAGACCGAACAGTCCACGCTGTTTGTCCTGTGAGTCGTGCTGTACCAGCACGTTGGTCACGCCGATGCGTTCGACGCGCAGCGCCAAGCCGCGATCGGAAACGAACTCGGCGACCGCCGAACCGAACCCGCCCGCAAGCGAGTGCTCCTCGAGCGTCACGACGTGGCTGTGATCGCGCGCCAGCTCGACCAGCAGCGCCTCGTCCAACGGCTTCGCAAAGCGCGCGTTGACGACCGTCGGCGACCCACTCTCTTTTTCTTTCAGCAGATCGTATGCGTCGAGCGCGATATCGACCGTCGTGCCGTACGCCAGGATCGCGACGCCGCTTCCGCGCCGTAAGACTTCGGCCTTGCCGTGCACGAGCGGCGCCGGCGGCTCGTCGTGCTTGCCGCTACTCGATCCGCGCGGATAGCGAATCCCCGCCGGGGCGCCGAGCGAGAGCGCGTGTTCGAGCATCGGTTGAAGTTCGGCTTCGTTCCGCGGCGCCATCAGCGTCATGTTCGGAAGCGTGCGCAGGTAGGCGATGTCGTACAGGCCCATGTGCGTCGGCCCGTCGTCGCCGACGAAACCGGCACGGTCCATGCAAAAGACGACCGGCAGATTCTGCACGACGACGTCGTGCACGATCTGATCGTAGGCGCGTTGTAGGAAGGTCGAGTAGATCGCGCAGACGGGGCGCAAGCCGCTCGAGGCCAAACCAGCGGCGAAGCAGACCGCATGCGCCTCGGCGATGCCGACGTCGAAGTACCGCTCCGGAAACCGCTTGCCGAACTTCGAGAGGCCGGTGCCGTCGGGCATGGCGGCCGTAATGCCGACCACCCGCGGATCCTTCTCGGCTACCGCAATCATCGCGTCGCCGAAAACGTCTTGGAACTTGGGGCGCGCGCCGGCGCTGCTCTTCTTGCTGCCGTTGCTCGGCTCGAACGCGTTGGCGCC
>JASHPI010000224.1 GCA_030038215.1 Vulcanimicrobiota bacterium | reverse complement strand
TCGGCCGACTCGATCTTCCGCGAGACGCCGGAGTACTTACCGGTCGGCATCAAGATCAGATAGCGTCCCGGCAGCGAGATGTTCGTCGAAATCCGCGCGCCCTTGAGGCCGCGCGGCTCTTTGACGATCTGCACCAGAATGTCGTCGCCGCGCTTGACCTTTTCACTGATCGTGAAGCCGCTGTGGCCTTGCGTGATCTCGACGTCGCCGATGTTGAGCGGTTGTTTGTTGATGTCGTCGACGTACAAGAAGGCGTTGCGGCCGAGACCGATGTCGACGAACGCGGCTCCCATGCCCGGGAGCACGTTCTGTACTTTTCCTTTGTAGATCGAGCCGATGACCTTCTCTTCGCGCTCGATGTAGAGTTCGGCAAGCTCGCCGTTCTCGAGTATGGCGACCCGGTTTTCCCAGGGGTCGCTCGAGATCAATATCTCGCTCGACAAATTTTCCTCAATTGTCCCGCGGACTCTCCCTCACCGCGCTTCCCGTTGCTCGGGGCGCTGGCCGGTGGAGCCCGGCGTTAAAAAAACTTCTTAGCCGGCGGCCCTTCGTCACACCAACGGAGCCAGCCGACGTGCCTCTGGACCCTGTTTTGCGGGCTCCGGGTTGCGAACCTGCCTGGCGCGAACCTGCCTCACCGGGCTTACTCGGTATCGGGCGGGCGTAAATCCGGCGGCTGCTTGAGGAAGTACTCCTTGCTATATTTGGCCGCGATCGCGGTGAACGTGCGCGGCGATTGCTCGAAGTTGAAGGCATACGGGGCGGGTGAGGTGGCGCGTCCGTCGCTCGCCGAGAGGGTAGGCAAGCTCCAACGGGTCTCGATGAACTTCAGGATGCTGCCGTGCTCGTAATGCACGTGCGAGACCACACCCTCGCGTGCGTAGGCCGAGACGATGATCATCGGGACACGGAAGCCGAGGCCGTCATAGTCGACCATCTCGGGGGCGACGTGATCGAACCAACCGCCCGGATCGTCCCAGAAGATGAAGATGGCGGTCGAGTCCCAGTACTTCGATTCGCCGATCGCGTTGACGAGCGAGGCCACCCAGGAGGGGCCGGTGTCCGACTCGCAGCCGGCGTGATCGGAGTTGGCACACGTCGGTGTGATCCAGCTGACCGCCGGTAAGTCGCCGTCGCTCACGTCGGTGAAGAACTGCGTCTGCGGCGTGATCACGTTCTTGTTCCAATCGGGGCCGTTGTAGACCGCGGCGTTCGCTTCGTACGCGGTCCACAAGCCGCCCGACGTCCCGATCTTCGAAGTGTAGTATTTCCACGAGAGACCGGCGTTGTCGAGCTCGGCGCCGAGCGTGGTATCGCTGAAACACGGCCGAACGGGCGTTCCGTGCACGTTGCGTTCCGCCGTGACGGTCGAGATCTTGTCGCCGGCTCCGCCCTCGCAGCCCCAGCCGCCGGTCGGATAGTTGACGGTGTGCATCGCTTGCGCCGCGATGATGTACTGATGCGAGACGAAACTGCTCACATCGAAGTTCGAAGCGAACATCTCGTCGGCCAGAACGTATTGCTCGGCCATCGTCCAGTACGGCTTCGTTTCGCTTTTCGGCACGTAGCTATACGGCGGGTTGGCATTTGGGCAGGTCGTTCCGCAGGTGTAGAGCTCTTGGTCGAAACCGTCCATCTTGCAGTCGGTGCCCGGGTAACTTCCCGTTCCGTCGCAGGCCTCGAAGAAGGAATCGGAGTCGTGCTGGATATCCCACGTGGTCGCCAGGCCGACCGGCTGCAGCGCGATCTTCTCGCCTTTCTCGTTGTAACCGTACGACTGCGTATCCGCACCCGGAAAACCGTCGAACAAATTATCGAAACTGCGGTTCTCTTGAATGACGATGACGACGTGCTTGATCTTGTCGAGGCCGGCGACGGTCTGCGGCGCGGCGACGTGCCCGTTGCCAAGCGACAGACCGTTTTGCGACACGCGGTCCGCGCTGCAGCCGGCGAGCAGCGACGCTAAGGCAAGGATGGTTGCCGGTTTATTCATTGTCGGGCGGCCGTAAGTCCAACGGCTGCTTGAGAAAGAACGCCCGGTCGTACTTGGCGGGGATCGCCGTGAACTTGCGCGGCGACTGGCTGAAGTCGAAGGCGTAGGCCGCCGGTGAGGTGGCGCGCGCGTCGCTGGCCGAGAGCGCGGCCAAGCTCCAGCGGGTTTCGATGAACTTCAGGATGCTGCCGTGTTCGTAGTGCACGTGCGAAACTACGCCTTTGTACGCATACGGCGAGATCATGATCATCGGCACCCGCATGCCCAGGCCGTCGTAATCGACGTACTCCGGCGCAACGTGGTCGTACCAGCCGCCGTAATCGTCCCAGAAGACGAAGATGACCGTCGAGTCCCAATACTTGGACTCACCGATCGCGTTGACGAGCGACGCCACCCACGACGGTCCGGTATCCGAATCGCAGCCGGCGTGATCGGAGTTGGCGCAAGTCGGCGTTACCCAGCTAACCACCGGCAACGTCCCGTCGCTGACGTCGGTGAAGAACTCGGTTTGCGGCGTGACCACGTCTTTGGTCCAATCGGGACCGTAGTAGACCTCATAGTTTGCGCGGTAGGCGCTCCAGAGACCACCTTCGGTGCCGACCTTCGAGGTGTAGTACTTCCACGAGAGGCCGGCGTCGTCGAGCTCGGCGCCCAGCGTCGCATCTTTGAAGCACGGTCGAATCGCTCCGCTGGGGATTTGACGCTCTTTGGAGACCGTCGCCACCTGATCGCCCGTCCCGCCGTCGCAGCCCCA
>JASHPI010000223.1 GCA_030038215.1 Vulcanimicrobiota bacterium | reverse complement strand
TGGGTGGCCCGGATGGTGATGCTCGGCCTCCACTTCATGGAGGAGGTGCCCTTTCGCGACGTCGTGATTACGCCCACGGTGTTCGACGCCGTCGGCCGGAAGATGTCAAAATCGCTCGGCAACGCCATCGATCCACTCGACCTCGCGGAAAAATACGGCGCCGATGCTTTTCGCATTTCGATCCTTCGGCAAATGCGCCTCGAGAGTCAAGAGATCCGGTATCAGGAGTCGCGCTGCGAAGAGGCGCGTAACTTCAACAACAAGATCTGGAACGCCACGCGCTACATGCTGGCCTTGCCGGAAGGCTTACCGGCGGCCATGACGCTTCCGGCGGCCGAGAGCCTCACGTTGGCCGACCGCTGGATCCTGACGCGTCTGCGCGAGACGATTCGTCAGATGGGCGAGCTGCTCGACGCCTACGATTTTGGGAATGCGGTGGAGACGATCTGGCGCTTCATTTGGTATGAGTTCTGCGACTGGTACCTCGAAGCGACCAAGGCTGATGCGGACCGCCGATCGCGCGCTGCAGTGCTTTCCTTTGTCTGGAACAACGCGATGCGCTTGCTTCACCCGATCGCACCGTTTATCAGCGAGACGGTTTGGCTGGCTATTCCCCACGACGGTGAGACGATCGTGACGGCGAGCTGGCCCGACCCGCTCGAGGTCCCCGACTTCCCGGAGGCGGCGCGGGAGTTCGAGCTGGTGCGCCGGAGCGTCGAGCGGATCCGCAATCTGCGCGCCGAGATCGGCCTGCACCCTAGAGAACCGGTAACGCTCGAGGTTCCGCACGCTGTCCCGCGGGCCACGGCCGAGCTCATCGCGCTCTTCGCCACAGCCACAGTCGAGCGTCGCGAAGGCAACCATCCAGACCTGGAAGAGGCATTGGCGGCGATTGCGGTGCGCGCGCCACACGACGTGCTCGCCGCGCGCTACCGCAAGCAGTTGGAGCAGCTTCGCACCGAAGTCGAGCGCGGCGAGAGGAAGCTTGGCAATGAAGCCTTCGTCGCCAAGGCCGCGCCGAGCGTGGTTGCGAAGGAACGCGAGAAGCTCGCAGGCTATCGCACGGAGCTCGCCCGCGTCGAAGCGGCCCTGCGCGCGCTGAAGGAACCCGCATGACCGCCACCGCCAACCGCCGCGTTCTTGTGCGCAGCGATGAGATCCAACGCATGATCGCGCGGCTCGCCCACCAAATCCTCGAGCCGAACGAGGTGCAAGAGGGACTCGTGCTCCTGGGCGTTCGCCGCGGCGGAGAAGCGCTGGCCGTCCGGTTGGCGGACGAGATCAAGCGGATCAGCGGACGCGCTCCGGTCTTGGGTTTCCTCAACATCAATCTTTACCGCGACGACGCGATCACGCATGAGCTGCCCGAATCGCAGATTCCCGTCGACGTTTCCGGGCGCACGGTCGTCGTGGTCGACGACGTGCTGTACACCGGACGCACAATTCGTTCTGCGCTGGATGCCGTCACGGATCTCGGGCGTCCGGCTGCGATTCGGCTCTGCGTTCTGATCGACCGCGGCCTGCGCGAGTTGCCGATCCAGCCCGATTACGTCGGTCGCTTGACGCCGACGCACACCGGCGAGCGGGTCCAGGTGACGCTCGCCCCGCAGCCGGCTCCGTCCGACGAGGTGACGATCCTAGGGAACCCTCATGCGGATCCGGCGTAGCCTGATCGATCTCGACGACCTGACCGCCGAGGAGCTCACCTACATCTTCAAGCGCACGGCCGCCTTCGAGCGGACGGATCCCGGTCCGCTGCTCGCGGGAACACCCTGCGTGAACATGTTTTTCGAGCAGAGCACGCGCACGTTTGCGTCGTTTAATCTCGCACAGCTTCGTCTCGGAGCCTACGTCATAAATCTGACGCCCAAGGATCTCAGCCTCGCGACGAAAGGCGAAACGCTCGAGGACACAGCGATCACTCTGAGCGCGATGGGCATGACCGTGCTTGTCGTGCGCCACCCCGAGGCCGGCTTTCCACAACGAATCGCGCTCGCTTTCGACGGCCACGTCATCAACGCGGGCGACGGCGTGCACGCGCATCCAACGCAAGCCTTGCTCGATCTTTATACGATGATCGAGGAGTTCGACGAACTTGGCGGGAGGACGGTCGCCATCGTCGGCGATATCCTTCACAGCCGCGTCGCACACTCGGCAATTCGCGGCCTGCGCCGCTTGGGCGCGTCGGTTGTCTTGGTTGGACCCGAGAGCTTTCTCCCCGACAGCTATACGGAGACCTGCGTGAACGTCGAGCGGGATCTGGATGCCGTTCTACCGTGCTGCGATGCCATTATGCTCTTGCGGATTCAACGCGAGCGCTTTGCCGAGATGCCGATCTCCGATCAGGAATACATCGCCGCGTATCGCCTGGACGCGCGACGCCTTCGCAAAGCCCGCAACGATGTAATCGTTCTGCACCCGGGTCCCTACAACCGCGGCATGGAGCTCGACGATTCCGTCCTCGAGTTCGCCGGCTGGCGCTATGCGCGTCAGGTCCACCACGGTGTCGCCATTCGCATGGCGGTGCTCGACCTGCTCGTCAACGGAGAACGCTCGCCAAACCGCGCCGAAGTCGTGCGCGCCACGTAACGCGGTGCGGCGTTGACCGTTCTAGCGATCAAGGGCGGCCGCGTCGTCGACCCCGGGCTTGGGCTCGATGCTTTGGCGGATGTCCGCGTGATCGACGACGTTGTTGCCGAGATCGGCGAGCGCCTCGACTCGTCCGACGCCGACGAAGTTCTCGACGCGACCGGTGCGATCGTGGCTCCGGGCTTCATTGACATGCACGTACACCTGCGCGATCCCGGATTTCCCGAAAAGGAAACGGTCGCGACCGGCACCGAGGCTGCGGTGCGCGGCGGCTTTACGGCTGTGGCCTGCATGCCGAACACCCAACCGGCTCTCGATGATCCGCAGGTCATTGCCGGCCTGCTGCGCGACGTCGAGCGAACCGCGCGTTGCCGCGTCTATCCAATCGGCGCGATCACGCGCGGCCGTCAAGGCATCGCCTCCTGCGATTACGCGCGGCTTGTAGAGGCGGGGGCGGTCGCCTTCTCGGACGACGGCGACACCGTCGCGAACGCCCGCGTTCTGCGACACGCGGCACTGCGCGCCCTCGATACCTCGGCGGTTTTTATCTCGCACTGCGAAGATCCCGAATTGAAACGTGACCGCGGCCCAGCCGTTGCCGAAGACGTCATCGTTGCGCGCGATCTGCTGCTCGCGCTGGAGACGGGAAAGTCGTGGCATATCGCCCACCTCACGACGCGCGGCGCGCTGGACATCCTACGCTACGCCCGCGCGCGCGGCGTGCACGCGACCTGCGAAGTGACGCCGCACCACTTGGTCTTCACCTCGAGCGCAGTAGCGGAACTGGGGCCCGCCGCAAAGGTCAACCCGCCGCTGCGCACCGAGGACGACATAGAGGCCTTGCGCGACGGCGTGCGCGATGGGACGATCGATGCGTTTGCAACCGACCATGCCCCGCACACCGCGGCGGAAAAACGTGACTTTAACGACGCAGCTCCGGGCTTCACGGGACTCGAGATCGCGGTCGGCGCCTATGCCGCAGCGTTACCGGATCTCCCGATCGCGCGTTTCGTCGAACTGCTCTCGACCAACCCGGCGCGAATTCTCGGCGTGCCCGGCGGGAAGCTTTCGATCGGCAGCCCTGCCGATCTCACGATCTTTGGCGAGCGTGACTGGCGCGTCCATCCTTCAGCCTTCGCATCGAAAGGAAAGTGCACGCCGTTCGCCGGCCGTGTGCTTCCACGCAAGGTGCTTGCAACGGTAGTGGGGGGAAGCGTGCGCTACCGCGCGGCAGGCGAATGACGCTGCACGGCTAACTCGCCTGCGTCGATGGCGACCCATACTCCAGCCGCGCTCTTCCTCGCCGACGGCAGCCGCTTCGAAGGTCACGGTCTCGGCTTCGAAGGGACGGCGCTCGGCGAGGCGGTCTTTTACACCGGCATGACCGGCTATGAAGAAGCGTTGACCGATCCTTCCTACGCCGGCCAGATTCTCACGTTTACCTATCCAATGATCGGCAACTATGGGATCTCCGAGAGCGCCGCGCAATATCCGCGCGCCTGCGTCGCCGGAACGGTGATCAAGCAGATCGCTCGTCGTCCTTCACACCATCTTGCCAAACAGGATTTGCCATCGTGGCTCGACGAGCAGCACATTCCGGCACTGGTGGGCGCCGACACGCGAGCGATTACGATTGCGTTACGCGAGCACGGGACCCTTTGGGCGGCGCTAGCCGTCGGCGAGGCCGCACTCGGCCAGGCCGAGCGGCGGCTTACCGAGTTCGTGCGGACGGCTACGACCAAGGCGCTCGTGCCGAGCGTCGCGACGCGCCGTCCATTCGCGCAAGGTGCTTCCGATGGCCGGCGTATCGTATTGCTCGATTGCGGCGTGAAGCGTGCGATTCTCGATCAGCTCGCCGCGCTCGGTGCGCACGTTACCGTTCTCCCCTATGATGCGACGGTCGAAGAAGTGCTTGCCGCACAGCCCGACGCCATCTTCATTTCGCCCGGGCCCGGCGACCCCACCGACCTCTCCGCGACGGTCGAGACCTTGCGCGGCTTAATCGGACGCAAGCCGCTCTTCGGCATCTGCCTGGGGCATCAGCTGCTGGCACTCGCCTGCGGGGCGCGCACCTACAAGTTGCCGTACGGTCATCGCGGGGGGAATCAGCCGGTGAAGGATCTAGCCGCCGGCGAAGTGATCATTACTGCCCACAATCATGGCTACGCTGTCGAAGCGAACTCGCTTCCCGACTCGCTCGAGGCGACGATGACCAATCTCAATGACAACACCAATGAAGGTTTTCGTCACCGCGCACTCCCCATCGCGGCGGTGCAGTTCCACCCCGAAGCCTCGCCCGGTCCGTTCGACGCGCGCCGGATCTTCGCGCAGTGGTTAGACGAACTTTAGTCGCCTTCGCTCTGGCTGTGCTCGCAACCAACGACGCGGCGCGATCGCAGAACTTGGCGCGATTGACCGTCGAATCGTTCACCCTCTCGTCGGATACCGCACGACCGCAGGTCGACGTACCGTTTCATTTGATCGTGACGCTGCACGTCCGCGAACGCGTTCTCGAGATCGATAACCTGGAGCTTCCGATCCTCGCGGAGCTCGAGCTGCTTGGCGACGAGCGGCAGACGTCGGCTGGGCCGCATGGCACACTTTACCGCGAGACGATCACCGTGGCGGCGCATCGCACCGGTACGCTTACCATTGCGCCTGCGACGCTGCAAGCCATTGACGCGCGCGACGGCAAGCCCAAGCAATGGTACACCAACGCCCTGCGGCTGCAGGTCGGCGGGGTAAGTCGCGAGATCCTGCGCAACGACGAGCACGCGGCGCTGGCGGTGGTTGGCGCGGTCCTGCGCGCGCTGCTCTGGGCGGCCGGCATCGCCTGCATCGCTGCCATCGCCGTGCTGGTCTTCAGGCGAAGGAAGCCCCCGCTTCCGTTGCCGGTGCAAGCGGCCGCGCCGCAGCCTTTGCAGGCGCCGCGTTCGCGTCGCGATCAGTTGCAGGATGCGTTGACGGTGCTCCGCGCCGACCCGACGCGAGCTGCCGCGGTGCGCGTGCGCTCGGCTATTTGGCGCATGGTCGGAGCGACCGACGGCGAAACGCTGGGCGACGTGCTCCATCGTCCCGAAGCTTCCGACGCGCGCATGCGCTCGCTCTTGATCGCGCTCGAGCGCGGTGCGTTCACCTACGACGACGACCTCGATGCGGCAATCCGCGACGCCTGTTCTGCCCTGGAGCGTTCGTTAGGGAACCTCTGAAGAAGTCCATGTACCGATCGTTTATGCCGCAAAGCCGCCAGATGCAAGGAACGAGCGAGGGAGCATATCGCAGTGCTCTGTGACCGAGCTCGTGACAACGCAGATGGCGGCTTTGCGGTTAAGCCCTTCGGGCGGCGGCAGTTTCGCCGCATCTCGTCGTTGCGCCCTCGGTCACAGAGGGCTGTGCTATGCTCCCTCGGTCGCGCCTCGATCTGTGGCGAAACTGCTCGCCGCGATCGGTGCAGCGACTTCTTCAGAGGTTCCCCAGCATGATCGTCGCGCGCCAGCCCGCCGATCTGCGCGCCGCGCTCGCGCAGACGATCGTCGGTCAGGAGGGTGTAATCGAGGCGCTATTACTGGCGTTGCTCTCGAACGGCCACATTCTGTTGGAAGGGCCGCCCGGCTTAGCAAAGACCCTCTCCTGCCGCTCGCTGGCTGCAGCGCTCGACGGCGAGTTCAAGCGCATTCAGTTCACGCCTGATCTGCTGCCCAGCGACATCGTCGGCACCCGCGTCTTCGATCAGCGCGAAAGCGCCTTCGCTACCGTGCTCGGACCGATTTTTGCCAACGTCGTGCTCGCCGACGAGATCAACCGCGCGCCGGCCAAGGTTCAATCGGCCCTGCTGGAGGCCATGCAGGAACGCCAGGTTACAATCGGCCCGCAAACGTACCCGCTACCCGACCCATTCGTCGTAATGGCGACGATGAATCCGCTCGACTCCGAAGGAACCTACGCGCTGCCGATCGCTCAGATGGTCCGTTTCCTCATGAAGGTCAACGTCGGTTATCCAACGCGAGACGAAGAGCTGCGGATTCTCGATCGCTTCGCCATTGCGGACACCCAGCCGCTCCGCGCGGTAGCGACCCTCGACGACGTGCGCGCTTGGCGTAAGCAGGCACACGACGTCCACATCGATGAAAAACTCAAGCGGTACATCGTCGACTTGGTAGCGATCAGCCGGCAAGCCGATCGGGTGACCGTGCCCACCGAGAACGGTACGCCGATGCGCGTCTCCGAGCTTATCGATTACGGAGCAAGCCCGCGCGCAACCTTAGCCCTCGCCTATCTCGCGCGGGCGCGAGCCCTGCTGGAGGGACGCGACTTCGCGCTCCCGGACGACGTGCGCGCCGTTGCGGCGCACGCGTTGCGTCATCGCATCGGTTTTAACTATCGCTTGACCACCGAAGGGGTCAGCATGGACGGCGCGATAGCGGCGCTGATCGCCGCAATCCCCGCGCCCTAATGGACGGGCAAACACATGACGCTTCGTGAGGCCCTGTTGCGCGCGCGACGCCGGCCCCGCAACCTCGGCGCGGGTTCGCCGACGATCTATCGCGGCGACGGGTATGAGTTCGTCGAGCTGCGCGCTTACGTTCCGGGTGACGACGTGCGCCGGATCGACTGGGCTGCGACCGCCCGGTCCGGCGAGCTGCAGAGTCGCGTCGTCCTCGAAGACGTGGCACTTACGCTGGCGGCGATCGCCGATGCATCTCCGTCGATGGACGTTGGCCGCCGCCGGCCGCTGCTGGCTGCCGCGAGCGAAGCGCTCCACGCGTGGTTCGGCGCCGCAAGCGGGGAAGACCGTTGCGTGCGCATCACCGCCCGCGGCGTGACGCCGCCGGCCCTCCAGCGCAAGCCGGCGGGTGCCGTTTTCGCCGTTGCAAAGGAAGAAGCGCCGTTCGATTTGACTCGCGCGTTGCGCACGGCACGCGCCGCACTGCCGCGCGGCACCGCGCTGTTGGCAATCAGCGACTGGTACGATCTCGATCCCACCCTCGATCGCGATCTAGCCGACCTTGGCGCGCGCTTCGATTGCACGGCATTGATCGCGCGAGATCCCTGGTTCGAGGAGCTTCCGCTCGCGGGCATGGTGCGGCTGCGCGGCAGCGAAGGCGGGAGCGTGCGCGCATACATCGGCCCGGGCGAACGTCGCGCGTATTTGCGCGCGGTGCGCGCCCGCGAAGCGTCGTTGCTCAAGCGTTTCCGCGTTGCCAACTGGCGCAGCGGAATTCTCCGTGAAGCCGACGGTGCCGCCTCACTGGCCGAGGCCTTCGGCTTGGCCAGGGCCGGGGTTGCGTGATGACCTTCGATCACCCCGCGCGCTTGGCGGCCGGCATCGTCGCCGTGATCCTCTTCGCGATGCTTTACACGTTCTTGGCGCGTCGTACGACCGCGCGGGATTTGCTCTATTCGAATGTCGCCTTCTTCCGTGACGCCGCGCGGCCGCGCCGCTGGATTCCGCGCGCGCTCCAAACGCTCTGGGTGTTGGCGCTCGCCGGGGTCGTGCTCGGAATTTCCGGGCCGCATCTCGTGCTGCCCGTTCCGGCGCGCGATGGTCACGTCTTCATCTGCATCGACACGTCGGGGTCAATGGCTTCTACCGACGTCTTCCCAACGCGCGCGGCGGCGGCCAAGGCGGCTGCGCGCGCGTTCATCGCTGAGGCGCCGGCCGGTACCAGCATCGGCGTGATCGCCTTCTCCGGGGCGGCCGGAATCGTCGTACCACTGAGCGCGGATCATCAGCA
Organism: Vulcanimicrobiota bacterium; assembly: GCA_030038215.1. Taxonomy (GTDB): domain Bacteria; phylum Vulcanimicrobiota; class Vulcanimicrobiia; order Vulcanimicrobiales; family Vulcanimicrobiaceae; genus Cybelea. The sequence goes on along the minus strand of JASHPI010000223.1, from coordinate 6,553 downwards.
AGTCTCCTCGCAACTCGACCAGGTTCCGATGCCCGACGGGGCAACCGCCATCGGTGATGCGCTCAAGCTCGCCGGAGAGTCGCTTCCCGCGAAAGGACATCGCGTCGTTATCCTGATCACCGACGGTGTCAACAACGCCGGAACCGACCCGATGGAAGTGGCGCGCTGGCTCGGCTCACAACACATTCCGGTCTATACTGTCGGCATCGGGACGGAGGCCGGCGGACTGATTCCGGGGACGAACGAGGAGGCAACGATCGATGAGGAGGCATTGCGCGGCTACGCCTCGGCCAGCGGCGGCGCCTATGCGCGCGTCTCGAACGCAACGCAGCTTCGCGACGCGCTGACACACCTCGGACGAATCACGTCGTTGCAACGCAAGCCCGTCGATGCATCGCTGAGCTTCGCGATTGCCGGGGCGCTCGGGATGCTGCTCGCATTTCTCGCCGGCTTCGGCCTCGGCCGCTACCCGTGAGTCCGATCGAACTGCTGGCGCGCTGGATCGACGATGCCGGCGGCGCCGCGCGCGTTGATGCGATCGCGATGTGCCTCGCTACGGCCGATTCCGGCGGTGGTCCCTCGGCAAGAATCGTGCTCTTGCGCGGCCTCGATGAGCGCGGACTGCGATTCTATACGTCATACGAGAGCCGCAAGGGCCGCGAGTTGGCCGAAAATCCTCGGGCGGCCGCGGTCTTCTACTGGCCGAAGCTCGAGCGTCAAGTACGCATCGAAGGCACCGTTGCACGTCTCTCCGACGAAGAGTCCGATGCGTATTTCGCCGCGCGCCCGCGCGGACACCGGATCGCGGCGTGGGCGTCGGAACAGAGCCAGCCAATCGAGTCGCGCGAAACGCTTGAAGAACGATTCGCCCACTTCGAGCAGCGATTCGACGACGACGTTCCCAGGCCGCACGGGTGGGGCGGCTACCTGCTGAGGCCCGTGCGCATCGAGTTCTGGGAGGGCCGTCCCAATCGCATGCACGATCGGCGCGAGTATCGCCGTGCCGGCGACGACTGGGACGCCGTCACCTTGCAGCCGTAGGGAGAACCTCCTAGGACTGCAGGCGTCATCGGGCTAAAGTACCTCCCCCGAGCATGCCCCGCCGGAACGTGATGGTCATCGGGTCGGGACCGATCGTCATCGGTCAGGCCGCCGAGTTCGATTACGCGGGCGTGCAGGCGTGTCGCGCGCTGCGCGAGGAAGGCCATCGGGTCGTCCTCGTCAACTCGAATCCCGCCACGATCATGACCGATCCCGAGATTGCCGACGCGGTCTATCTCGAGCCGCTCACGGTCTCGTCGGTGGAACAAATCATCGCACGCGAGCGACCCGACGCGCTACTTCCGACGCTCGGCGGTCAGACCGGGCTCAACCTGGCCGTCGAACTGGATGAAGCCGGCCTTCTCGCGCGCTATGGCGTCGAGCTGCTCGGCACGCCGATTGAAACGATCCGCCTGGCCGAAGACCGGGAGCGGTTCAAGCTAAAGATGCTCGAGATCGGTGAGCCCGTACCCGAAAGCGCGGTCGTCACGCACGTCGAGGATGGGGTCGCCTTTGCCGAGCGAACCGGCTATCCGCTGGTCGTGCGCCCTGCGTACACGCTGGCCGGCACCGGCGGCGGCGTCGTTTACGATGAGCCAGCCCTGCGCGAAACCCTCGACGCCGGTCTGAACGCCAGTCTCATCGGCCAGGTGCTACTCGAAACCTCGCTCCTCGGGTGGAAGGAGATCGAGTACGAAGTGCTGCGCGACGGCGCCGACAACTGCATCATCGTCTGCAACATGGAAAATCTCGATCCGGTCGGCGTGCATACGGGCGATTCGATCGTCGTGGCCCCATCGCAAACCCTGTCGGATTTGGAGTATCAGATGCTGCGGACCGCAAGCATCAACGTCATTCGGGCCCTTGACGTGCAAGGCGGCTGCAACATCCAGTTTGCCCTCCATCCGCAACGCAGCGAGTACGCTATTATCGAAGTCAATCCGCGCGTCTCGCGCAGTTCGGCGCTGGCCTCGAAAGCCACGGGTTACCCGATCGCGAAGATTGCCACACGCATCGCGCTTGGGCAGCGCCTCGACGAGATCCCCAATCCCGTCACCCGGGTGACCAAGGCGGCGTACGAGCCGACGCTCGACTACGTCGTCGTGAAAATCCCTCGCTGGCCGTTCGATAAGTTTCCGATCGCCGATACGCTGATCGGCACGCAAATGAAATCAACCGGTGAGGCAATGGGCATTGGCCGCACATTCCGCGCCGCTCTGTTGAAAGCGTTGCGCGGCCTGGATCTCAAGCGTGAGACGCTCACGGGCCCATTCGTCGAATGGAGCGATGCCGAGCTGGAGGCGAACGTCGCGCATCCGACGCACGAACGCCTCTTCGCCGTCTGCGAGCTGCTGCGCCGCGCGCCCCAGCCCAGGCGCGACGCCATGATCGAGCGGATCAACGAGCGTTCCGCCATCGACCGCTTCTGGCTCTACGAGCTGAACTCGCTGGTAACCCTCGAGGAAGAGCTCCGTTCGACCAGCGCCTCCGGCGCTGTTACGGAAGCCTTGGAATCGGGCTACTCGAGGGCCGGTCTCGCGCAGCTGACGGGAGCGCGTGTTGATGCAGCGGTATCCCCTGCGTTTCGGATGGTCGATACGGCGGCTGCCGAGTTTCCGGCAAAATCGCCCTACTACTACATCTCGCGCGGCGAACATGATGAAATGCGACGCACGCCGAGCGAAGCCGTAGTGGTCGTCGGTAGCGGCCCTATTCGGATCGGACAAGGCATCGAGTTCGATTATAGCTGCGTTCACGCGGCGTGGGCGCTCAAACGCGCGGGCCGCTCGGCGGTCGTGGTCAACAATAATCCCGAGACGGTCTCGACCGATTTCGACGTCTCGGATGCGCTGGTTTTCGAACCGCCGGGCCCCGACGAAGTGGAAGCGGCCTATCGCGCGACCCAGGCGCGAGGCGTCATGCTGGCCTTCGGAGGCCAGACCGCCATCAATCTGGCCGGCGAGCTCTCGCGTCGCGGGGTGCCGATCGTCGGGAGTGATCGCAGCTCGCTCGACATGGCCGAGGATCGCGAGCAGTTCGACGCGGCGCTCGCGCGGTTGGGCGTTGCGCGCCCGCAGGGGAAGGCCGCGCGCAGCTTTCGCGAGGCGCGCGCGATCGCTCGCGAGCTCGGATTTCCGGTGCTGGTTCGCCCATCGTTCGTGCTCGGCGGACGCGCGATGGAGATCGTTTATAACGAAGGCCAGCTCGCCTCGTATGCCGAGTCGGCACCGCCGATTCTTCCCGATGCGCCGCTGCTGGTCGACAAATACTTGCGTGGTCTCGAACTCGAGGTCGATGCCGTCTTTGACGGGGAGGAGATTCTCATCCCGGGCGTCTTCGAGCACGTCGAGCGCGCTGGGATACATTCCGGGGATTCGATCAGCGTCTATCCGGCGCAGACGATCGACATCGCGATGGAGCAGCACGTCGCCGCGGTAACGCTTGCCATCGCGCGCGAGTTGGGCATTCGCGGACTCATCAACATTCAGTTCGTCCTGCACGAAGACCGCCTTCATATCATCGAGGCCAACCCGCGCGCCAGCCGCACGGTGCCGATCATTCAAAAGGCGACCGGCATCAATCTGGTCGCGGCCGCCACGCGCATCGCGCTGGGCGAAAAGCTGCGTAAGATGGAGTATGGTACCGGACTCCGTCCGCGCGTTCCCTACGTCGTCGTGAAAGTCCCAGTCTTCTCGTTTTCGAAAATGCGGGGCGTTGAGACGATCCTCGGTCCCGAGATGAAGTCGACCGGTGAGGTCCTCGGGATCGATACATCCTTCGGCGGCGCCCTGCGCAAGGGTTTCCTCGCGGCCGGCGTCCGCTTGCCCGGGAGCGGCGGACGCATTCTCGTCTCGATCGCCGACGAGGAGAAGCACGAGTCCGTGCCCGTGCTGCGCCGGTACGCGCAGCTCGGACATACCCTGGTCGCGACGCCCGGCACGCGTGCCGTGCTCGAGGCGGCCGGCATCCCGACCACAGGAATCAACAAGATCGAGCAAGGTTCGCCGCACGTGCTCGACCTAATCGCCTCGCGCCGAGTCGATTTGGTGATCAATGATGCGAAAGGTCCGCGGGAGATCTCCGATGACTACAAGATTCGCCGCGCGGCGGTCGAAGCGAGTATCGCGTGTTTGACCAGTCTAGATACGGCACGAGCGCTGGTGGAGGCGCTCGCAAGCACGGCGGGACCGCCCCGCAGCTTACAAGAGTATCGCAGCGCTCAGGCGATCAGTCGCAAGAAGAGCCACGCGTCTTCGTTTTAGGCGGCAACGGCAGCACGCTGGCGATCGCGAACAGCTTTCGACCCGCAGATCCCTCGACAGGCTCGGGACAAGCTAACGGCAGCATCACGGCGCGTCTCGTTCCCCTAGCCTGGACGCCCGCCGGTATCGCCGTCGGCGAAAGTTGGCAGAACGTCGGTATCGCGCTCAACGGACTCTTCGACTGGATCGACCGCACCTTTCCTCCCGAGGACGAGCGCGCCTTCGTCGCGCCGATGCGCGATATCGAGCTGCTCGCGCGAACCGGATGGACCGCGCCGTTGCCCGACACGATTACCGACCAAAGCATCCTGAACATCGAAGACGTGCCCGAAGAGATCCTCGACGGACTCGCGCGCCCGCCAGCGGTCGTCGTGCAATGCGCGACGTGCCGCCGGCTTTGCGTGCGCGACGAGTTCGTCTGGAAAGAGAAGCAGCTCTGCGCTTGGGATTATCACGCGCAAGTCTTCGGAAAGCGTGGACCTTGGCATAACGGCGAATACGAGGAACGACATTTCGAAACGCTCCCGGCCTGCGCGTACGTGGCGCCGCCTTTGCTCACGGAGATCGGCGTTGAGGCCGTCCTGACGCTCGATGCCGTACCGGAGCAGACGGCGCGCTCGACGATCAATGTTTTGCTAAGCGCTGAACCGGAACGGCCGCACCTTGCCGTGCGCACGGAGAACGGATTCACGGTGTTGCGCGAAGCATGACCAATCGCGCGATCCGGCGCCTTTCAACGGTCTTCGTTCTACTGTTCGTGCTGCTCGCCGCCCGTCAGATCTACGTGCAGATCGTGGCCGGGCCCGAGATCGTATCGAGGCCGAACAACCCGCGCCATGCCCTCCTCCAAGCCCACCGTGGCCAAATTCTGGCCAGCGACGGCACCGTGCTGGCGCGCAGCGACGGGACCCGACGGATCTATCCGCTCGGCCCGGCGATAGCGCAAACGGTCGGATATCTTTCGGCTCGCTATGGAACGAGCGGCATTGAGGCCGCCTTCGATCGTGCCCTTACCCCGCCCGACACCAGCGGCGATCCGCTCGCGCAGGTGGATGAGATCCGGGCGGCGATACGCGGTAAGCCGCTCGTCTCCCGGGGCGCCGACGTCGTTACCACGATCGTGCCCGCGATCCAGGAAGAGCTTTACGATTCGATCGCTCGCTACCCGCGAGGGGCCGGCGTCGTCCTCGATCCGCGCGACGGCGCGGTGCTCGCGCTTGCCAGCGTCCCGAGCTACGATCCGAATACCTTCGACGCCGACTTCCCGGCCTTGCGCGTCGATCCACACTCGCCGCTGCTGGATCGCGCGATCGACGGCCTCTATCCGCCCGGCTCGACCTTTAAGATGTTTACGGCAGCGGCCGCGCTCGACAGCAACACCGTCACCATGGACTCGCACTTCGAAGATCCGGGATACTTGGTCATCGGCAACTTTACGCTTCACGACAATGAGAGCGAAGCGACGGGCTATGCCGACCTCACGACGGCGTTCGCCCTCTCGAGCAACGTCGATTTCGGTCAAATCGCCCTGAAGATGGGAGTCGACACGTTCTATGAGTATCTTGGGCGTTGGGGGATCGGCGATTCGCTCGATTTCCAGCTGCCGGCCGAGCGGGCCGGTGTACCGCCAAAAGAGACGATCGTCCCGGGCGAACTCGCTCAGATGGGATTTGGCCAGGGCGCGCTGTTGATGACGCCGCTGCAGATGGCGCTCATCGGCGCGACCATCGCCGACGGCGGCTCGGAGCCGCGTCCGTACATCGTCCGCCAGGTGGTTCGCGACGGCGAGGCCGCCAGCGTCTCCGTCCCCGGCACGCTTTCAGACCCGGTATCTGCCGATACGGCCGCGAACGTAACGAAGATGATGGTCGCCGTGGTACGGCGTGGAACCGGGACCCCCGCACAACTGCCTAACGTCACCGTCGCCGGCAAGACGGGAACCGCGACCAACCCGCTGGGACGCTCGCACGCGTGGTTCGTCGCCTTTGCGCCCGCCGAGCATCCGCGCGTCCTCGTGGCGATCCTGATCGAAAACGTCGGATACGGCGCGACGTATGCTGCGCCGATCGCGCGCGAAGTGCTGCGCACCGCGCTCGCAACGTTGGGGTCGGGCACATGATCGAGGAGCGGATTTTCAATAACCGATACCGGCTCGATCGCAAGCTCGGCGAGGGCGGCATGGCGACCGTTTATTGCGGCACCGATATTCTGTTGCGCCGGCGTGTCGCGATTAAAGTGCTGCGCGAGCA
>JASHPI010000222.1 GCA_030038215.1 Vulcanimicrobiota bacterium | reverse complement strand
GGCGTCCGTTGATCTGCCAAACGCCCGACCATTGATCGGCGAATCGGTAGGCGTAGAGACTCTGGAGCAGCTCCACCAAGAACGCAATGCCCGCGACGGCGACGAGCGGGGCCGCGAGATGCCAGCGTGATGCACGCACGCGCTCGCCGAAGCACGTGAAGATGTACGCGCTGATCATCCCAAAGGCGAAAATGTCGAGATAGCCGGGCAAGTTCTCTTCATAGTCGGTGAAGAGCGTTGTGTAGCAACACTGTGCCATCCACGCTCGCCAGATCCAGGCAATGGCGATCATCGCGGCGACCGTGGCCCATGGGCGCCGCTTGAAGCACCACCAGATTAAAGGGAAGATGAAGTAGAACTGGACTTCGACGGCCAGCGTCCACAGCACGCCGTCGATCGTGCCGTAGCGATCGGTAAACCACGTGTGCACGAAGAGCAGATGCGTCACCAGGTCGGGTATCGTTGATGCTCCCGGCTGCTGTTGGGCGTATCCGATCGCGTACGCGGCGGCAATTGAAAGCACGTATGAAGGGACGATCTTGATGAAGCGGCGCCACGCAAAGTGACCCCATGAAGGCTGCGGCCGTTCGCGCACGACCGCGCGTACGAACGGATACGAGATCACGAAGCCGCTCAGAAAGAAGAAGAGGTGAACGCCGACGAATCCGGTCGCCGGGATGAAGATCAGCTGGTAGATCGGCGGCGTCTGCCACGAGATTTCCCAGACGTGATACCAGAGCACCCACAGGATGGCGATGCCGCGCAGCCCGTCGAGGATGCCCAGGCGCGCCTCGGTGCGGAGCGTGCCGCTAGCCGCCAATTTTGAACCAACCTATTGACACAAAACTCCAGATTGTATTAGGCTATCGGTACAATGATAGCGCATCCTGCACCTCACTACGCTGCTCGGCTCGTTCTAGCCGGCGCCCTCGTCGCTCTGGGCCTGTTCGCGCTCATCTTCCCCGATTGTTTCCTCGGCGTCGGCGGGTACTTCAAGCTTTCGGGCAATCTATCGCGGGAGGAACGCGAGCGACTCGAGCGCGTGCTGACGATGCGTCGCGAAGCCGAAGGGAGCTCGAGGGCGTACGGACGCTATCTCGCCGCCGCCTGCTTCGTTCTCGCCGCCGCGGAATTAATTCCGGCGGTGCCGTTCGTTCTTCCCTATGCGCTCTGCTGTTTGGCGTTCGCGTTCGCCACGTTTCTTTCTTACCTGCAGATTCGCCGCGCGACCGAACGCCGGGTCGCGCCGCTCGTGCGCCGATCGCCGCTAAGCGCGCTGCCGCTGATCGCAATGGCAGCAATGCTCTGTTGTTTCGCCGTCGTCTTGCCATTCATCGTCTACTCGTCCGAGCGGTTCAGCGCAGCCGCGGTCGCGTTCTCAACGTTGATTCTAGGGTGGATCGCGTGGCGCATTGCCGTCGCTCCGGCGCTTTTGTTCGGCAAGGACGCGGCCTTCGAATATGCCGTCGACCAGCGTCTTCGCAATGCACGCGCGACGACGATCGCATCGCTGGCATGCGCGCCGGCGGTGGTCTTCGTAGCCTTTGCAGCGCCGCGCCTTGCGCCCGACTTGGCGTTCTACGGCAATCTCGCTTGGCCGATCGTGCTGGTTGCGTTCTTGGTCTCGCTCGTGGTGTCGATGCTGCCGATCTTTCGCCGCATCAGCTTTGCATGAACGCGCCGTATCTTACGGTTGATTCAGAGCTCGAGATTCCGCCCTATCAGCAAGTCGTCGAACAGATTCGGGCCGCGATCGAGCGCGGTGAACTGCCTCCCGACTCGCCGCTGCCGACGGTTCGCCAACTCGCCGGCGACCTGGGGATCGCGCCGAATACGGTCGCGCGGGCATACAGCGAGCTGCAAGCGGAGGGCTGGCTCGTCGGCGACGGCCGCCGGGGAACGCGCGTCGCCGGCCACATGCCCCAGCTCAATCGCAAGGCCCGCCTGCGCAGCTTGCGCGAAACCGTCGCGGCCTTTGCGCAGTCGTTGCGCCACCGGGGCTTCTCGGGCGACGAGATCGCCGAGGAGCTGGCCCGCGCCAGCCAGGCGAGGCACGCGGAAAGCTAGCGCGAAGCAAGCTGGCTGCCAAGCTGCCGCCTGGGCATTTGACGCCAAAATGGCGCCTTGCTATAGTTGAGGCTCGGTCCCCACCCGCGGGTGAGGCCGTGTTTTTTGTGTCGCGACCATTGCGAGGAGCAAGCGATTCCCACTATCAACCAACTGGTGCGCCGGGGGCGCGAAAAAACCGAGCAGAAGGTGAAGACCCGGGCCTTCCGCGTGATCCTGACCGGGCCCAAGCCCGGCCACCCCGATCTGCCGACCCGAACCTTCGAGGTGACCGGCAACCCGCAGCGGCGGGGAGTTTGCACGCAAGTGAAGACGGTTACCCCGAAGAAGCCGAATTCGGCGTTGCGCAAAGTCGCGCGCGTCCGGCTGACCAACGGCGAAGAGGTGACCGCCTACATCCCCGGCATCGGCCATAACCTGCAAGAGCACTCGGTCGTGCTGGTGCGCGGCGGGCGCGTCAAGGATCTGCCCGGGGTGCGCTACCACATCATCCGCGGCACCCTCGACACGGCCGGCACGGCGAACCGCAAGCAAGGCCGCTCCAAGTACGGCGCCAAGCGCGAGAAGAGAAAGTAAGGAAAGCAACCGATGCCCCGTAAAGGTCCGGCGCCCAAGCGGCAAATTCTGCCCGACCCGCGATTCAACTCCAAAGTGCTCGCCCGCTTCATCAATAAGGTGATGTTGCGCGGCAAGAAATCGACCGCGGAGCACATTACCTATGGCGCGCTGAACATCGTCGCCGAGAAGACCGGCCGCGATCCGATGGACGTCTTCTCCCAGGCGCTCTCCAACGCGATGCCGCTGGTCGAGGTCCGTCCGCGGCGCGTCGGCGGCGCGACCTATCAGGTGCCGATGGAGGTGCGTCCCGATCGCCGCCAGGCGATGGCGATGCGCTGGCTGATCAACTTTGCGCGCGCGCGCAGTGGCCATTCGATGGAAGAGAAGCTGGCCAACGAGCTGCTGGATGCATCCAACAACACGGGCGCGACGATTAAGAAGCGTGAGGACACGCACAAGATGGCGGAAGCCAATAAAGCGTTCGCTCATTATCGTTGGTAAGCAACTAAACTAGCATCATGGCCACACGCGAATATCCGCTGGAACGCACGCGGAACATCGGC
>JASHPI010000221.1 GCA_030038215.1 Vulcanimicrobiota bacterium | reverse complement strand
TCTCGCCAGCCGTCGGCCAACGGGGCGCGTGCGAACGATCGCGGCGACGTTCCGCGTGGATTGCGCTCGAGAAACGCCGCCGCGCGGGAAGCGAGAAACTCGAGATCGTGATACTGCGCCTCACCGCGCGTGCGGCGCATAATCGCGACCGCCGGCGCAATCTCTTTCCAGCAGTACGCGATGAGACGAGCGAAAATATCCATGAAGGGCTCCTCGGAAACGAGCCCATGTTTCACCAGAGTCCCCACCTTGTTGAGCCAGTTACAAACGACCATCTCCGGATGCGCTGCCGGTTCGATGTACCCGATCGTTTCGAGTTCGCGACGGTAGAGCGGATCTTCCAATCGCTGCGGGAGGCGGTCTTGAATGTAGATCAGCGCCGCTTGAAGTTGCGGGTCGCGAAAGTCTCGCTCGAGTCTTAGTAGCCCCTCCAGCTCGTTTCCCGCGCGCATGTGACGCAGCTGAACGAGCCCGGCGACGACGCTGCCCGCGATGACGACCGCCGTGATGACTTCCGCCCACGCGCCGACCATTTGGGCGTTCATATAGACCAAGCGTTCGCCTCGATCGGCCTCTAGCCATCTCCGCGGCTGCGCGCAGAGGAGGGAGCGCACATGCTTGCCTTGGCATTCTCGGCCGCGATGCTCGGCATCGAGGCCTACGTCGTGCGCGTGGAGGCAGACAGCTCAGCCGGTTCGCCCGGCTTCGCCATCATCGGACTCCCCGACCGCGCGCTCGGTGAAGCGCGAGAACGCGTTCGCGCCGCGATCTTCAACTCGGGGTTCGCATACCCGGCCGGAAGATTGTTGGTCAATCTCTCGCCCGCCGACGTTCGCAAGGCCGGCCCGGCTTTCGACTTGGCGATCGCCCTCGCGCTGATCGCGATCGACGACCAGGTCGACCGTCAGACGCTCCAAGAGTTCATCGCGCTCGGCGAGCTGGCATTAGATGGGAAGCTTCAGCCGGTGAGCGGGATCTTGCCGATGGTATTGGGCGCGCGCAATGCCGGCTTTGCCAAGCTGATCGTTCCGCTCGCCAACGCGGACGAAGCCGAGCTGGTCGGAGGCGTCGAGCTCTACGCCGTGGACTCACTGCAATCCGCGCTCGCGGTGCTCGCCGGTCACGGCGCAAAATGGCGCCGCCGTACCGCCGATCCTGTGCTTGAACGTGCCGACGAGCAGGTGCACGGCGATCTGTCCGACGTGCGCGGTCAACTCGCCGCCAAACGCGCGCTGGAGATCGCAGCCGCCGGCGGTCACAATCTTCTGCTCGTCGGTCCGCCCGGCTGCGGCAAGACGATGCTGGCGCGTCGCCTGCCGTCGATCCTTCCCTCGATGTCACTGCACGAGGCGCTCGAGGTAACGAAAATCTACAGCGTTGCAGGCTTGCTGGTCGGCAACGCCGGCATCGTGCGCGCGCGTCCCTTCCGGTTTCCGCACCACACGATCAGCCAGACGGCGCTCGTCGGGGGCGGTTCGCTGGTGAAGCCGGGCGAGATCTCGTTGGCGCATCACGGTGTGCTGTTTTTGGACGAGCTTCCCGAGTTCTCGCGCAGCGCAATCGAAACCATGCGCCAGCCGTTGGAGGAGGGAACGGTAACGATCGCGCGCGCCGCCGGCACCTTCTCCTATCCGGCACGCTTCCAGCTGGTCGCGTCAATGAATCCTTGCCCGTGCGGCTACCGCGGCGTACGCGGCGCGGAGTGCCGTTGCGACGATGCGATCGTGGCTAAATACGTGAGCAAGCTGTCGGGGCCGCTCCTCGACCGCATCGACTTGCAGATCGAGATTGCGCGCGTGCCCTTCGATGACATGGTGCGCTACGACGGCGGCGAACGCTCGGCGAGCATTCGCGCCAGAGTCATGGCCGCGCGCGAGCGGGAGCGGGCGCGATTTGCGGAGACCGCGTTAACGTGCAATGCCGAAATTCCAGGCAACGCGATGCGGCGCTATTGCGCGCTCGATGCGGCCGCAATGCGCCTGCTCGCGCAGGCCGCCGCGCGGCGGCAGTTCTCGGCCCGCGCGCTCGACCGGATTGCGCGCGTGGCGCGCACCATCGCCGATCTCGCCGGCGCGCAGGCGATCTGTGCCGAGCACGTCGCCGAAGCGATCCAGTACCGAAGCTTGGAGCGCCTCGGAGCCGCCGCATAGACGATCGTCGCGGTTTAAGGCTGCTCTGCCGGGACTTTGAGCTCCGGAACGGCATCTCCGTCGAGGAAGACGCTCAGCTCGCTGGGCGAGAACTGCAAACCGGCCCAGAATTCTCCGAACTCGCCGTAGCGCGCGCTCGCCTCGTCGAAGCGCATTTCGTAGACGAGCTTCTTGAAAATCAGCGGATCGTCCGCATAAAGGTCAACGCCCCATTCAAAGTCGTCGAAGCCGATCGATCCGGAGATCACCTGCGTGACGCGCCCGTGGTAGGAGCGCCCCACGACGCCGTGGGCGCTCATCATCTTCGCGCGCGCTTCAAAGCCAAGGAGATACCAGTTCTGGACCTCGCCACGGCGCTTGCTCATCGGATAGAAGCATTGATAGCGCTGGCACGGGATCTTCGCCCATAAGCGCGGCCCGACGTGCGGATTTTCGGCCTGCTTTCGCACGAGCTCGTCGAAGGCAGCGATCCATTCCGGCGATTGCGGCGCCAGGCCGCGCTGGTCGAGTTCGGCGTGGATCTTGGCGGTCGCGTCGTACATTCCCAACTCCAAGACCGAAACGTACGAACCCTGTGGAATCAGAAACTCGCGCAGTTCGAGCTTGTCTACCAGCGTCTGCGCGTAGGCCAGTCCATCGAAGCTGCGCGCGTAGTGCGTCAGCATGAGATCGCCTTTGTGACCGACGATCTGGGTGAGGCCGACGTCGCCGTCCTCGCTGTTTTTGAGATGATCGACGAGATCTGCGGCATGCCCCGCGTACTTGTTGCGACGCTTCTCGGGCAACGCGTCCCAGGCGCGTCGATGGAGCGTGAACATGCGATGGAGAATCCACCATCCTTCGAGCGATTCGGGAACGTTCGGATCGCGCATGTCGTGTGCTCCTTCGCTTTCGCCCTAGGTGCGCGCCAATACTTTCGCGCGCTTCATTTCAGCTTCGACTTCGGCCTCGAGCCGATCGGGGTGCTCGCGGTACTTCGCCCAGAGGGGCGGCGTGTGCGCGATGTCGTTGAGGACGCGCGCGTAGACGGCGTTAACCGGTGTCGGGATGCGCAGGTCGCGGCCGGCGGCCGCCACCGCTCCATTGAGGACGTCGACTTCCGTCTGCGGCTTGGCACGCCGCAAATCGAGCAGCAGCGAGGGCGGCTTGGTGCCGCGAGCGCCGGCGATGCTGTGCGCGAGTAGGCCGCGCGCGACCGGACTCGGCAGGTTGGCAACCGCGAAGAGCGCCCGTACCGGATAGCGCGGCAGGTCGATCGGTTCGATTCCGATCGCCTGCATCACGGCCCGTACTTCGCGGATCATGCGAATCTCGAGCGTAAAGATACGCTCGAAATGGACGAAGCGATTCGGCAGCACATTCAAAATTGCGCAGCTCGCGTTTGCAACCACGTTGAGCGAGAGCTTGCTCCATTTTAGCGACCGCCAATCGTCCACTACCTTCACGTTCAACCCGGTGCCGGCAAAGGTGGCAGAGAGCCAGTTATATGCATTCGAGCCCATCGGCGCGAGAGCCAACCCTCCCTCTTTGGCCGGCCGCACGTTTCCGTCGCGGTCTCGGTCTACCGGCGTGGTGAGCGCAGCCGCGACGACGTTATCCGCGCCGAAGGCTGCGGCCAGCTTCTCCTCGTTGCCCACGCCGTTCTGCGGCGAAACGAAAACGCACTTCTCCGGGTAGGCAATCGCGCGGCGCAGTGTTTCGATGGCGCCGTCGGTGTCGTAGGACTTGGTCGTTACGAGTGCGACGTCCGCGTCGTAGGGTCGCACTTCCTCGAGCGCCCGCGGAGCATACCAAACCTCGATGCCGAGCGCCTGGAGCAGGTCGCCGAAAAACGTTCCGACGGCACCTTTACCGGCGATGTAGATCTTCACGCCTGAAGACCCGTCGAGCCGAAACCCCCGTCTCCCCGCGCCGTCGGTGGCAGCTGCTCCACGAGATCGAAACGCGCGCGCGAAACCGGGGCAACGACGATTTGCGCGATGCGGTCGCCGCGACGAATGACGACCGGTTCGGTCCCCAGATTTGCAAGAACGACCTGCACCTCGCCGCGATAATCCGCATCGATCGTGCCGGGCGTGTTCAAGCAGGTGACGCCGGTCCGTATCGCGAGACCACTGCGCGGACGAACTTGTGCCTCGTAGCCTAGAGGAAGCGCGATCGAAAAACCGGTTGGGACGAGAGCGCGCGCGCCCGGCAAGAGCGTCAGCTGCTCGCGGACGGCAGCGTAGAGGTCGGCCCCCGCGGCGTGCTCGCTCATATAACCGGGCAACGGCAATCCTTCACCCTGCGGCAAACGCTTGAGTGCGACGTGGACCTCCGGGGTCACAACTGGGCCAGCTCTTCTCGGAAGCTCTCGATATCGCGAAAAGACCGATAGACGCTTGCAAAGCGGATGTAGGCGACGGGATCGAGCGTGCGCAGGGCCTCCATCAACTTCTCACCCACCAT
>JASHPI010000220.1 GCA_030038215.1 Vulcanimicrobiota bacterium | reverse complement strand
CCAGCCTTTTCGGCAGTCATCCACTCCTCGACGCGGCTCTGGAGGCTGTACGAGCGGCCGATATCGAGTTTCGCGCTCATGCCCCCAGGAGATACGCCTTGCAGCCGATTACCTCATGCCAAGGTTTCAATCAGAGGCTGCCTAGGGTTCTGAATCAAAAACCGCCCGGCAGCGTATAAGTGACGATGAAGGACCTCGTGAGGAAACCCATGCAACGTCAGCACCCTACCACAGTCCTGCGGGCGGCACGCACGGCGATCGCCGTGTTGCTCGCGTCGCTCGCCCTTAGCGCATGCGGCAAGAAACCAGCCGCGGGCCCAATGCCGCTCAACGTCGATGCCGCCGCGGCCACCCGGCAGAACATCGCGACCTTCGTGACGCTCGACGGACAAATTGCGCCACTCGAGCAGTCGACGCTCGCTTTCCAGCAGAGCGGCATGATCACGAAGATCAACGTGAACATCGGCGACATGGTGCACCGGGGACAGCTCTTGGCCACCATCGATCCGTCCGTTCTGCAGGCGCAGCTGCAACAGGCACGAGCCCAAGCCGTGCAGTATTCGGCCTCGGCACAAGGCGCGGTAGTCGGATACCCGATCCAGACGCAGAACAACGAGGCGACGCTGCAAACCGCGAAAGCGTCGCTCGACAACGCAAGGCTCGTGTACAATCAAAATCTTCAGCTCTTCAAGCAAGGATACGTTTCGCAGACGACGCTGCAACAGTCGCAAGCCAACTACGTCCAGGCACAGCAAACGTATAACAACGCGGTCGTCGGTATGCGCAACAACGTCGTGAGCTTGCAGAACGTCAAGTCTCAGCAAGCGCAGGCAGCTTCGGCGGCGGCGAATGCACAGCTGCTCAACACGCAGCTCTCGCAAACCTACCTCTACTCGCCCTACGACGCGGTGATCGCGAACCGCCTCGTCGACCCGGGCGCGTATGCATCGCCTTCGCAGCCCGTATTGCAGGTCGCGCGCATCGACAAGATCTGGATCAACGTCAACGTGCCCGATAACGACCTCCCCTACGTGCGTCCCGGGGTGCCGGTAACGTTCCGCTCCGGCTCACTACCGGGACGTTCGTTCAACGCGCCGATCCAGACCGTGAACGCAGTTCCGACCTCGGGCACGCTTTCGTATCTTGCGCGGCTTCAGCTGCACAATCCGGGCTACGTTCTTCGCGGCGGCATGCTGGTCTCGGTGACCGTCACGAGGCAAAGGGCGACGAACGCGACGGTCGTTCCGCGCACCGCCGTCGCCCAGACGGAGAACGGCAACATCGTCTACGTCGTGAACGGGAGCAAGGCGCAAGCCGTACCGGTGCAAGTCGGCGTGCAGACCGACACGCTCTCGCAAGTGATCAGTCCGCACATCCGGCCCGGAACCATGGTAGTGACGACGCGTCCTGATGCGCTCAGAGACGGCAGCCTCGTTGCCGTGAATAACGCAAGCGCCGGAAACTCGACGGCAGGCGCGGTGCATTAATGAAGAAAGGGCAGCTTCCCGCGCGAGCCTTCGTCCTGGCGGTCGCGCTGGGGATCCTTGTGACCAGCTCGGCCTTTGCGCAGAATGCGCCGGGCAGCACACAAGTCCAGATCCCCGGCGTTGCGCCCATCCAAATGCCCTCGCCGCAGCCGCAGCCGACCATCAGCGGCACGCCGCTTCCGTATCCAGCGTTCGGAACGCCGGCGCCCGACGTGGCAAAACTCAGGCCGAAAAAGGGCGTTCCCGAATCGATCTCGCTGGAGGACGCGATCAAGATCGCGGTCGCGCTCTCACCAACCTTCGCTTCCGACAACGCCGCCTGGTATGCGATTCATGCCAAGTACACCTCGGAGATCCAGGCATACTATCCGGGCCTGAGTGCCACCGCCTCAATGGGCAAGACTTACACCAACGGCAGCAGCTCGGTCACCAGCAGCTCTTCGTCCATCTCCAGCAGCGGCGCGTCCGGAGTACAGCCTCAAGCGACTGCGATCCCGACGAAGGCGCCCTTTGGTGTCTATAGCCAAGGCACGTTCAGTCAAGAATCGGTTGAGCTCATGGTCACGCAGCTGATTTACGACGGCGGACGGACGATCGCGGCGATTCGTTCGGCCAAGCTGGCCGACTTCGCCGGCCGCGCGACGCTGCTCTACCAGTTGCAAACGCTGGCTTTGAACGTCGCCAACGCTTACTATACAGTGCTCGAAGACAATGCAACGGTGGTAGCCGACGCGCAGCTGGTGCGCGAGTTCGAGGTCAATGAAGCCTCGGTCGCGGCCCAGATCCGCAACGGCGCGGCGGCGCGCTCCGACATCGCCGCGGCACAGTTTCAGACCGCGCAGGCGCGCGGCAATCTCGTGGTCGCGCAGGGGACCGCTATCGGCGCGCAAGCCACGTTCGCGACGACGCTCGGACTCGATGCCGACGTGCTCGTCGTCCCGAAGGCGATCGCGGCGCAACCGGCGGCACCAAATCCAACCTACGCGAAGTCGTTGGCGCGTGCGCTCGTCATGCGCCCCGACTACATTGCCTCCGCGTATACGGTGAGCTCGGATGAAGCGAACCTGCGCTACGCCAAACTCGCGCGCTTCCCCATCCTCTCGGTCGCCGCGAGCGATACCATCAGCCGCACGTTTACGGACTGCTACAGCACGACGACTACCAATGCTAACGGAATAGTCTTCCCGGTATCCTACTGCCCAGGGCCGGAGGGTTGGTCCAACGACAAAGCGATCGGCTTGAATCTCACCATCCCGATCTACGACCAAGGCGTGACCAACTACAACGTTGCGGTGGCAGCGTCGCAGCTGGATCAGGCGATCGCATCGCTCAACGCAACGAGACTGGCGGTCCAGTCCAGCGTTCGCTCGGCGTTGGCGACATTGATTTCGGCGCGCGCGTCGCTGGTCGAGGCGCGCTCCGAGCTGACCTCGGCGCAGGTTTCGCTCGATGCAACGCAAGCGCAGTATCGCGTCGGAGCCACGACGATTCTCAACGTCGTCACGGCGGAAGCCAACCTCACGACGGCACAATCGGGCTACATCACTGCATTCTACGGAGTCTATACCGCTCAAGAGAACTACCTTTACGCGACCGGCATCATCGACGTCCAGCTCTAGGGGGGGCTAACCCGGCCGCGCGTTAAAGAGGGTCGCAGCATGGTTCCCGACGCCGCTACGGTGCCGGCCGCGATTTCCGACCCGGTCAACGCCGCGATCCTCAGTGTCTCCGAGGACCGTCTCTCTGGCTTTACGCTCGATCCGTTCGGTGAGATCGCCGAGCGCACGGGCATTCCTGCCGAACGGGTCATCGAGCGCGTCGTCGCGATGCTGCGCGCAGGCACGATCCGGCGCGTGCGGCAGACGCTGCTCTCGACGAGCCTAGCTCGCGGCGCGCTCTGCGCTTGGGAGGTCGCGCCCGAGCGGCTGGACGCCGCGTTCGAGTACATGTTCGAGAAGGATCCGTTCTCGGGGCACGTCGTGATCCGGACCACCGATGCGATTTCGGCCGGCAGTACCTATCGGCTGTGGACGACGCTCAAAGTGCCGCAGGCATTCTCGCTGAGTAAACACGCCGAGCTGTTGCGCCGCGAGGTGGGCGCCGAACGCTTCCGGCTCATGCCCGCCAAGATGCTTTTCACGCTGGGCGTGGGCCACGTACGGCGGCGCGGGCTCGAACCCGGCGCGCGCGCCGAACACTCCGCCAAGCCGATGGACACCTCGATCGTCGAGCTCTCGGAGCTTGAGTGGCGCGTGCTGACCGCGCTCAAACGCGAGTTTGCGCCCGACGAGATCGCGCGCGACCTGTGGCGCGCGCGCGCACTCGAAGCCGACGTCGATTACGATGCGTTCGTCGAAACGGCGCGCGCGCTCGACCGCCGTCGCGTCATCGGTCGCTTCTCGACCTTCCTCGAACACGTCAAGGCGACGGCGGGTAACGAACGCGCGACCCGCTACAACGCGCTCTTCCACTGGGCGGTGCCCGCGGGCCGCGAGATCGACGCCGGTTGCGAGGTCGGGCGCCACTACGTGATCACCCACGCCTACTGGCGCGAGGGCGGACCGGAGTTTCACGACGTCAACGTCATGGCGGTCGCGCACGGCATGGAGAAGTCCGCGGTGCTGGCGCACAAGGCCGCGATCGACGAACACCTGCAACGGGCGGGCATCGGCTTTCGTTATACCAACGTCTTTTGGGGCGGCCGCAGCGAGATCAAGCCTTCGGAGATCGCGCCCGAGGCCTACCGCGAATTCTGTCGCGCGCGCGGAATCGATCCGGAGTCGATGCTGGCCGACGACGAGCAAGGGGGATCTGCATGAACATCGGATTGGTCCGCGCGATTGTCGCCGCCGGAGCCGCGCTGCTTTTCGCCGGGTGCAGCAAGGTCTCAGACCGAACCGCAACTCCCGGCGACACGCACCCGTGGACGGTTCCAGGCGTATTCCGTTATACGATGTTTTCCGATCCCAAGAATCTGAATCCGGTGCTCGATTCCGCTGAGCCGACCCTGGGCCTGTCCATGTTCATCTACTCGTGGACGATTCGGTACAACGACAAGGCCCAGCCGGTGCCCGACGCCCTGCGCGAGATTCCGACCCTCGCCAACGGCGACGTCTCCAAAGATGGTTTGACGCTGAAATACAAGCTGCGGACGAACATGAAGTGGCAAGACGGTCCGCCGGTTACCTGCAACGACCTCAAGTTCACTTGGCAGGTCGTGATGAACACGCATAACAACGTCGTCACGACCGACGGCTACAAAGACATTGGCAGCATCGACTGCTCGAATCCGTATGTCGCGGTCATCCACATGAAGAGGCTGTACGCTCCGTTCCTGCAGCAGCTTTGGAGCGTAAATGGGAACGCCCCGATCCTGCCCGAGCATTTGCTGGCAAAGTACAACGATGATAAGGGGTCGTTCAACTCCGCTCCGTACAACTCGCTCCCCGTCGGCAGTGGTCCGTTCAAAGTAGTTGCCTGGGACCGTGGACAGGAAGTGCGGATGGTGGCCAATCCGGACTTCTATCTCGGCGCGCCGAAGCTGAAACAGGTGATTTACAAGATCCTGCCGGACGAAAACACCGCCGAGACGCAGCTGCAAACCCACGAAATCGACATGCTGGCGCAAGGCTCGGGGATGAAGTGGCCGCAATATGCCGAGATGGCCGCGAATCCGGGCAACGGTTTGATCGCGACCCGCATCGATTCGTTTCAGTTCTCGCACGTCGACTTCAATCTCGACCATCCCATCGTCAGCGATCGACAGGTTCGGATAGCGCTCGCTTACGCTACCAATCGCCAGGAGATCATCCAGAAGCTGCTGCACGGTTCGGGAGTGCCTGCCGAGACCGACCAAAGTCCCAAACTCTCGTGGGCTTACACGAACGACGTAACGCACTACCCGTACGACCCGCAGAAGGCGCGCGAAACCCTCGACGCCGACGGATGGGCCGTCGGGCCTGACGGGGTTCGCGTCAAGGACGGCCAGCGCTTGGAGTTCACGCTCAGCACGCAGACCGAGTCGACCTACGGAAAAGCCCTGCAGACGCTGCTGCAGCGTCAGTGGCGCGACGTCGGCGTTCAGGCCGACATCAAGAACTATCCGACCGATCAGTTTTTCGAAAACTCCAGCAACGGAATTCTCCAAGGAGGCCATTACGATGTGGCCGGCTTCTCCTGGATCGCCGCGGCCGACCCTGACGACAACCCGATCTACTCGGCGGACAATTTGGCGCCGCATGGCCAGAACGCCATGTTTTGGAAGAATCCGGTCGCAACCGCCGCCATGAAAGACGCGCTGAGCACGGTCGATCAGGCGCGCCGCAAGCGTGACTATGCCATCGTCCAGCAACAGCTTACGGCGGATGTCCCGACGATCATCATCAACTTCGTCCGCGTCCCATACGTATACAACTCGGATCTGAAGGGCTTCAAAGGGTCACCAGTCATCTCGGCATTCTGGGATCCCTGGAACTACTCGATCTAAACCGTTCTACTCAGGAGCGCTGCGCTATGTTGAGAATTTTGCCGGTCGCGCTTGCCATGGCCGTCGCAGCTTCCGTCTTGGCTTCGTGTACCAAAGGCGGTTCGGAGGCCAATACCAGTAACCTCACGATCGCCGACGGAAGCGGAGACATCGACTCGCTTAACCCGCACCTGTTCACGGAGCTGCCGTTGGGATTCATCTCCGAGATGACGCAGGCATACCTGGTCAAGTACGACGCCGAGAACAAACCCTATCCCGAGCTGGTTACGGTCGTGCCGACCCAGGCCAACGGCGGCATCAGCGCCGACGGCAAGACGATTACTTGGCACCTGCGCAAAGGTGTACGCTGGTCCGACGGCGCGCCCTTCAACGGCGACGACGTCGTCTTCTCGACCCAAGTCGTGCTCAATCCGGCCAATAACGAAGTCGGCCGCGACGGCTGGAATCTCATCACCAAGATCGACGAGCCGGACAAATACACCGTCGTCTACCACCTCAAGCATCCGTACGCGTCGTTCCTGCCCACCTTTTTCGGCAGCGCGGGCGCAAACCCGTCGGTCCTGCCCAAACATCTGTTGGCCGGCTATCCGAACATCAACCACGTTCCATATAACTCCAAGCCGGTCGGCATCGGCGCCTTTCGTGTCGTTGACTGGCGCCGCGGAGACGCCGTCGACCTGGAGGCGAATCCCTACTACTTCCGCGGGCTGGCGAAACTGAAGCACATCAGCTACAAGTTTATTCCGTCGCGCGATACGCTGGTGACGTCGATGCAAACCGGCGACGTCGATCTCTGGCCGCAGGCTGCTCCGCCGTACATACCGCGGCTTCAGGCCATCGGTCGGCTGAAGACCGACGTCATCGTCACGCCGCTCTACGTGCACCTGGACTTCAACGTCACCCGTCCTCTCGTCAGCGACCTTCGCGTTCGCCAAGCAATTCGCTACGCGATCGACCGCCAGGCTATCGTCGATAAGATCCTGCACGGATTTGGGCTGGTGCAGGAGAGCACGATCTCGCCGGTCGTCCCGATCGCGCCGAGGGACATTCCGCTCACGCCGTACGATCCGAAGAAGGCGATGACGCTGCTCGACCAAGCCGGCTGGACGGTCGGCCCCGACGGCATCCGGCAACGCAACGGACAGCGCCTGTCGTTGTCGTTTCCTTACTTCACGGGATCGTCGGCGGCCGACGACATGGTCGAGCTGATCAGAGCGGAGCTCAAGACGGTCGGCATCGAGATCCGAACGCGTCAGTACGCGCCCGCCACGTTTTTCGCGCCTTACCAAGATAACGGCATCGCTTACGGCGGCAAATGGGACATGACGACGTTTACGTGGCAAACGGATCCTGTCGGCGAGATTTCGAACCTCTGGGAGTGCAACCAGATTCCACCCAACGGCCAGAACGTGACGCGATTTTGCAATGCGGAGCTCGACCGGCTGATGGAAGAGTTCAAGATGACCTACGACACCGAGACGCATCGCAAGCTGCTGGATCAAGAGATGCGAATCATCGTCGCCAACGTGCCGACCATCGTGCTGTATGTGGAGAAGGCAGGAAATGCTTACGACAACCGTCTCACCGGTTGGAATCCGGGAGCGTGGACTCCGTTCGACGATATGCTGAATGTCTCGCTATAGCATAGGCCAGCAGGGCGCAGCCTAGCAGCGAGAACGACCGCAGAAGCGCCCAGAGCGGATCGGCGTGTAACAACCCGGCGGTGTGCTGCTCGGCCATCCACACCGCAGCGACCGTTGCATTCGGTACGGCGCGGAAGGGCCCCAGCGAATCCGGCCACACCGGCATGGGATTGTGCGCGGCAAGCCAAGCCGAAACGGCGAAGAGGACCGCCAACGTCATAGCTGCAGGCAAGTTGATGCGCGAATCCCTTTGTTCGCTGAGGGCGGCGAAAGCGCAGAGCGCGGCGATCGCCAGCAAGAGACTCTGCACGATGCCCGTTGGTCGTTGCGCCAACCCCAGCCAGTCGATCGCGACCAGCAAGGTTCCCGCCAGAGCGATCGCACGCGTGCTGCCCCGCGCGCGCAGCGCGCACCAGGCCGCGGCGGGGTAGGCTACGGTTAAGTTGTGTTCGTGGAAGAAACCGCTCGCAAAAGGAAGGAGCACCGAAAATGCGGCGAGGCGCGCGAAAGGATCGCGCACGCGGACGGCGATCGCGAGCGCAGCCGCAATCGCCGCCAACGCGGCGACGGCCGCCACGACCTCCGCACCGCGCGCGGGTGCGCCGAAGCCGTAAGCGATTGAGACCGGCGTGAGCTGTATTGCGACAAAGCGCTCCGCGGCAGCATGCGCGAACGCGGCGCGCGCATAGGCGAGCGGCCACTGCGGACCGGCGGCGAGCGTCCCGAGAACGTACGTCGCGGCGGCGCCGACGGCGATCGCGAGCGTTGCGCGGTTGCGCCCGAGCTGCGAGGTGAGCGCAAGCGCGAGGTTGGGTTGTGCGAAGGCGAGGCACGATCCCGCCGTCGCGGCGGCGAGCGAACGATCGGCCAAGATCGCGAGCGCGACGGCGCCGAGCAATGCCGGCAGCGCGATCTGTCCGAGCGCGAGATCGCTCGTGACCGGACCGAAGGCGACTGCCAGCGCGAGCGTTGCGAGAAACGAAAAGGGTGTGATGGATGCGCCGCCGGCGCGGATCAGCAATAGCACGAGCGCGAGCAACGAGAGCGCGAGGATGCTCCACCAGAGCACGGCGGCCACCCCGTAGGGAAGGTGCCCCAGCAGACCCCAGAGCAGCAGCGTCGCGGGCGGACCAATGAATGGCAAGAGCTCGTCGCGCCGCGCATCGACGCCGGGAACCTCGCGCTCGGCATTCCAGATCGCGCGTTCGTATGGATCGGCTCGCGCGTACCAGGTTGCGCCCGCGCTCCAATAGGCCTCGAAGTCGCGCAGCGGCGGACCCGGTGTCGCCGCCGGACGCGCGAACAGCAGCGCGACCGCGATTGCAAGGCAGGCCGCGGCGAGCAGCCTTCGCTGCGTCACCAGGCGCCGAAGCCGCTCGCGCCTTGAGCCGGTGACGCGACCAGATGCGCCTGCGACATAACGAAGAAGAGGCCGAGCACCGTCGCCAGATACCAAATGCTGACGCGCAGCCGCGCCCCGAAGGTCATATGCTCGGCGCGCGGATCGGGGCGCCCTCTCCAGGCTGCCAGCATCGCGGGCAGGCCGAGCAGACCGATGATCGCGACGAAGAGAATCGGAATGTGAAAGAAGATTGCGAAGACGACGAAAAGCGCGAAGCCGGCGAACCACAGCGGAGGCCAGAGCGCGCCGATGATGCGCCCGCCGTCGAACGGCGGCATCGGAATCATATTGAAGAGATTGAGGAACGCCGAGAGATCAGCGCACGCAAACCAAAAGCGGTCTTGCGTCGCATCGCCGACCGCATAGCATGCCGCCGCGAGCCCCAGACCGGTCAACGGTCCGGCCAGTGCGATGTACGCCTCTTGTTCCAAGTCCTGGGGCGGCGTACCGGCGGTGAAGGCCCCCAGCAGCGGAACGAAAGCCGGCAAGCGCGCAGGCAAGCCGTAGGCGCGGAAGGCAAAGTAGTGACCGAGCTCGTGCGCCAGAAGCAGAAGCATGATGACCACGGCAAGCTTCCAGCCGAAGACGACGACGTATATCCACAGCGAGAGTAGGAAGGTCCAGCTTAGGCCGACCAGCTTGGCTCCGAAAAACAAGAGAAATTTAAACTTCACCAAAAAGGCGGTGAGCGCCGCGAGGATCGCGCCGATTCCGCCGGTGCGCCGCCGCTGCGCCGTCTTGGTGGGCTCGGGCTCGGAGCCGGGCTCGGGCGGAGGGAGGTATTCCACGCAGCCTTCTTCAACCGCGCGCTGTGCCGGTCATCGTGATCGTCGGCGGGGGATTCGCGGGCGTCGCCGTCGCCCGCCGGCTCGAGCAGCGCTTGCATGAGAACGAAGCCGAGATCGTTCTGATCAGCCGCGACAACTTCGTGCTTTTTACGCCGATGCTGCCCGAGGTCACGTCGGGCGAGCTGGAAGTGCGTCACGTCGTGACGCCGATCCGCGAACAGTTGCACCGAACGCGCTTCATCTTGGCTGAAGTCGAAAAGATCGACGTCGAGCAGCAGACCGTGACCTATCGTCACGTGCTCACCGGTCTGGTCGTCGAGCTGCATTACGATCAGCTCGTTCTGGCGCTCGGTTCGTCAACGTCGACCTTCGGTCTGCCGGGCGTCGCCGAGAACACATGGGCGCTTAAAACGCTGGACGACGCCGACGCGCTGCGCAATCACCTGGTCTGGCTGCTCGAGCTTGCCGACACGATCAACGACGAGGCGCGCCGCCGGCGGCTGCTCACGATCGTCGTGGTCGGCGGCGGCTTCACCGGCGTTGAGACCGCGGGCGAGATCGTCGAGCTCTTTCGCAGCGTCATCCGATTCTACCCGAGCCTGCGGCGCGACGAGATCAAGGTGATCTTGATCGAAGCCGCTCCTTCGCTGCTTCTCGGTCTCCCGCCGAAAATGGGAGAGTACGCGCGCCGGATTCTGGAGCGGCGTGGCGTCGAAGTGCTGACCGGCGACGGCGTCACAGGCGCCGACGAGCACGGGTTAACGCTGCAGAGCGGCCGCCGCATCGAGAGCGAGACGATCATCTGGAGCGCGGGCGTAAAGCCGTCGCCGACGATTGCAAAGACCACGCTGCCGCTGACGCGCCGCGGCGCAGTCGTAACGGAGAGCGACATGCGTGTTGCGGGAGTTCCCGGCGTGTGGGCGCTCGGCGACTGCGCGTCGATACCGTACTGGAAAGGCGGCACCTATCCGATGACGGCGCAGCACGCCATTCGCGAAGGGCCGCACCTCGCTGATAACCTCGTCGCCGTCTTGCGCGGCCAGGCGACCAAACCGTTTCGATTTGAAGCGCTCGGCATGATGGCCGCGCTCGGCGCGCGCAAGGCCGTTGCACAGCTGCCGGGCGACCGCGTCATCACCGGTTTTCTCGCCTGGTTTATCTGGCGAACGTACTATCTGTTGCGGCTGCCCGGGCTCGATCGCAAGCTGCGCGTCGCATTTGACTGGACGCTCGAGCTGCTCTTCCCCCGCGACACCGCGGAGCTGCGTTACGGCGACCGCGAGCGCGAAGAGATAGCGCTACGCTCGTAGAAGACGTAAAGCATGCTTCGTGAGCCGATCGGGCGCTTGATCCGGGATCCGAAGGAGTTCACGCGCGACGTCGGCTTCCCCGACCCGAGCGAGATCCGTATCTACGACGAAACCCTGCGCGACGGCGAGCAGATGCCGGGCGTCTGCTACACGCCGGCGCAAAAGCTCGAGATCGCTCGGGCACTGGCCAGCATCGGCGTGCACATCATGAGCGTCGGCTTCCCCGCCGCGTCGGAGGGTGACCGGCGCACTTTGCAGCTGGTGATGGACGCCAAGCGGCGCGGCGAGCTCGGCGACGTCGAGATCGTCGTGATGTGCCGCAGCAACCGCGGCGACATCGACATCACCGTCAAGACGCTGCGCGACGTTGGGATCGAGCCGCGCGAGGTAACCTTCTTCATCTTTACCAGCGGCAGCGATCTGCACCTCAAGTACAAAATCGGCAAGACCTTGTTGCGTTACGAAGGGCGCGATGAAAGCGAGTGGCTTGACCTTCCGCTCGACTTCTATCGCGCCGCCAACATTCACATGCAATGCGATGCCATTGCGCACGCGCGTGCCGCGGGGATAGAACGGATCGAGTTCGGCGCCGAAGATGGGAGCCGCGGCGACGTCGACTACTTCATCGAGTACTTTAAGGCCGGGTTGAAAGCCGGCGGCACGCGTCCGGCGTGGCCCGATACCGTCGGCACGCTCACACCCGAGGCGACGCGCTGGTACTGTACGCGCATCGTGCAAGCGATGCCCGCAGGTTTGCCGATCGTCGCGCACCTCCACAACGACTACGGCTTGGGAACGATCAACGCGATCGCCGCGGCCTCGTGCGGATTCAAGGTTATTTCGGTTACGGCGAACGGCTACGGCGAACGAGCCGGGAACGTGAAGCTGCACGAGCTGGTCGTGGCGCTGCGCGTGCTCTACGGCATCGACCTGCCCGGCTTCAAATACGACAAGCTGCGCGAGCTGGCGCGCTTCATGGAGCGCATGAGCGGCGTTCCGATGCAGCAGCACGAGCCGATCGTCGGCGCCGGCGTCTTCGCCCACGAATCCGGCATCCACACGCAAGCGATGCTGATCGATCACCGCATGTACGAGGCGGTGCCTGCGGATCTGGTCGGCGCGCGCACCAGCTGGGTCTTCGGCAAGCACACCGGCGCGGCGCTGGTCGATGATACGCTGCGCCGCCGGCGCGAGCAGCTGGCGCGCGCGGGCGTCGAACCAACGACCGAGTTGGCGCATCGCGTAACCAACGAGGTGAAGCGCCTGCGCGAGGAACGCGCCGCCTCGAGCAAGGGCGAAGCGACGATCGAAGCCTACGAATCTGCGATGCGCGGCCTGCAGCTCAATGAGGATGACGTCGTCGAGATCGCGATCGCGCTGGGAACGCCCGCCAAAGCTTCGTAGTACTAGGCCTGGCCGCCCAGGCGCCAGGTGGCGACGAACGCTTTGAAGACCTCGGCGTAGTCGTCGTGCGTAAAGCGCACGCTGCGCGATCCGGTGCGTTCGAAACTCGGAATGGTCGCGACGAGGTGGGCCTGCGCGGCGGTGACAAAGTCCACCTCCAGCACGATCGGCGGCGCAAAGGTAAAGAGTTTTGCAGCCGCGGCCTGCGCGACGGCCGTCTCGGCCTCGCGGCGGATCGCGCGCTGCGCCGCCGCCGGCACCATCGAGTCGCTGGCGAAATTGCCGATCGATTCTTTGACCACGGCCCCGCGCACCCAGGGCATCTGTCCCTGGACGCCGGTAACCGTCGTGCGATCGCCGGTGACGAGCAAGAGCGGGACACCATAATGCCCGAGCAGCGCAGCGTTGAGCGTAGCCTCGCCGCAACGAACTCCGTTAATGCGCACGTCGTAGACGACCGTGGGAGTGTAGGTGTGGCACAGGACCGCATTAGCGGTGCCGGCAGCTCCGTGATAGCCGATAAAGAATGCGCCCCGGAACTCCGCATCGGCTCCTTGCACCATCGAGAACGGCTTGCGCGCGCCGAAGATGACCCGCACGCCGGACGGCAGCTCGTTCAGAAGGAGATTGCGCATCGGGCCGTGCGAGTCGTTGACCAGCACGTCGGTCACGCCGCCGGCGCGCGCACCTTCGATCGCGCTCGCTACCTCCTGCGTGTAGTAGCGGCGATAGATCGCATAGTCGGGATGGGGCGTTCGGGCGTCCACCTGCTGCCAGCCGCAAATGCCCGCCACACCCTCCATGTCGGCCGAAATATAGAGCCTCACCCTGTCATCCTGAGCTTGTCGAAGGGTTCACGCGGGCGTGTCGGCAGCGGCGGCGATGCGCGTGGCGGCGAGGAAGGCTTCGAAGAGCGCCGGATACGCGTCGGCGGCAAAGCGTACGGCGCGCGCGCCGATCCGAGCGAAGCCGGGCATCAGCTCGATGAAATCGGCGTGCTCGACGCCCGCCGTCTCGATCGTCAGCTCGAGCGGCGGGGGGCCGAAGCTAAACGGTCGCGCCTGCCCGATACGCCCCATCGCCTCGCGCGCGCCGACGCGAATCGCGTCGCGTGCCGCATGCGGCGTCAGCGATTCGATCGCCGAGAAACCGATTGCGTCTTTGACTGGGACGCCGACGGCCCAAGGCATGGCGCGCATGCTCTCGTCGACGATCGTGCGATCGCCGGTGATCAGAAGAACCGGGACGCCGTAACTGCCGGCCAGCGCAGCGTTGAGCAGCGCTTCGCTGCACACCGTGCTGTTGACGCTGACGCGGTAGACGTCTTCGCTGTAGGTGTGCGACAGGGTCGCGGTATCACCGGCCTTGGCATGATATCCGGTAAAGAAGGCGCCGTCGAAGCGCGACTCGAGCCCCTGCATCATGCTCCACGGTTTCGGCGCGCCGGAGACGACGCGCAAATCGTCATCGTCGGGGAGCTCGTCAAAGAGCAGGTTGCGCATCGACCAGTGCGAGTCGTTCACGAGCACGCGACGGGCTCCGCCCTCGCGCGCGCCATCGATCGCGGCGCGGACCTCGAGCGTCATGAGGCGACGGAAGATTGGGTATTCGTGGCGATCGTCGGGGTCGACTTGCTTCCAGGAGCTGACGCCGGCGGTGCCCTCCATATCGCAGGAGATGTAGAGGCTACTCATGCAGTCCCTCTCGCGCCTGCGCCAAACCGGTCTGTGCCGCGACGTTGTGCGGGTTGACGCGCAGCGCGCGTTCGTAGAGCGGAATCGCTTGGGCGAAGAAATTGGCCGCCAGATACATGTCGGCCAGCTGCGTCATCGCGACGTCGTCGTTGGGGTGTGCCGCAATTCGCTCGCGCAGGCTCTTCAGCTGCGCCATCACGGGGGCCGGCGGTCCGCCTTCGACGGCGTTTTGCGAACCTTGCGCCTGCGTCGCGCTCGACGCTTGGGGTGCGCCTGCCTTACCGAAAACCGAACCGGTAACCCCGAATCCGTCGGCGACGAGATACGCCATCACGCAGAGAAAAACGGCTGCGATGAGGGTGACGATCGGCAGATAGATGCGCGGCGGGAGCCCGCGCGGCGACTCGGGCGGCACGAAGAGTCGTTTGGACGCGCGACGAATCAAATCATGCGTGCTTCCTACCGAAACCGATCTGCAACTGCTCTTTGCTCGCCTGAACTGCCGGTTCTTCAACGGTGAAGCTCCCGATTGCCGCATTCGCTACAACGAGCGCTTCTCGAACTCTGCCGGGCGCATCACATACGGCGCGCATCCGATGCTCATCGAGCTGTCGCCCAAACATTTTCGCAAGTATCCGGACGCGCTCGAGGAGACCCTGCTCCACGAAATGATCCATGCTTGGTGCTACGCAAACTTTCGCGACACGGGGCATGGTGCACGCTTTCGGCGCAAGCTTCGCGAGTGCGGTTTGACCTCGATCCACCACGAGCTGGGCAACGTACGGCCGCTCAATGAATCGAGCAAACGCTATATCCTGCGCTGCGAGCAGTGCGGCTTCGAAGTGCTGCGGCGCAAGCGCCCAGGCAGGCCCTCGAGCTGCGCGCGCTGCAACAAGCGTCGCTTCGATGCCCGTTATCCGCTTACGATCTACGAGATCGTGGAGACGAAAGCGGTCGGCACGACCATCGACGTGCCGCGTGCCGCCTTGAGCGGAGCCTGAGGGTGCTTGCGCTCCTCGCGGCCCTCGTCGTCGCCGCCGCGTCGACGGTGCCGTCCGCGATGATCGGCACCTGGTCGAGCGGCCGGTGCAGCAATCCCAGCTCGCAGCTCGTTATTACGGCCACGACCGCCAAGCTTGGAAAGAACCTGGCCGAGCCGATCGTCTACTACCCCAACGACGACGGCAACGGGCACGGCGCGATCCACTGGAAGCAAGAGGGCAACGTGGACAACTTCGTCTATATCGCCGCGACGAAGAAGATCGTCCACAACACGCAGGGCTATCACATGCCCGGCGCGGTGCTCTACGCGCGCTGCCCTGAGTAGGGCGACTTTCGTCGGGGCTGAATCGGCCGGCGGGGAGCGAAAATAGAACCATGGCCACGACCGACATCACCAAGGACAGCACCAGGACGCGCACCGAGAGCGACTCAATGGGCACGATCGAGGTGCCGGCCGACAAATATTATGGCGCGCAGTCCGCGCGCTCGCTCGTTCACTTCGACATCGGCGAGGGCACTTGGCCGCGTGACGTGATGCCGCGCCAAGTTATTCACGCGATGGGCGTACTAAAGAAGGCGGCCGCGTTGGTGAACCACGAGCTTGGCCGGCTCGAGGAGGAGAAAGCCCGGCTAATTGTACGCGCAGCCGACGAGGTGATCGAAGGCAAACTGGACGCGCATTTTCCGCTGCGCGTCTGGCAAACGGGCTCGGGGACGCAGACCAACATGAACGTCAACGAGGTCATCTCCAATCGCGCCATCGAGCTCGCGGGCGGAGAGCTGGGATCGAAGAAGCCGATTCATCCCAACGATCACGTGAACATGTCGCAGTCTTCCAACGATACCTTTCCGACCGCCATGCACGTGGCCGCAGCCGAAGCGATGGCGGCGATGCTGCCCGCGGTGCAAGCGCTGCGCGACGCGCTCGACGTCAAGGCCAAGCAATGGTCCCACCTGGTGAAGGTCGGGCGCACGCATCTGCAGGATGCGACGCCGCTGACGCTGGGCCAAGAGTTTTCGGGCTACGTTACGCAGCTCGACCGCGCGATCGCCGCCTGCCGGGAAGCGCTCAAGCCGCTCTACGATCTTGCCATCGGGGGCACGGCGGTCGGCACCGGTCTCAACGCGCATCCCGAGTTCGGGGAACGCACCGCGAAGAAGATCTCCGAGCTGACGGGTCTTCCCTTCCGTTCGCACCCGAACAAATTCACCGCGCTCGCTTCGCACGACGATTTCGTCTTCGCGTCGGGCGCGTTGAAGATGCTCGCGGCGGCGTTGATGAAGATCGCCAACGACATCCGTTGGCTCGCCTCGGGGCCACGGGCCGGAATCGGCGAGCTGATCCTGCCCGAGAACGAGCCGGGCAGCTCGATCATGCCGGGAAAAGTGAATCCGACGCAGTCCGAGGCGATGACGATGGTCTGCGTGCAGGTCTACGGCAATGACCTCGCGATCAGCTTCGCGGCCTCACAAGGAAACTTCGAGCTGAACGTCTTCAACCCGGTGATGATCTACAACTTTCTGCACTCGACAACGCTGCTGCGCGATGCCTGCACGATGTTCCGCGAACACGCCGTCGAGGGTTTGCAGGCCAACGAAGAGGCGATCAAACGATATCTCGACGAATCGCTGATGGTCGTTACCGCCCTTTCACCGCACATCGGATACGACAAAGCTGCCGAGATTGCCAAGAAGGCGCACAAAGAGAAGACGACGTTGAAGAAGGCCGCCCTCGCGCTCGGGCACGTGAGCGAAGAGCAATACGATCGGATCGTCGTGCCCAAGGAGATGACCAGCCCCAAGGCCTAACCGCGAGCGCTGACGATCGGCTGACGCTCGAGCGCCTAGAATGGCGCCATGGCATCGGGTCGATTTTCGCTGGCGCTGGCGGTCGCGTTCGCCGGCTGCTCCGCAACGTACGGACCGGCTCCGACCGCGCCGGTCGAACCCAACGTTCTGCAGGGTGCGGCCGGCGCAAACGTTAGATTCTACCCGGTGAAGCCTCGCTCGGCGGGGGTGCTCTACATCGCGAGTGGGCCCGACGGAGCGCTCTGGTTTACCGAAACCGACGCCAGCCGCATCGGCCGAATCACGACCGCCGGAAAGCAGAGCAGCTACCCAACGAAGACGAAGGACGTTTACCCAGCCGAGATCGTTGCCGGTCCCGACAAGGCGCTGTGGTTTACACAGACCCAGTTCAAGTGGGCGATCGGGCGCATCACCACTTCCGGTCGCATCACCGAGTACCCCGTCGCGCACCCTCCCTACGCGATTACCAAGGGCCCCGACGGCGCGCTCTGGTTCACCGAGAACGAAAACGGTGCCAATTGGATCGGGCGCATGACCCCGGCCGGCAAGGTGACCGAGTTCAAGGTACCATCGAAAAATAACATCGCCGAGTCCGGCATTACTACGGGCCCGGATGGCGCACTCTGGTTCACGCAGTTCTCAACCAATCAAATCGGGCGCATTACGATCTCGGGCCAGGTTCGTCTCTTCAAGAATACCGACGGGGACGATGAGCCCCAACCAATCGTCAGTCACGGCGGCGCCTTATGGTTCGGCGAAAGCGATGGTGTCGGCGAAGTAACCACATCGGGTCATTTTACCGAACACGCGGTTCCGGCGAGCGAGAGCGGTGCGATAACCTCGATAACGATCGGTCCAGACCACAATATCTGGTTCGCAGCCGACGAGGACAGCGAGATCGGCACGATCCACGGTGGCGAGATCGTCGAGTATACGACCGGGCCGCTGACGCGTGGAATGTGGGGCATTGCGCTCGGCTCCGACAAAGCGCTGTGGTTCACCGAGCTCAATCAGAACCGCATCGGACGATTCATGCCATAGCCCGCTAGACGTAGTGGCTGAGCACCATCGCCAACAGCGCGAGACCGAGAAAGAGGATCAGCGCGGCGCCGATGGCGCGCGTGCGCAGGCCCCGAGCGAACAGGATCGCCAGCAGGAACGCCACCAGCGCGCACGCTCCGCCGGCGGATAGCGCGATTCCCATATTCGTGCCCATGAACGCCGGACTGAAGTTGCCGGAAACCAAATCCAGCAGTGCGAGGCCGGTGAGTACCGTTAGCGCGCCGGCTCCGACCAGTGCATAGGGAAAGCGCGTCTGCTCGACCATGCGCAACAGGAAGAGCTCGCCGCTCTCGCCCGCGGCCGATGCGGTCGGGAGGACGAAACGAACGAGAAACATCGCCGAACCGTACCAGAAGACTGCCGCGAAGACGTGGACGACGAGAAGGGCCGGAATCGCAAACTGCATTGGCTACCTATACCCTACTCGATGCCTTCGATGACGAAGGCGCTCGGCCGGCCGCGGTAGCGTCCGATGCCGACGACCGCACCGTCGGGAGCGAATGCATAAGCGCATTCAAATCGCCAGTCGGACGACCCGACGACGTCGTCGAGCCGCCGCAAGCGGCCGCTCTCCCAAAGGAAGGCGTAGTGTCGTCCCTGCGCGTCCTCGAGCATCCCGGCGACGTGGCCGTCCTCGTCCACCGCATAGGCGACACTCAGCGCGCTCTCCGGCGCGACTTCGAGCGCGCCGTGACCAGGCTGCCACAACAGCGCGTGCGGCGAGAATGCATAGCCAAGATCGCCCGGCGGCGCATCCGCCCCGACGGTCGTTCCGCCGGCGTTCACGGCAAGAGCGACGCCGCTCCCCAGCGCTTGGCCGGTGCGCACCAGCCATCGGGTAGCAACGAATCGTTCCTTCTCCGAAACCGCGTTTGACGGTGCCGGGACGTTCGCGATGTAGCCGACGTAGCCCGCGGTATAAAGTCCGTCGGTTCCAAGCGCGATCCCGTTGCCCATGTTGTAGCAATGGCCGCTCCACAGATAGAGTGCGACCGGCGCGCGCGAACCGCTGGTATCGTCGAGATCAACGACCGGCGGTGAAAGCATCGTCGCGATCAGCGCTCCGTTTCGCAGTGCACCCGTGAGGACTGGCCCGCTCGAAAGCTGCGGAAAGCTCTCACACGTGCTGGTATCGATTGCAGCGACCGGCGAATCGCGCCAGACGCGTGCTGGCCGGCCGGCATTGAGGAGCAGTGAGTCCGAGGCGTCGAATCCGGCCAGCGAGCTCGGCGCTCCGAAGAGCCGATACGAACCGTCCGAGCGCCAGAGAATCGCGCGCTTGGCAAAGCCGCCGATGGTGAGCGTCGCCGCGATCTGCCCATCTCGGCTCGTCGCCATCAGCGCCCGGTCGCCGAACGGGTCGATGCTCGCGTCGTGGGGTAGCGCCAAGATGCGAATGACCGGACTTGCTGCCGCCGCGCGCGGGATGGCAAACGCGA
Source organism: Vulcanimicrobiota bacterium (assembly GCA_030038215.1). Lineage (GTDB taxonomy): Bacteria > Vulcanimicrobiota > Vulcanimicrobiia > Vulcanimicrobiales > Vulcanimicrobiaceae > Cybelea. Next base: position 18,328 of record JASHPI010000220.1, on the reverse strand, counting down.
GCAGCACCGCCGCGAGCGGCGCGGCTTTTACGCTCACGTAATCTGCCTCCAAACGAGGGTTACTGCCGCGACGACAAGCGCGGTCGCAACCGCGATCAGGAGCTGAGGCGACCGCAGCCGAAGCGAAAGACGCGCGCCGATCGGGCCGCCCAGCAGCCCGGCAGCAACGAGCGGAATGACGTCGGTGCCCACCACGTCGCGCTGGAGGATGTGTGTGATCAAACCCGGCGGGGTAGTGAGCAGGATCGCAAAATGCGATGTCGCGCTAATCGCGTGCGCGGGCAGCTCGGAGAAATAAAGGAACGTTGGAACCAGCACGATTCCTCCGCCTACGCCGAACAGGCTGAGGAAGAGTCCCACCGCAAAGCCGAGCGCGACCGCGCCCCGGTACGACATGCCCTTGATCGTTTCGACGCTCTCGGACTCGGGCCGGTCGGCCAACCGGCGCTTGGCGTTCACGGCCATGTCGATCGCCACCGCGATCAGCAGAACCGCCAAGATCGTGTCGAAAATTCGCGCCGGAATGTGCAAGGAGAGCATCGCTCCAATGATGCTGCCGGGTAGGCCTCCGAGCGCGATCAACAGCCCGATCTTCAGGTGAACGCGCCGATGCAGGAAATAGGTGAACGCGCCGCTGGCGCTGTTTGCTAGGATCAAGACGAGCGAGGTGCCGGCCGCATCGGCTGGCGAGAAGCCTAAGAAGATCCGAAGGATCGGAACGAGGATGAAGCCACCGCCCAGACCCACCATCGAACCGAAAATGCTCGCCACGAAGGCTGCCGCGAAGAGCTCGAGGTGATGCACGCGGACGAAGGTCCCGCGAGGCTAGTTGGAACGTCCGATGTAGCGGCGGTCGCGCGTATCGATGCGAATGACGTCCCCCGTTTCAACGAAAAGCGGAACTTGAACGGTCGCACCCGTTTCGAGCTTGGCGGGTTTGGTCGTGTTCGTCGCCGTGTCACCTCTGAAGCCCGGATCGGTTTCAACGATCCGCAGCTCGACGTGGGCCGGAAGATCGATGCCGATCGGTACCCCATCATGGAACTGCACGTCGACGATCATGCCGTCTTTCAAGAAGTCGGCCGGATCGCCGATCAAGTCGCGCTGAAGCGTGACGTTCTCGAACGTCTCCTGATCCATGAAATGATAGCCGTCGGCGTCGTTGTAGAGCATCTGCATCTGACGGTTGTCGACGGTGGCTCGCTCGAGCTTTTCACCGGCGCGAAAGGTGCGCTCCAAGGTGGTTCCGGTCTTTACGTTCTTTAAGCGCGTCCGCACGAAGGCCGACCCTTTGCCGGGCTTGACGTGCAGAAACTCGAGGACGGTCCAGAGCTGTCCGTCCACGATGATTGTGACGCCGTTCCGGAGATCGTTCGAGGAAATCATGCGTGAAAGTCCTTTCGCGCTGACAAACGGATCGGCCCCTCGGTTCCCGCGCGCAAGCGACCGATATTCTCACGATGCGTGTAGAGGATCAGAAGTGCTGCGAAGATCGCATAGAGCGTTTCGACCGGCGAGCCGGTAAAAAACCACACCGCAAACGGAGCGAGCACGCTGCCGAGCATCGAGCCGACCGACGAATACCGCGTCAGGACGGCGCCCGCTATCCAGCCGCCGGCGGCGACCAGGCCGGCCGGCCAGCAGAGCGCGAACAACGCGCCGAAGGAGGTCGCGACGCCCTTGCCGCCGCGAAATCCAAGCCACGGCGTGAAGCAGTGCCCCAGCACAGCTCCTGCGGCGGCGATCGCGCCCAGGAGCTGCGAGTGCGATACCGCGACCAGGGCAGGCGCGAGTCCCTTGAGCGCGTCAGCAAGCAATACCGCCACGGCACCGGCTTTGCCCAGCGAACGCAGCGCGTTCATGGCGCCGATATTCCCGGAGCCTTGCTTGCGAAGGTCGGTGCGGTAGAAAAACTTGCCGACGAGATACCCGAACGGAATCGATCCGACCAGAAATGCACCGAGGAACGTCAGGAGCGGAATCATTCGGGACCCTCCTCACGATCGCGGCGCGGACGAAATCCGAGTGTGATCGGCACGCCCTCAAAGTCGAAATGCTGCCGGATCGCATTCTCGATGAATCGTTTGTAATGGGGCTGAACCAGATCCGGGTCGTTGCAGTGAAAGACGAAGACGGGCGGGTGCGTCGCCGGCTGTGAGACGTAGTAGATTTTCAATAATCTCCCACCGATCGCGGCGGGTGGATGGGCGAGCACGGTCTCGCGCACCGCGGCGTTGAGCGGCGCGGTGGCGATGCGCCGGTCGAGATTCTGTGCCACGCGATCGACCAACGGCATTAAGCTTCCCAGACGCCGCTGCGACTTGGCCGAAAGAAACGTGATCGGCGCGAAACGCGCGAACGGTATCGCCTCGTGCACGACGTTGGCAAGCTCACCTTGACTGTAGTCGCCTTCCTGCTCGCGAACGAGATCCCACTTATTGCCGACGATGATCAGGCCCTTGCGCTCCTCGATCGCAATCCCGGCCAGGCGGCGATCTTGTGCCGTCACCCCAATCATCGCATCGAACACGAGCAGCGCGATATCGCAGCGCGCGACAGCGGCGAGCGAGCGCAGCGCCGCGTAGTATTCAATCGCTCCGTGGGCCTGCGGTTTCTTGCGTACGCCGGCCGTATCGATCAGCCGAATCGTGCGCTCGTGCCAGCGAAAAAGCGTATCGACTGCGTCGCGAGTCGTTCCCGGCAGGTCTGAGACTAGTGCGCGCTCTTCGCCTAACAGCGCGTTAAGGAGCGAACTCTTGCCGACGTTCGGCCGTCCGATGATGGCGAGCGCGAGCTCGCCTTCGGGTGCGGCCGGCAGCTCTTGTGCCGGCAGCCGCTCGACGATGCGGTCGAGCAGGTCACCCGTACCTTCACCGTGGATTGCCGATACGGCGACCGGTTCGCCGAAACCGAGCGCCGCGAACTCAGCGTGAATCGAGGAAGCGGCATCGGGCGCTTCGGCCTTGTTGGCAACGAGCACGATCGGCCGGCGCTTTCGCCGCAAGATTGCTGCGACGTCATCGTCGAGTGGATGAAGTCCATTTTGCGCGTCGACGACGAAGACGACGACGTCGGACTCTTCGGCGGCGGCTTCAGCTTGGCGCCGGGTCGCATCGGCCAGCTCCGGGCCGTGGGCGACATCCGCGTCCGGATCGATTCCGGCCGTGTCGACGACGCTGAAGACGCGACCGCGCCAATCGCAGAGCGCGTACAGCCGGTCGCGCGTGACGCCCGGCGTATCCTCGACGATCGCCAAGCGCCGGCCGATCAAGCGGTTGAAGAGCGCGCTCTTGCCGACGTTCGGGCGTCCCACGATGGCGACCGTCGGCGGGCGGAGCATTCCGCCGGCGGGCGCTTTTACTGCCTGCACGCAGGCTCATTTCGAAGTTGGGCAAGGGAACCTTTGAGGTGACCGTCGCTCGACCCCTCCGCGGACGGAAGAGCTGACGCGTTGGGCGAACCTGCGCGAATTGGCCATGCCCAGGATCTACATCGAAACGTTCGGCTGTCAGATGAATGAGGCCGATTCACAGTACGTCGTGGAACGCGCGTTGGCGTCCGGCTACGCCATCGCCGTCGCGCCGGAAGAGGCGAACGTCGTCGTGCTCAACACGTGTACGGTGCGCCAGAACGCGCAACAGCGCGCCTACGGCAGGATGAATCACTTCAAGGCGCTCAAAGACGCCAATCCCAGTGTCCGCCTGGTCGTGATGGGATGCTTGGCGGAACAGGATCGCGACCGCATGCGCGGCATCGCACGCCATGTCGATGCGATCTTCGGCACGAAAGAGCTCGTCCAGCTCGGGGATCAGCTCGCCGCCTGGCAGCCGAGCCTGGACGAGCGTAGCGACAGCGCACCCGAGAGCGACGCTCGCGACAGCATGCTGGGCTTCGCGCTGGGCGGAACGCCTGATGCCGTCGGGGGACCTTTCTCGCAGCTGCGGGCGTTCGTCACCGTACAGCGCGGCTGCTCGTACTATTGCACGTTCTGCATCGTGCCGCACGTACGCGGCCGCTTCGACCACCGGCCTGCCGCCGCGATCCTCGACGAGACGCGGAACCGGCTCGCGCAGGGAGCGCGCGAGATCATGCTGGTCGGACAGACGGTCAACGCTTGGAAGGACCCGGCTACCGGCGACGACTTCGGCGATCTCTGCACGACTGCATCGCGCCTCGAAGGACTCGAGCGGTTGACCTTCATCTCGCCGCACCCCAAGGACTTCACCGAGAAGATCGTCGCCGATCTGGCGTGCGTACCGCAACTGAATCCGCGGATTCACTTACCGCTGCAATCCGCGAGCGACCGGTTACTGCGACGTATGAATCGCAAGTATACCCTGGGGCAGTTTCGCGAAAAGGTCGAGTTGATCCGGCGCCATTTGCCCGATGCCGCAATCACCACCGATCTCATCGTCGGCTTTCCGGGTGAAACCGACGAAGACTTCGAGACCACGCTCGCGTACGTGCGCACCGGCGTCTTCGCCAACGCCTTCACGTTCGTCTATTCGATGCGCCGCGGCACGCCCGCGGCCCGTTGGGAGCAAGTCCCGCAAGCCGTCGCTGCGGCGCGCTTTCGCCGGCTCCTTGAGGCCCAAAACCATGTGACGCGAGCGTATCACGCGAGCAAGGTCGGAACGACGGTGCGCGTGCTGATCGCCGGCCAGTCAAAGAAAGATCCCGAACGGCTGTCGGGTAAGACGCTCGACAACGTCACGGTGATCGCGCCCAAGCCCCCGAACTACCAAGCTGACGCGTACGCGCAAACGCCGTGGCTCGACGTCGCGATCGAAAGCGCCCATGTATGGGGCTGCATGGGTACGATCGTCCGTCGCGGCGCGCGTTTGAGCGATACCGCTACTCCGGTCGCGCGCCCGGTCGTCAATCTGCTCGCCTCGTAGGAGGTTCTTAACGCACAACGCATGGTGAAATACTCGCCGATGCTCGAGCAGTACTTTGGGATGAAGGCCAAGCATCCCGAAGCGATTCTGCTCTCGCGCGTCGGCGATTTCTATGAGGCTTACGGCGACGATGCCGAGACGATCGCGCGCGCACTCCAGATCGCACTAACGAGCAAGGAGGCCGGCGCCGGAAAGCGTGTCGCGATGGCCGGCGTGCCCCATCACGCGCTGGCGCAGTATCTGGCACGCCTGGTGGCGCAACGTTTCATCGTCGCGCTGGCCGAGCAGCTGGAGGTGCCGCAGCCGAACAAACTCGTCCGCCGCGAGGTCGTGCGTCTGGTGACGCCGGGGACGATCGTCGAGGATCAGCTGCTCGACGGAAAACAGAACAACTATCTAGCCGCGGTCGCCGCCGTCGGCGAGACCTTTGCGATCGCGCACGGCGACGTTTCGACGGGCTACTGCGCCGCAACGGCGATGAGCGGCGAGGACTCCTATGACGACGTGCTGACCGAGTTGGCACGAATAAGCGCGGCCGAGATCGTTGCGGATCTTCCCGCGGAGCTGCGGGCCGCGATGGCGAGCGCTCTTGAAGCGGGCGGCACGCGCTTGGCGGCGCCCAACTTGGGTGTCGTCGAGGCGCGTGAGCGAGGCGTGTTGGCGGGATTCTCGATTGACGAGTCGCTGGCGATTCACCGCGCGCTCGACGCGCTGGCCGCATTCATCAAACGCACGGGAGTCACCAACGGCGAGCGCGGTCTGGGCGAACCGCAGCTTTACCGGCGCCAGGCTTTCCTGGCGCTTGATCCATCGACCCGCAAGCATCTCGAGCTAACCCGGGCGCAAGGTCAGAATCCGCGCGCGACCCTGCTCGGGACGCTCGACGTCTGCGCGACCGCGATGGGATCTCGCTTGCTCGGGCGGTGGATCCTCGCGCCGCTGGTCGATCCGGGCGCAATCGCCGTCCGGCAAGACGGTGTCGGCGCGCTTCTCGGGGAGCACGCGCGTCGCGAGGCGATGCGTGAGATACTGAAGGGTTCGTTCGACCTCGAACGGATCGCACAAAAAGTGCGCATTCGCCGTGCGACGCCGCGCGATCTTGCCTCTCTGCGCCGCACGCTCGAGGTGATGGTTCCTTTACGTCAAGTCGCGCCACCCGCACTCGCGCCGTTGCTCGAGCAGATCGCCGACTTCGACGATCTGCGCGACGATCTTTCGCGAACGCTGGTCGACGATCCGCCCGCCCAACTGGGCGAGGGCGGCGTCATTCGCGCTGAGGCCGATCCCGATTTGCGCGAATGCCTCACGTTGCGGAGTGACGCGCGTTCGAAGCTATCTGAACTCGAGGAGCGCGAGCGCGACCGAACCGGCATCAAGACGCTCAAGGTCAAATACGCGAGCGCTTTCGGTTACGCTATCGAAGTCAGCAAGAGTCATGCCGGAAGCGTCCCGCCCGACTACACGCGCAAACAGACGCTGACGACGGGCGAACGTTACAGCACGCCCGAGCTCAAGGAGCTCGAGCTCGCCATCTCGACCGCGCAGGCGCGCCAGGGGCGCCTCGAGCAGCAGCTGTTTGATGCACTGGTCGGCCGGATCGCCGCTCGCAGCGACGCGTTGCTGCACGCTTCAGCGGCGGTAGCGGAGATCGACGTTCTCGCCGCGCTGGCGCAGGCGGCCGCCGAACGAGGATACGTGCGGCCGACGTTCGTCGACGACAGCGCGGTGGCCATCGAAGACGGACGCCACCCGGTGATGGAGGCGGTCTTACGCACCAACTTCGTACCGAACGATCTTCAGCTCCGAACGGGCGACCACCGATTCATCCTCTTGACCGGGCCGAATATGGGCGGCAAGTCGACCTATCTGCGCCAAGCCGGACTGTTGGCGATCATGGCGCAGATCGGCTCGTTCGTGCCGGCGAAGAAGATGAAGCTTGGCGTCATCGATCGCATCTTCACGCGCATCGGTGCTGGAGACGATCTGGCTTCGGGACAATCGACATTCTACATGGAGATGGCCGAAGCGGCGAACATTCTGAGAAGCTCGACGCAACGTTCGCTGCTCTTGATCGACGAAATCGGTCGCGGCACGGGGACGCTGGATGGGCTTGCGATCGCGCAAGCCGTTTGTGAGTTTTTGCTCGGACTCGAGGAACAGGCACCGCTGGTTCTCTTTGCGACGCACTTCCACGAACTCTGCTCGCTCGCCGAGCACTGGAGTCTGGTTGCGAACTATCACATTACCGCCGTTGAGAACACTGCGCGCGGCGGCGCGCCGGTCTTTTCGCACCGCGTACAGCCGGGTAGCTCCTCGCGATCCTTCGGCATCGAGGTGGCGCGCATGGCCGGATTGCCCGAGCCGGTGATCGAGCGCGCCCAGGAAATTGCCGACGCGCTCTCCGGTCATGCCGATGTCGAGGCGCAGGTTCCGCTGCGGCGGAAGATCTCGAAACGCCCAGCCCCGGAACGTCAGCTCTCGTTCAGCGATTTCTAAGGTAAAAGGGGCCTCTCGCGCCGCGCCGGAAGAGGCCACGCGATGAGTTGGCCGATCCGGTTTGGCTTCTGCACCGCCATCGCCGTCATCGCGGCCGCGATCGCAGATCCGCTCGTCGAGTCCGCTTCGAATGCCGGCTGGTTCGGCCCCGGCCTCTTCACGGACCACAGCAATCTCGATGTCGCGCCTGTGCTGCTCGCTGGGGTTCTGTTGCTAGCGGCCCACTTCGTATTGAAGGCGCGAGCGGCGCTGGCGAACGGTAACGGGCGGGATCACGATCTTTGGCATCAGGCCGGGTACGCGCTCGGCTCGGGCGTCTGGCGACTGCTTCCCGCAATCTTCGGCTTGCAGATGCTCACGTTGTATGCGATGGAGACTGCCGAGCAGTACGCGGTTTGGGGACATTCGCTCGGCCCGACGATCTGGTTGGGCGGCCCGCTCCCCGTGAGCCTCGCCGTTCACGCGATCATCTGCGTCGCGGTCGCCGTCACGATCGCTCGCTGGGTGCGCGCGCTTACCGCAACGACGTTACGCTTCATTCGACTGATCCGCGCGCTCGCGACGTTTGCGCCGCAGCCGGCCGGATCGGTCGCGACCCGCACCCGCGACGCGGTCAACTTCAGACGCCCGGCGCCGGTCCTCTGCCGTATCGGAGAACGTGCCCCGCCGCCTGTGAGTGCTTGACGTTACAGCGACCTCGATTGAGGTCGCGCAGCACTCTTAGGGAGGTAAGCCATGTTTTCCAAGTTATGGTTTCGAATTAGCGCGGCGGTGGCCGCGGGTCTCATCTCGGTTGCCGCCGGGTTCTTTGCCTTTCGCGCTCCGATCAAGCAGCAGATCGTCACCGAACAGGCTCGCCGCTCGTTCGGCGACGTGAAGCTCAACCTCCTCATCCTCGGATATCAGTCCGACGAGGCGACGACCGACACGATTATCGTCGCGCACCTGGACGTCACGCGGCGCACGGCCACGCTCGTCTCGATTCCACGCGACACGTGGGCGCAGATTCCCGGACACGGGGCCGATAAAATCAATGCCGCCTACGCGTACGGCGGCGCCCACAAGACGGCCAAGACGGTCAGCGCGCTGATGGGACACATTCCGATCGATGGGATCGTCGCGCTGCAGCCCGAAGGGGCGGCACAAATCGTCGACGCCATGGGCGGCCTCGACGTCAACGTCGATGAAGATATGAACTACGACGACGACAACGGCGACCTGCACATCCATTTGTCGAAGGGGGAACAGCATCTCAACGGCAGCCAAGTTGCGGGATACGTGCGGTTTCGTCACGATCCGGCTTCGGACTTCGGGCGCGTGAAGCGCCAGCAACAGGTTCTCAAGCTTCTCATCGACCAGTTGAGCGAACCGCAGAACTGGGCCAAACTGCCGCAAATCATGCAGTTGGCGCGCAAGGACATCGTTACGACGTTGAGCGACCGGCAGCTGCTGGCGCTGTTGAATATCTACCGCAACGTCCCCGACGACAACGTTCGATCCTTCACGCTCCCGAGTAAGGCCGGCTGGGTCGGCGACGCGTCGGTGGTCTTTGCCGACCCGCGCTGGGCGAAGCTGATCGGCAGCGTGCTCTTCACGAAGAACGATCCGCCGCAGGACGAGGTCCTCGTCGCCAATGCGACCGGGAACGCGCAGTTCGACCGGACGATCATCGGCGCGCTCCGTGGAGCGGGCTGGAACGTCCGTACGTTCGTCGACGAACCGCGGCGGCGAACCACCATCGTGGTCGGTGCATCGCCGGCTGCTCAGGCACTGTCGAAAACGTTCGCAGCTACCTTGCGCTCGGGGGCCACGACCACGCTCGTCATCGGCTCCGACCTAGCTCCGGATACCGAATAACCGGCGCCGCCGGCGCAGGAGAAGCGAGCTGCGGCGCCGATAGCGTTAACCATGGTTACTGTTATCCATGGCTAACAAATCGGTGCCGCTCGTTCTCGCGGTCGGATCCGACCGCTCGGCATCGCGCGCGCGCGAAGACTACGTCAAGGCGATCTATCAGCTGGGCGATACCGGACCGGTGAAAGCTGCGAGCTTGGCGCGCTATCTCGGTGTCAGTCGCGTCTCGGTGAGTAAAGCGAAGCGCCTGCTAGAGCGCGAGGGTTTGCTCGAAGCGAGCTCGACGCCGTTGAGCCCGTTGTATCTCACCGGCCGCGGGCGCAAGCTCGCGATCGCAATGGTGCGGCGCCATCGTCTGTTGGAGACGTTCTTGCACCGCCTGTTGGACGTGCCGTTGGAACGCGTTCACGCTGAAGCCGAGCGAATCGAGCACGTCATCTCCGACGACATCGCCCTGCGCATCGCGCAGCTGCTGGGACTTCCGGAGTGCGATCCGCACGGTCATCCGATCCCTTATGGCGATCGCGACGCTTGCGCACGCCCGACCAAGTCGCTCGCGAGCGTGCCCGTCGGCACGCGCGCTCGCGTCGTCAGTCTCGACGATCGCGACGACGATGCGATCGAGGCCCTGGCGGCCGCCCGCGTGCTTCCCGGCACATCGCTGCTGGTCGAAAGCAAAGACGCCCGCCGGCTGCGCGTCCGTTTAGGGGACCGCACGATCGCCCTGCGGGCCGGCTACGCGGCAATGGTTCGAGTTGCTCCTCTCTAAAGAGCGCCTCCGGGCGCTGTGGATTCGTCCCTGGGCGCCTCAGGGTTGGGACGAGGATCGCAAACGCGCGGATGACCGCGCGCGTGTGCTGCGCGCGCGCGCGCGACGCCGGCCGTTCCTGCTGCTCTTTTTGCTGGTCGGTCCCGGCGTTCTCGTGATGCTGGGCGAGAACGATGGACCGAGCATGCTCTCGTACGCCACGACCGGCGCTACGTACGGCATCGGCTTTTTCGTTCCATTCATCATTCTGACGTTCGCAATGGCTTACATCGTGCAAGAGGCGACGGTTCGGATCGGGATCGTAACGCACCGCGGGCATGCGGAGCTGATCTACCAACGCTTTGGACCTTTCTGGGGCAACTTCGCCATGCTGGACTTGAGCGTCGGAAACGTGCTCACCTTGATAACCGAGTTTGTCGCGATCCGCGCCGGCACGGCCTTTTTCGGCATTGCGCCGTGGGTTGCGGTCACGATGGCAGTGGTTTTTTCGGTTGCCGTTCTGCTCTCGGGACGATATTTTGCCTGGGAGCGCATCGTGCTGCTCTTGGCTACCGCCAACCTGCTGTTCATTCCGGCCGCAGCGTTCAGCCATCCGGACTTCGCTGCGCTGACGCGAGCCCTCGGGACGTGGCAACCGCTTCCGGGCGGTGCGCATGGCGCGTTCTTAACGCTGGTCTTGGCGAATATCGGAGCGACCGTAACGCCGTGGATGATCTTCTTTCAGCAGAGCGCAACGGTCGACAAAGGCCTAACGCGGCTCGACCTTCCGCAAGGACGCATCGATACGGCGCTCGGCATGTGCCTCGCCGCAATCGTCGCGATCGCCGCGGTGGTCGCCAGCGCGCCGCTCTTCACGCACCACGTCGGCGTCGCCGGATTAGCGAACAGCGCCGACTTCGCGACCGCGTTACGGCCGTTTCTCGGCGCGACGGGCGTGACGCTCTTTGCCTTGGGGATGATCGAGGCCGGGCTCGTAGCGACGATGACCATCTCCACGAGCTCGTCCTACGCGGTTGGAGAAGTGCTCCGGCGCGGACACAGTCTCAATCTCACGCTACGCCAGGAACCGTTCTTCTATGCCATCAATCTGGCGTCAATCGTCGTCGCGGCCGCGGTCGTGCTCATTCCGCGCGCTCCGCTCCTCGCGATTACGATCGCGGTCAACGTTATCGCCACGCTGCTGATGGCGCCGGCGTTGCTCTTCCTCTTGCTGCTCGTCAACGACCGCGAGATCATGGGGAACTTAGCAAACTCACGCATCGCCAACGTCGCGGGCGGCGCCGTTACGATCGGAATCGCGGTTGTCGGTGCCGTCTACGGAGTCGTCACGGCCTTTCCGCAGTTGCTGGCGCAATGAGTGAGAATCAGCCGCGCCAGCTCCTCGAAGCCCTCGATCCGGATCAGCGCCGGTCGGCGCTCCAAACGCCCCTGCCCCGCCGGCAGCTCGGTCCGGGCATCCTCACGTTGCTCTGGACGCTGCGAATCTACGTCCTGCTCGCGGTCGGAGTGGTCGTCTACGCGTTCGTAAAATCGCTGCTGAAATAAGCGGGTACGCAGGGGTCATTCCTCGGTCTCGGCCTCTGTGGCTTCCCCGACGTCGCCGGCGAGCGTCCAGCTCGCGGCGACGATCTTCGGATCAAGGCTCAAGCGGCCGACGATGCGCTCGAGCTTGGTGTCGGCCCGGCTCTGGGTTACCACCCGAGCCTTGACTTGCACGTGCTCGGCGTCGATGTTGTGACTCTCTATCGAGCGAAGCATGAGCGCGGTGGCGCGGATTTGCGCGAGCACGTTTGCGCGGCATGTTTCTTCGTCCCCTTCGTGGCACGTAACGGAAATATCATACGGAAGCGAAAGGTCGCTCTGGTCGAGCGGCTGGCGGTTAATGCGCTGCACGATCGGTCGCAGCAGCACGTTGGCACCCACGATAGCCGCGGCGCCGATCGCAGCTTCCACGACGAAGCCGGAGCCGCTGAGCGTTCCGACCGCCGCGGTCGCCCAAAGCGTCGCGGCCGTGTTGAGGCCGCGCACGCTCAAGCCTTCCTTGAAGATAACGGCGCCAGCGAGGAAGCCGATGCCGGAGACGACGTAAGCCGCCACTTGCGTCGGATTGACTTTGGCGTCCATCAGGATGGAGATCGACGCGAAGAGCGCGGCCCCGACTGCGACCAGCGCATTGGTGCGCAGCCCTGCCATGCGTTGACGCCACTGCCGTTCGATTCCGATGACGACGCCCAGCAGTAGCGCGATCAAAATGCGTTCGGTGAAGACGGCACTTGACAAGGCTGCCGGGCCTCGCTAACTTCCGAGCGAGGGGAAGACGATCTGCGCCGTCGAGACCAAGGTGAGAACACCGACGATGATCGCCGTCGCCCAGGCGATGACGTTGAAGAGCACGCTATTCGTCCATGTGCCCATCAGCTTCTTATTGTTGATCAGCAGAAGCATCAGGACGAGCACGATGGGGAGCAGCACGCCGTTGAGCACTTGCGAGTAGAAGATGATTGCCAGCAGCGGCGCCCCGGGAACGATCACGGCACCGGCGCCGATCACGATCAGCGCGAGGTAGAAGGTATAGAAGATCGGCGCCTCGCGGAAGCGGTGATCGACGCCTCGCTCGAAGCCGAACGCTTCGCAGACGTAGTACGCGGTGGAGAGCGGAAGGATCGAAGCGGTAAAGACGGCCGCGTTGAGGAGCCCCAGGGCGAAGAGCAGGGCCGCGAACTGGCCGGCAAGCGGCTCTAGCGCTACGGCAACGTCGCCCACGTCGTTGACTTGGATCTGATGGGCCGCGGGAACGTGGAGGTTGTGAATGTATATCGTAGCCGCGCAAGAGACGATGATGAAGTACGCGATGACGTCGGTCCAGATGCCGCCGGTTACGACGTCCAGGCGGGAAAAGGCATAGTCGCCCTTGCGCACGCCCTTATCGACTACGGCTGCCTGGATGTAGAACTGCATCCACGGCGAGATCGTCGTCCCGATCACTGCGATGATCATGATGATGTAGGCTTTCGTCGGCTGCCAGTGCGGGACGATCGATTGATGGAGAACGTCGCTCCAGTTGGGCCGGACGAGAAACGCGCTGATCACATAAGCGACGTAGACGAAGCAGAAGACGAAGAAGACACGCTCGATGGCCTTAGCCGTGCCGCGGGTCACGGTGGTAAAGACGAAGACGGCCGACAAGATGACCAGCACGATCTTGAAGAGCTCGGCCTGCGAAAAATGCAGGTATCCGGCGAAGATCGGGGCCGAGGAGGCGACGCCGGCGAACTCGGTCGCGGTGTTGCCGATGTCCCCGAACACAAAGAGCAGCAGGCACCAGAAGGTCACCTTGACGCCGAAGTTCTCACGAATGAGGTCCGCCAACCCCTTGCCGGTGACGGCGCCCATCCGCGCGCACATCTCCTGCACGACCACCAAAGCGATGGTGATCGGCACGAGCAGCCAGAGCAGCGAATACCCGAACTGCGCTCCGGCTTGCGAGTACGTCAAGATCCCGCCCACGTCGTTGTCGGCGTTTGCCGTAATAATACCGGGGCCGACGATCGACAGGAACATGACCACCGATCGCCAGATGTTTGGTCGGGCGCGGCGCGCAGCCACTGGGAGCGTCTCGGTGCTCAAAGTTTTCTCCCCACTCGTCATATGCTGAATTTCTGGTCGACGATCAAGGCCGTTCCCTTCATCGTGGGCGGAGGCCCATCGGGCATCGATGGAAATCCCACCAGCGCGTAGCGCCGGCCTTGAATCAGAATTGCGCTCTTTGGACCCGTCGCGAACTGTACGCCGGCAAAGGCAACGCCGTAGATCGCGTTGAGCGGCGTGATCGCCCAGGTTCCGATCGCCTGATACCGGCCGTAGCCGCCCATGGCCAGCAACGTGTTGCTGAAATGATGGCCCCATGTGGCGACGAACTGTGGCAGATGATCGTTGACCAGGTCGAGCGGTTGGCCGGGGTCGGCGGGGCGGCTGAGGTAGTCATTCACGGCATCGAAGGAGAGATCGTCCCGCTGTAGATGGCACGCGACGTAGAGCCCGATCTGGCGGTCCCGTCCAAGAGTTCCGAAGCCATTGCGCTGCAAGAGGAAGAAGCCGTCGACGAAACCCGCTTGCGAGGCATTGGCCTCGGTTTCGGGGACGAGCTGCCTCCAATCACCGTAGCTAACGTGCATCTCCAACCGCTTGTTGTTGTGATCGTACTTGAAACGATACCCGGCGCGGTTCGCACCGATCACGCTGTTATCCACTAGTTGATAGTTCGACTTCAGCCAGACGCCGGGCCACGACCACGCAACGCTCCAGACGTTCTCGGGTATTCCGTAGGGCAGGATCATCGTGGCGTAGGTCGGATCGAATCGATGGTACTCGATCGTCGCGACATCGTCGCCGAGATGGCGCGCGAGGCTGAAGTGCTCGAAGTTGCCGTATCGCGACGTACCCGGATAGCTGACGAGGCCGGCATCGTACCAAGCGCGACCGAGCTCCGCCAGCGCGTCCCATTTTGCGAAGGGATGGAAGAACGCGCGAGCGCCGCCGATCGTCTGCTCTTGATCGGCGAGCACGCTCGTGTAGAGGCGCCCCTCCGGCCCCTCGTAGATCTTTTGATCGACGCCGAAGAAGCTGGTCGTCGAGATCGGGTCACCGGTCGTCCAAAGGTGCGCGATCTGGAAGGAGAAGCGTCCGAAATCGCCGCGATCGAAGACAAGCGATCCCATCGTCAGGCGCACGTTTGTGTTCACCAGCGACGGCAACAGCGCGTCGGTGAGCTCGAGCGTCGCGCTGCCGTAATGCCAGACGCCGTCGGCGCCGAGCAAGGGTAACGTCGAAGGGCTCGCAAGCCAGGCGTCGATCGATGGTATACCTGGCCCGAGGGTTTCCGCAGTCTGGACGCCGAGCGAGGGCGAGGCATTGGTCACTGCCGGCGGTGCGAAGACGAAACGGTCGGTCTGCTCGAGATCGAAGTAGCCGCCACGGACCCTCCAGCTGCCGTCGGCCGCAGCGACCGACGCTTGGAGTAAGCTTAGGTTCGCGACGCTGGCGTCGTCTTGTCCCGCGTGGGTCGGGAAGACGATCGCGTACGGGATCAGACGTGAGAGCGCGTGACTGTTCAGGTTCGGGATTAAGGGTTCGCCCCAGTACAATGCGTTGGTCGTGCTGCCCGTCAGTAAGCCCAGACCAAGCGAGGCTGCGAAATCAAAGCCGGTCGCGTGATAGACGCCCGATACTTCGTATTGCGCGACGCCGGCGACGCCCGGGGTGATCGGCGCGTTCGTGAACCAGTCATACGGAGACATCGGCGAGATCGGCGAGCCGTGTATGAAACCGGGTCCTTCAGGCGGCGTCGTTCCCGGGCCGTCCGTCGATTGGTTGATGAAGACGTTCGAGCCGCTGCCGGAGAGTTCGAAGCGTGGCGTGGGAGCGGGCGACGGCGTTTGGGTCGGTGCCGGTGACGCCGGCCGCGCCGGCGCAGCGGTAGGCAGCGCCGAAGGCGTCGTCGCCGCAGCGGGTTGGAGTGTCGCGAGTAGGACAACTGCAAACAGCATGCGCCTTCATTATCCTGAGATTAAGGTCGATTGAAGGAGGCGAACGACGCCAATTAGTTCGTCACGCGACGCCGGGCGTGCCTTCGGCTAACTGACCAGAGCGCGCCAATAGCTGAATGCATGGCGCGGATCCGCAAACCGATTCGCGCGCAGGTTGTCGTCATGCGATGCCGGCCCGCGCCCAATCCGCCCGAATGCGAAATCGTGCAGAAACACCAGAATCTTCTTCATGACACGTACCTCCCGACATCTCTCGTACAAATAAAAAACTGTCGCTGCTCCTCGCAGGCCGACAGTTCGAGAAATGCCGCGCAGCTTTCGCGCGATCTCCCTCAATGTCGAGTTTTAGCACTGCACGCCTTGGCCATCGTTACCCTCAGGTGTCGAAGGCCGGCCGCATTAGATTCCGCCTTGATTCGGCGGGATCTGGTTACCCGTTGGGGTCTCTCGACCTTTCCGGGCAGCGGCACCTCATCGTGCAGACGCCTCACCTAACGAGGAATCCGGATACAGGATACTCGCGCCCGCGGCTTTGGTCAACCCCTCAGCGCCGGATTTTTAACCGATACCAATACCCCCATAGGGTATCATGGGTCCCGGACGAAGAAACCTCCATGAGTCACACGATCGAAAACAAGGCGGTGCTGCTCAACCGCGTCCGGCGAATTCGCGGACAGATCGAAGCGGTGGAGCGCGCGCTGGAGGCCGAGGCCGGCTGCGGCGTCGTGCTTCAGCGTATCGCGGCCGCGCGCGGGGCAATGAACGCGCTGATGTCCGAGGTGCTGGAAGACCACGTCAAGACGCATGTGCTCACATCGAAAGCCCGCGCCACCGTGAGCGCGGCCCAAGAGCTCATCGACGTGGTAAAGACCTACTTGCGATGAGCTCCGGGCCGGAGCTGTTCCTGATCGTAGGCGTGATCGCCGTCGGTGTTCTGCACACGCTGGTGCCGGATCACTGGGTGCCGATCGCGGTGGTGGCGCGTGGCGCACGCTGGTCGCGCCTGCAAACGGCCCGCGCCGCCTCGATTGCCGGCCTGGGTCACACGCTCTCAACCCTGGGGATCGGAGCGATCGTTTGGCTCGCCGGGCTGGCGCTGGCGTTACGGTTCGGCAATGCGGTGTCGATCCTGTCGAGTGCCGGGCTGATCGCCTTTGGTTTGTGGATGATGATCGCCTCGATGCCCGAGTTACGGAGCGAGAGGCGTCTACAATCCGCAGGAACGCGGAAGGCTCGAACGCCGTTGCTGTTCATCCTCGGCTCGTCGCCGATGCTCGAAGGCATGCCGGCCTTCTTTGCCGCCGGCCGATTCGGCGCGACGCTCTTAGCCGTGATGGCAGCATGCTTTGCGATCGCGACGATTTCGACGTACGTTATACTCTGCGTCTCGTCCCACGCCGTCTTAGAATCCGTGTCGATCGGACCGCTGGAGCGTTACGGCGAGGTATTGAGCGGAGCCGTGATTGCTGCCGTCGGCATCGTCTTTCTGGTTTGGCCGCTCGCCTAAACTCTGGTTCGTGCGCGAAACCGCGCGCCAGGACTCAGGCTTCAGGGCGTCAACTTCCTCGCTTCGTGAGCATTCGCGAACTTGACGCGGTAACGATCGGCCAGATCGCCGCCGGCGAGATCATCGATCGGCCCGCCTCGGTCGTCAAGGAGTTGGTTGAGAACGCGGTCGACGCGGGTGCAACCCGCATCAGCGTCAACCTGCGGCGCGGTGGACTTGATTTGGTCGAGGTTGTCGACGACGGTGCGGGAATTTCGGCCGGGGAGCTGCACTTGGCGGCGCGACGCCACGCGACGAGCAAGTTGATTGCCGCCGCGGATCTGGAGTCGATCGCCACGCTTGGTTTTCGCGGTGAGGGTTTGGCGTCGATCGCGGCGGTCTCGCAGCTTGAAATCGTTTCACGCGAGCCGCACGCACCGATCGGCCGGCGCGTCACGGCGCATGCCGAGCGGATCGGACCCGTCGAGCCGGCGGCCGCGCCGGAAGGAACGCGCGTGAGCGCCGCGGCGCTGTTTGAAAACGTACCGGTGCGGCGCGAGTACCTGCGCTCGCCGAGCGCCGAGTTCAATCGCATCTCGTCCTGGCTTTCGAGTTTCGCGCTTGCCTATCCGCAGATATCGTTCGCGCTACGCCATGACGGCAAGGAGGTCTGGGCGATGCCGGCCAGCGATGAGGTACGCGAGCGGCTTGCGATGGTCTTTGGGCGCGACGCGGCCGCGCGGCTTTTGGCCCTCAATGTTGCGCCAGGGCGCGTGCTTGATGGCGAACTGCGCGGCTTCATCAGCGCCCCGGGGCACGATCGTTCCGACCGGCGCATGCAGATGCTCTTCGTGAACGGCCGGCTGCTGCGCAGCGCGCTGCTGGCCGGCGCGTGGACGAGCGGATACTCGACCTTCGCGATGATCGGGCGCCATCCGTACGGTGCGATTTTTCTCGACCTGCCGGCGGAGCAAGTCGACCCGAACGTGCATCCCACCAAGAGCGACGTCCGTCTGCGCTACGGCAACCAAGTCTTCGACGCAGTTCGCCGCGCGATCGCAGCCACGCTGAACGATCACGCCGCGGCGCGCGTTCGTGACATTGCCGGTGGTGCGGCAGCCATCTCGCTCTTCGGAGCGGCTCCCGGTGACGCCGAGACGGCGTCTCGCGGGCTGCGGGTGCTGGCGCAGCTTGCGAATACCTTCATCCTTGCTAGCGACGGCGATGCGCTGATTCTCATCGACCAGCACGCCGCACACGAGCGCGTCGCCTACGAAGC
>JASHPI010000219.1 GCA_030038215.1 Vulcanimicrobiota bacterium | reverse complement strand
AAGTTTTCAAGACCGGCACCGGCAAGTTCGTCGCTCCGGCCCGCGTTGAGGCCAGCATCAAACGCTCGATCTTCGTGGCCCAAGCGATGGTGACCGGAAGCGGGCGGCCCCATCCGATCGCCTTGATCATCCCAAACTGGAATCTGGTGCGCCTCGAGCTTACCTCATTGCCGCCGGACGCCTTACCCGAAGAGCTTGCCGAGCGAGAAGACGTGCTTGCGTTTCTGGCCGAAGAGGTTCGCAAGGAGACCGCGGACCTGGCCAGCTACGAACAGATCCGGCGCATCATCGTCATTCCGCGCGAGTTCACCGTCGAAGGCGGCGAGCTCTCACCGTCGATGAAGATCAAACGCCGAATTGTCGAAGAACGCTACGCCGGCGAAATCGATCGCGCTTACGGCGCGGCGCGCCTCGCGCACTCGCGTGCCTAGGCCGCTCGTGGCTGAGAAAACCGTGCCGGCGCCGTATCGCCTCGATGAGGTCGTGCGCGGCCCGATCAAGAGCAGGACGGTCTTTCCTGCTCTGATTCTGCATCTCGTCAAGAAACAACCCGACCACGGTTACGGCTTGATGCAACGGATAGAAGAGGTGTGCGGCGACCTGGTTGCGGTCAATACGAACAAGATCTATCCACTGCTCCGGCGTCTAGAGGAGCGCGGCTTCGTGACTGCTTCGTGGGAGCACCCGACCAAGCGATCGCGACGCGTCTACGCGATCACGCCACAAGGCGAGGAGCGGTTGGCGCGGATCAAGAGCACGATGCTCCCTTATCTCGATTCAATTGCCGGCGCGCTTGAACGGCTCAAGTCGGAGCTGTACGAATCGTTTTGACCTAACTTTGATTGCGTCCGCGCGGACGCGCGGCAGGAGCAAACGCCCGTCGAAGCGATAATCGAGCCTGCTTAGGCTCCCCCGACCGGAGGTTGATCAGTTGCACGTAAAACCGCTGCGTACGCTCTCTGCTGCCCTCGCGCTGGCAGTGGCTCTGCCGCTAGCGAGCGCTGCCAAGCCTCCGCCGATTCCTGCGCCTACCCCGGATGCCGTGACGCATCACACGCTGGTACTCGACGGAAGGTCGCTCGCCTATACGGCGCGGGCCGGCACGATTACGCTGCGTAATGTCGATGATCAGCCGACCGCGCGCGTCTTTTACACGGCCTACACGCTCGACGGCGTCGATCCGTCGAAGCGTCCGGTGACCTTCCTCTACAACGGGGGCCCGGGGAGCTCGACGATTTGGCTGCGCATGGGTTCGTTCGGGCCGGTGCGCGTGCGGACGGCCGATGGAACCGTCACGGGACCGCCGCCATACCAGTTGCTCGACAATCAGTACAGCTTGCTCGACAAGACGGACCTCGTTTTCATCGATATGCCCGGAAGCGGCTTCGGACGTTTCATCGGGGTGGGCGATCGCAAGGACTTCTGGGGCGTCGATGAAGATGCGGCTGCTTTCGCACAGTTCATTCAACGTTACATCACGAACTTCAACCGCTGGAATTCGCCGCGCTTTCTTTTCGGAGAATCCTACGGCACCACGCGCTCGGCGGTGCTCGTGAAGCTCCTCCAGGACGAGGGCATCGGCGTAAACGGGGTCGTGCTGCTTTCGTCGTTCTTGAATGCGAATATCGATTACAATGACGGCGCGCCGGTCGGCGGAGGCGATTGGGCGTACGTACTGTATCTGCCGACCGAGGCCGCGACGGCGTGGTTCCACCGCGCGCTGCCGAACGCGCCGGCGCTCGCGCCGCTGCTCTCCGAGGTCGAGAACTTCGCGCTGGGCGACTATCTAGACGCGCTCGGCCAAGGCGCGCTGCTCCCGCCTGCGCGTGTCGACGAGATCGTGGCGAAGCTGCACGAATATACCGGGCTTTCGGAGCAATACATCCGCAACTCGAACATGCGCATCCCGTACGATCGCTTTCAGAACGAGCTCTTGCGCGAACGTGGCGTTACCGTCGGCCGGCTCGATTCGCGTTTCCAGACCTACGTGCTCGATCGGGCCGAAGTCTCGCCGGATTGGGATGCAACCGATGCGGCGATCGATTCGGCCTTCGTCTCGACAGGAAATTACTATCTGCGTCAAGTGCTCAAGTACAACTCGCCGCTACTTTATCGGGCCGAGATCTACGACCTGATCTACGCGGACGATCAGACGTGGGACTTCAAACACGGAATGGACGTGCAGGTGCTTAACGTGGCTCCCGACCTCGCTCAGGCGATGACCTACAACCCGCAGTTAAAAGTTTTTTCGGCCAACGGGTACTTCGATTTCGCAACGCCGTTTTTCGCGACGGTGTACGTGCTCAATCATCTCTATCTTGCGCCGGCGCTGCACAAGAACATTACGTTCGGCTTCTATGAGTCTGGGCACATGGTCTACCTGCACCCTGCGGCTCTCGCGCGCTTTCACGCCGACCTTGAACGCTGGTACGCGCAAACGCTGGCGAGTACGTCTGGGAAGTAAAGGAGAAACGTGCTTATCAAGTCCGTCGCTTCAACGATGTTGGCTGCCTTGCTCGTGGCGGCCGCGCCCAAGCCCGCTCCGACCCCCCCAGGCCCCGGCGCGGCCGCGCCCGACGCCGTGACCCAGCACACGATCTCGCTCGGCGGCCGGTCCTACGCCTACACCGCGCGCGCGGGAACGATCGCGCTGGAAAACGAGAAGGGCGAGCCGACCTGCCGGATGTTCTACACGGCCTTTACGCTCAACGGCGCCGACCCGCGCTCGCGTCCGGTAACCTTCCTCTATAACGGCGGGCCTGGAAGCTCGACGATTTGGTTGCGGATGGGCTCCTTCGGCCCGATGCGCGTGCTCGTCGGCGACGGCGGACCTACGCCGAACGCTCCTTTCAATCTGGTCGAGAACCAATACTCGCTGCTCGACCGCACCGATCTCGTCTTCGTCGATGCGCCGGGCACCGGCTTCAGCCGAATCGTCGGCGCAGGAACGCCCAAGGATTTCTTCGGCGTCGATCAGGACGTCGCCGCTTTCGGGCAGTTCATCTCCCGCTACATCACGACGTTCGATCGCTGGAACTCGCCGAAATTTCTCTTCGGCGAGTCCTACGGAACGCCGCGCTCGGCGATGCTGGTCAACTACTTGCAGAATCACGGAATCGGCGTCAACGGCGTCGTGCTGCTCTCCTCGATTCTCGATTTTGGGTTGGACTGGGACGTAAACTTCACGCCGACGGCAATCGGCGGGGGCGACTGGGCCTTCGTGCTCTATCTGCCGACCATGGCCGCCGCCTCCTGGTACCACAACATGCTTCCCGGGCCGGCCACGACCTTGCAGGCGTTGCTTCCGCAAGTCGAGCAGTTCGCGATGGGTGAGTATCTCAACGCGCTGGCGCAAGGCGCGAGGCTCTCGCCGGCGACTTACAACGACGTGGTGGCGAAGCTGCACCAATACACCGGGCTGTCGGAGCAATTCATCCGCAACTCGAACCTGCGCATTCCATACGCGCGCTATAC
>JASHPI010000218.1 GCA_030038215.1 Vulcanimicrobiota bacterium | reverse complement strand
GTGCAGCGGCGCGGGCGGCGCGAGCGCATTCATCCGGCGACGCGCGTCTTTCAGGCGCTGCGCATCGCGGTCAACGACGAGCTCGAAGCGCTGCGCGACGGCTTGCACGCCGCAGCCGGGCGGTTGCGAACGGCCGGCCGGATCGTGGTGCTGAGCTACCACTCCCTCGAGGACCGCATCGTCAAGCACAGCTTCCGCGATGACGAGCGCCTCGAGGTGCTGACTCGCAAGCCGGTCGTGCCGGGCGAGCGTGAGGTCGCCGAAAATCCGCGCGCGCGCAGCGCCAAGCTGCGCGCCGCTCAACGGAAGGCCAGCTGAATGCTACAACATCATGCACTGTTTGCGCGAGCGCCACGCATCCGCAATCCTCGCACCGTACGGGCCGCGACGCAGCGGCGGATCGTTCGTAAGTCGCGAGCGCGGTACACCGGCGTCGCGCGTATTCTCGCCGCGCTCGGGTGTGCGCTCGTTTTGCTCATGGCTTATGTCGTGCTCACGTCGAGCCTCACCGGCCTCAGCTACGCCGTCGGAAAGGCCCAAGCGCAGCGCGAGGCGCTGCAAGAGGAGACGATGCGCCTCGACGATCGTATCGCAGCCCTCAGATCCGACGAGCGGCTTTCGATTCTGGCGGGGCGCTTGGGCATGCGGGAGCCGCAACGGTTCGCGGTCGTGCGCGTGCGCGAGCAGCCGCAACTCGCGCGCAGCCGCTCGCCCTTCCCGGTCCTCTCGTCCCTAGCCGGACTGTTTACCCCCGGACACTAGTGCATCAGCGCACCTTCGCGCGGGTTGCACCCATGCGCGCGAGGATATTCTTCTATATCTGCGCGATCGTCGCGGTCTTCTTGACCTATCGCCTTTGCCTCGTGCAGGTGGTGCACGGCGCGCGCTATGCACGCGAAGCGCTGGCGCAGCGCTCGGACACCGTCGAAGTCTTCGCGCGGCGCGGCAGCCTGCTCGATCGCAACGGCAACGTGCTGGTGCGCTCGCTGCCGTCGGAAAGCGTCTATGCGGTCCCGCGTGAGATCGGCGATCCCGCAGCGACGGCGTCCAAGCTGCAGACGATCTTCGGGAAGCTGGATCCGTCGGTTGTGGCAGCTTTGCACGACCGGCGTCTCTGGTTCGTATGGATCGCGCGGAAGGTGCCGCACGAGGTCGCCGAGCGAGTTCGTGCGATGAATCTGCTCGGCATCGCGCTGAAAGAAGAGGATACGGGACTGCGCATCGACACCAGCGGACGGCTGGCATCCACCGTACTCGGCTTCGTGGGAACCGACGAGAACGGCCTCGACGGCCTGGAATACAGCTACGATGACGTTTTGCGCGGACACTCGGGACGCGTGCTGCTGGAGACCGACGAGTTCGGTCGTCCGATTCCCTTCGGGCGCGAGCGCGTGGTCGCGCCCGCGATCGCCGGCGCCAGCCTGGAGCTGACGATCGATTCCTATCTCCAGTTCATTGCCGAGCAGGCCCTCGCGCGGCAGGTCAAGGTGTTTCACGCCGAGGACGGCACCGCCATCGTCATGGATCCCTGGACGGGCGAGATCCTCGCGCTGGCCAACCTGCCGGACTTCGATCCGAACCATTTCTGGAAGTACTCCGACTCCCAGCGGCGCGATCGCGGGGTGATGGACGCCTACGAGCCCGGGTCCACCTACAAGCTGATCACCGCCGCGGCCGCGCTCGAGTCGCACAAGGTCTCGCTCAGCTCGCGCTTCCCGGCGCACGACCAGCTCGAGGTAGGCGGTTATACGATTCACAACGCTGAAGACGGGTTCATGGCCGGCACCGGGGGGAGCGAAACGCTCGAGCAGATCGTCGAGTTTTCGCACAACGTCGGCGCCGCCGAAGTCGGCATGTCGATCGGCGCCAAGACGTTTTACGCCATGGAGCGCAAGGCCGGCTTCGGAACGCCAACCGGCGTCGGGCTTCCGGGCGAGAGTCCGGGCATCGTGCCGCCGCCGCAAGAGTGGAGCGATTCGTCGCTGGCAACCATGTCGTTCGGTCAAGGCGTCTCGGTCACGCCGATTGCGATGGCGCGCTACTACTGCGCGATCGCCAACGGCGGCCTGCTGATGCAGCCGCGCATCGTGCGGGCCGTTTACGATCAGCAGGGCAAGCTCATCCAGAGCAACCCGCCGAAAGTGGTTCGTCGCGTCTTCTCGCAGCGCACCGCTGCCGAGCTGCGCGAGTTTTTGCGCATGGTCGTGCTGCATGGCACCGGCGATCCGACGGCGCAAATTCCCGGCTACGCAACTGCCGGCAAGACCGGTACGGCGGAAATGGTCGTCGACGGCGGATATCAGCCCGGCGACTATGCAGCGTCGTTCATCGGGATGGTTCCCTATACGCACCCGCGCTACGTGATCTATGTAAAAGTCGAAGAACCGATCGGTTCGCATTACGGCAGCGTGGTTGCCGCCCCGGCATTTGCTGCGATCGCGCGAGCCGCAATGCTGCACGCGGGAGTTCTTCCGAGCGGCACGACGATCGCCAGCAATGGCGGCTGACGGCGGCGTTGAGCTCGCAGCGCTGATTGCGCGTCTGCCCGGCGCGCGAATCACCGGCAATGCGAGCGGCATCGTTACGAGTGTTGCAGTCGATTCACGCGCCGTGCGAGCGGGTGCGCTCTTCATCGCGCTGCGCGGCGCGCAGCACGATGGGCACGCCTTCATCGGACAGGCAATCGCCAACGGCGCGCGCGCAGTCGTCGCCGAAACGCCCTACGCGTGGCCGGACGGAACGATCGTGCAGGTGCCGGATTCGCGGCGCGCGCTCTCTGCGCTGGCCGCGGCATTCTACGGCGACCCCTCGCGCGCGCTCGACGTGATCGGGGTGACCGGCACCAACGGAAAGACGACCGCTACCCAGATGATCGCCGCGATCCTCAATGCCGCCGGAAAGCCCTGCGGAGTGATCGGTACGGTCGGCGCCGCGTTTGGCGGGCGTACTTGGCAGCTCGAGCATACGACGCCGTTGCCGCCGGTGCTGCAAGGATTACTCGCAGCGATGCGCGACGGCGGAGCCGCCGCGGTGGCGATGGAGGTCAGTTCGCACGCCCTGGCGCTGGATCGCGTGGACGACGTGCGCTTCGCGGTTGCAGCGCTGACCAACGTGACACGGGATCATCTCGATTTTCACCAAACCTTAGAAGCCTATGCCGCTGCGAAACGGCGTCTCTTTGATCTGGCGCCGGTGAATTTGATCAATGCCGACGACAAATGCGGCGAACGGTGGGCGCCCGAGCTGTCCCGCGCGGGACACGAGGTGATCTTATACGGCGTTCACGACACCGCACAGTTGTCTCCCGAGGCGATCGGCGTCACGCCCGAAGGCAGCAGCTTCACGGTCGGAGGTCAACGCTACGAGCTGCGCCTTCCGGGCCGGTTCAACATCTGGAATGCGCTGGCGGCGATTGGCGTAGCGCGTGTCTTCGGCATCGACGATGCGGTCAGCGCGGGTGCTCTGGCGGCACTCGAGCGAGTCCCCGGACGCATGGAGCACGTGCGCGGCGCCGGAATCGACGTCGTGATCGACTACGCGCATACGCCCGATGCACTTGAAAACGCTTTGCAAGCGTTGCGCGAGACGACCGCCGGCGCGCTCGCGGTCGTCTT
>JASHPI010000217.1 GCA_030038215.1 Vulcanimicrobiota bacterium | reverse complement strand
ACCTAGACCGCCGAGCACACGCGGAATCTCGGTCTTGCGCGTGTAGACGCGCAAGCCGGGACGCGAGATGCGGCGCAGCCCGGTAATAACCTTCTCCCTCTCCGGTCCGTATTTGAGTTGGATGCGAATCGTGCCCTGCGGCCCCTCCGCCAGCCGCTCGTAGCCCTCGATGAAGCCCTCGTCTTTCAGGATTTGCGCGATCGCCTGCTTGGCGCGCGACGCGGGAACGTCGACGACCGGATGGTTGGCCGTATTCGCGTTGCGGATGCGCGTCAGCATGTCGGCGATCGGATCGGTGATAACGGACATCAAATTGCCTTCCTTACCACGAGCTCTTCGTCACGCCCGGGACGACGCCGGCGTGCGCGTTCTCGCGGAAGCAGATGCGGCACATCGCGAACTTGCGCAAATAGCCACGCGGCCGGCCGCAGACTTTGCAGCGGTTGTGCCGGCGCACGCTGAATTTCGGCGCGCGTTTGGACTTGATGATGAGACTCGTCTTTGCCATTACTCCTGCTTATCTCCGCAACGCGGGGCTCGTCGCCGAGCCCTTCTGCAACGGAAGACCCATGGCGACGAGGAACTCCGCCGCCTCTTCGTCGGTTTTAGCCGTCGTGACGATCGTGACGTCCATGCCGCGAGCTTTGTCGACCTTGTCGTAGTTGATCTCGGGAAACACCAGCTGCTCGCGCAGGCCCAAATTGTAATTGCCGCGTCCGTCGAACGACTTGGCGGGCAGTCCGCGAAAGTCCCGGATACGCGGCAGCACGATGTTAAAGAGCTTGTCGATGAAAACGTACATCCGATCGCCGCGTAGGGTGACCTTCGCCCCAATGTTCATTCCGGCGCGCAGCTTGAACGCCGCGATCGACTTCTTGGCCTTCGTGACAATCGGTCGCTGCCCGCTGATCGCCGCTAGCTCGCTGACCGCCGCGTCGAGCGTCTTCGGATTGGCGATCGCATCGCCGACGCTCATGTTCACGACGACCTTCTCCAGCTTCGGAATCTGCTCTGCGTTCTTGTAGCCGAACCGTTCCTGGAGGTGCTTGCGAACCTGTTGTTGGTACCGCTCTTTCAAGCGCTCTGCCACGTCCGTCAAGCTCCCTTCGCCGATTCGCGAGCCGGTTCGCCGCAGCGTACGCAGATGCGATGAAGGCCGCCGTCGCGCGCGCGACCGTGGCGCAGCCGGACGGGAGCCTTGCACTTCTCGCAAACGTACTGCAGTGCCGCGATCGGCAGCGGCGCTTCCTTTTCGATGATTCCGCCGGTCTGCGTAGCGCCGCCCATGTGCCCCGACTTCGAGCCCTGCTTGGCGTGACGCTTGACCACGTTTACGCCCTCGACCGTCGCGGTCCCAAGACTGGGGTAGACGGCTTTGACCGTACCGCGCTTGCCGCGCTCTTTCCCGCGCCGAATCATGACGGTATCGCCTTTGAGGATCACTACAGCACCTCCGGCGCGAGCGAAGCGATCTTCAAGAAGCCGCGGTCGCGCAGCTCGCGCATCACCGGACCGAAGACGCGCGTGCCGCGCGGATCGAGATTGTCTTTTTCGCCTTTGATGATCACGCAGGCGTTGTCGTCGCAGCGCACGACCGAGCCGTCGCTGCGACGAATCGGCGCGCTCGTACGCACGATCACGGCCTTCACGACCTGACCTTTCTTGACGGCCGCGCCCGGAATCGCGCTCTTGATCGTACCGGTCACGACGTCGCCCACATGAGCGTAGACGTGCCGGCTGCCACCGGCCACGCGAATGACCAGCAGCTCGCGCGCCCCGCTGTTGTCGGCGACCTTCAGCCGTGTCTCTTGCTGGATCACTACTTGGCTCGCTCCACGATCTCGACCAAGCGCCAGCGCTTGTCGCGCGAGAGCGGACGGCACTCCGCGATCCGCACGACGTCGCCGATGTTGGCCTCGTTGCGTTCGTCGTGCGCCTTGAAGCGCGACGACTTGCGCACGATCTTGCCGTAGACGGGGTGCGGCACGCGCGTCTCCGACACGACGACGATCGTCTTGTCCATCTTGTTCGATGCGACGCGCCCCTGCTTTACCCGTCGCGTACTCCGCGAGGACTGACTAGGCTGCTCCATGTTTTTCCTCGCTGAGCCGCTTCTCGGAAATGATGGTTTGAATCTGCGCGTAGGAACGGCGCATCGCGCGGATCTTGCTGAAGTCCGTCAAATGGCCGGTACGCAGGGCAAAGCGCAGGTTGAAGAGCTCGGATTTGGTCTCGCGAGCCTTCTGCTGCAGTTCGTTGACGGTCAGCTCTCGGAGTCCGTCCAACTCGCTCTTCTTCACGCAACGCCCTCCTCGCGCGAGATGATCTTGGTGCCGATCGGCAACTTTGCGGCGGCGCGTTGCAGCGCTTCCCGCGCCGTGACCGGCGCCACGCCGGAAAGCTCGAAAAGCACGCGACCGGGACGCACGACGGCGACCCAGTTCTCGGGATTGCCTTTGCCGGAGCCCATGCGGACCTCGGCCGGCTTCTTGGTGGCGGGCTTGTCGGGAAAGACCTTGATCCAGACTTTGCCACCGCGCTTGATATGCCGAGTCATCGCGATACGCGCCGCCTCGATCTGGCGGTTGGTCATCCAGCACGGCTCCATCGCCTGCAAGCCAAAGTCGCCGAAGGTCAAGCTATTGCCGCGCGTCGCGCGACCGGTCATCCGGCCGCGTTGCGCTTTGCGCCACTTGACGCGTTTGGGTGTCAGCATCTTACTCTGAGACCTCGGACGGCGCGGTCGCTCCGGGCGATTCTTGTTCGGCCGTCACGGGATCCGGCGTTGGCAGGGCAGCCTCGGGTGCCGGCAACGCCTCTTCGGGCGCCGGCAAGGCCACTTCGGGCGCCGGCAAGGCTGCTTCAGGCGCAGGCAGGGCTGCCTCGGGCTCCGGCGCGCTCGCTTCGAGCGGCTCGGCGACCGGGTCGGCCGAGC
>JASHPI010000023.1 GCA_030038215.1 Vulcanimicrobiota bacterium | reverse complement strand
CCTTAGGCAGCAGCGCCGTGGCAACGCTTAAATTTTTTGCCGCTGCCACAGGGACAGAGTTCGTTGCGGCCGACTTTCGGTTGATCGCGGTGGATCGGTTTGGCCGGCTCTTCTTCCTCTTTGTTCGTGTGCAGCTGGCGCGGTTGGCGCGCCACGCCGGGCATTGGGCCGAGCAGCTGTTCCACCTCTGGCGGCGCGACGCGTCCGGCGGGCATCGGTTGCGGAATCAGCTCGCCTGACGGAATCGGCGCAAACGGCGGCATTGGCGCCGGGCCGCCTTGCGCGACTTGATCCGGCGGCGGACCATGCTCGATCTGCACGCGGAAGACGCCTTTGATCGCTTCGTCGGCGATATTGTTCTTGAGCGATTCGAAAATTTCGAAGGCTTCCTTCTCGTATTCGACGCGCGGATCTTTTTGACCGTAGCCGCGCAGGCCGATGCCGGTCTTGAGGTGATCCATCACGTAGAGATGATCGACCCACTGGCGATCGATGATCGGCAGTAAGAGATACCGCTGCTCGACGATCCGCAGGATCTCCGATGTCACCTCGCTCTCCTTCGTCTCGTACGTCGCGCGCGCGTTCTCGCGCAGCAGGCGGCGGATCTCCTCACGATCCTTGCCTTCGAGATCTGCGACGCTCACCGCGCGTTTGACCGGGAAGGTCAGCTCGAGCGAGTTGAGCATCTCCTCGAGATCCCACTCGCTGGGGTGGGCATTCTCGGGCGCATTCTCCTCGACGGCTTCGTCGACTTTCGCGTCCAGGGTCTGGAGCATGAAGGTGCGCGAATCAAACTGTCCTTCCAGGATCGCGCGCCGGTCGGCATAGATGATGCCGCGCTGCTTGTTCATCACGTCGTCGTACTCGAGGACGTGCTTGCGCGTCTCGTAGTTGTGATTCTCGACTTTGCCCTGCGCCCGCTCGATCGACTTGGTCACCAGGCCCGACTCGATCGGCTGCTCGTCGGTGAAGCCCACGCGCTCCATGATCGCCGTCATGCGCTCGCCGCCGAAGAGACGCATCACCTCGTCTTCCAGCGAGATGTAGAAGCGCGTCGAGCCCGGATCGCCTTGGCGCCCCGAACGGCCACGCAGCTGATTGTCGATACGCCGCGCTTCGTGGCGTTCCGTTCCGATGATGTGTAAGCCGCCGTTTCGCGCCACTCCCTCGCCGAGCT
This sequence comes from Vulcanimicrobiota bacterium, assembly GCA_030038215.1. Classification (GTDB taxonomy): domain Bacteria; phylum Vulcanimicrobiota; class Vulcanimicrobiia; order Vulcanimicrobiales; family Vulcanimicrobiaceae; genus Cybelea. The sequence goes on along the minus strand of JASHPI010000023.1, from coordinate 2,567 downwards.
TGATGTCGGTACCGCGGCCGGCCATGTTGGTGGCGATCGTCACCTGGGCTTCTTGACCGGCGTCTTTGACGATCTCGGCTTCCTGCTCGTGGTACTTGGCGTTGAGAACGTTGCACTCGACGCCTTTGCGCCGCAGCATGGTTGCGAGCAGTTCGCTCTTCTCGATCGATCGCGTTCCGACCAGCACCGGGCGCCCCTTGCTGTGCTCGGCGATGATCTCGTCGACGACCGCATCGAACTTAGCCTTCTCCGACTTGTAGACGATGTCGGATTGGTCTTTACGGATCATCGGCATGTTCGTCGGGATGACGACCACGTCCAAACCGTAGATGTCGCGGAACTCGCGTTCCTCGGTCTTGGCAGTGCCGGTCATGCCGGCGAGGTGATCGTAGAGCCGGAAGAGGTTCTGGAACGTGATCGTCGCCAGCGTCTGATCCTCGCCGCGGACCTTGATGCCTTCCTTGGCTTCGATCGCCTGATGGATGCCGTCGGAGTAGCGCCGGCCGTACATGAGACGTCCGGTGAACTCGTCGACGATGATCACCTCGCCGTCCTTGACGATGTACTGCTGGTCGCGGTGGAAGAGATTCCAGGCCTTCAACGCCGCATTGAGCTGGTGCGTGAGCTCGATGTTGCGCTGGTCGTAGAGATTCTGGACACCCAGCATCTTCTCGACGCGGGCGACGCCGGCTTCGGTGATCGGCACCGCATGCGCCTTCTCATCGACCGTAAAGTCCTCGTCTTTGCGCAAGCGCGGGATGATCTGCGCGAATTTTTCGTACAGCTCCGTCGACTCTTGCGACGGCCCGCTGATGATGAGCGGCGTGCGCGCTTCGTCGATCAAGATCGAGTCGACTTCGTCGACGAGCGCGAAGTAGAGCTCGCGTTGAACCAAGTCCTCGACCTGCCAGGCCATGTTGTCGCGCAGGTAGTCGAAGCCGACCTCGTTGTTGGTGACGTACGTAACGTCGCAGTTGTAGGCTTCGCGGCGCTGCGCCGAATCCAGGCCGTGCTGAATCACCCCGATGCTCAGCCCGAGGAACTGATAGATCGGCCCCATCCACTCGGCGTCGCGCCGGGCTAGATAGTCGTTGACCGTGACGACGTGCACGCCGCGCCCTTCCAGCGCGCGCGCATAGACCGGCAGCGTCGCGACGAGCGTTTTGCCTTCGCCGGTCTTCATCTCGGCGATCCGCCCTTCGTAGAGCACCTGACCGCCCATGATCTGCACGTCGAAGTGGCGCATCCCGATGGTGCGGCGGCCGGCCTCGCGGACCACCGCGAACGTCTCCGGCAGCATCGCATCGAGCGATTCGCCCTGCTCTAGCCGATTGCGGAACTCCGCGGTCTTGGCTTGTAGGTCGGCATCGGAGAGCGCCTCCATCTCCGGTTCTAATGCATTGACGGCGCGGGCCGTGCGACGCAGCCGAGCGACTTCGCGCTCGTTGCCGTCGATGATAGATTTTATGAAAGCCATGAGGCCGTCCTTACGGCACGATACCGATTCCCGTTACGGTTCCGGGCGAATGGTAGTTCGTCGGAACGATGTTTTGATCGCCGGGCGTTCCCGAGCCCGCCGGGAAGATATAGATGACGCCGGTTCCGGCCGCCGTAGTATCCGCAACGTAGATCACGCCCGCCGAGTTGACCTTGACGTCGGTCGGCGCGTTGAGCAGCGTGGCGCAGCCTTGGATTTTGCGAATCGGCTTGGTGTAGGGAATCTTCTTGTCGAAGGGCGGGAAGACTAGAATCGCCGGTCCCTCGTCCGACTTGCAACTCGCGCCGCGCACGCCTTGATCGGAGATGTAGATATTGCCGGCCGTATCGAGCGTGACGCCGGTCGGCGTGTGGACCTCGTTCTTCGCGGTGAGCGTGAAGAGCGGGAAGATGTTGATCGGTGTCGGCGTCGGCGAGGGCGTCGGCGTCGGGCTCGGTGAGGTGCTCGGCGTCGGCGTGGGCGAGGGCGTCGGTGTCGGCGAGACGGTCGGCGTCGGTTTGGGGGTCGGCGACGGTGTCGGCAGCATGAACTGCTTCACCGTGCTGCCGATGAGATTGGTGACGTAGATGTGGCCGGTATGATCGATCGCCACGCCGCTCGGAATGTTCAAGGATGGTCTCGGTCCGGCTATCTCCTGATACGGCGATGTGGCGCCGGTCGTGAAGAGGAGCAGCTGACTCGGATACTTGGTCGTCGGATCGACGTCCGCGATCACCATGATGCTTGGGATCGGGCTGGACGAGCTCGACGGTTCGGGGCTCGGCCTCCTGGGCGTGATCGCAATGCCGCGCGGGCGGCCGGTGATCGCAGCCGAGGTCAGCGGCACCACGTTTCCGGTGGCGAGTGCCTGGAACTGAATGAGGAGTGCGGCGTTGGTCGCCGGATTGTAGTTGGTTACCCATAGATTCTGAACGCGGTCGAAGGCCAGGTACTGCGGACCATTGAGCGTCGTGCTTCCGCCGCCGATCTGGTAGGAGGGCCCGCTACCGCTCTTCGATCCAATAGAATAGATGCTGATCGCATTCTGGTTGCTGTTGGTCGCGTAGAGGGTCTTGGACGGGAAGTCCGG
>JASHPI010000216.1 GCA_030038215.1 Vulcanimicrobiota bacterium | reverse complement strand
GCCCGGACTCACCGCCACACGAACCCGCCCTTCTTCCACACGTAGGCGTAGCCAATCGCCAAGACGATGATAAAGACCACCATTTCGAGCAAGCCGAAGACGCGCAGCGCGTGCATCTGCACGGCCCACGGATAGAACGAGGCTGCTTCGACGTCGAAGATCACGAAGAGCATCGCGATGAGATAGAAACGTATCGGAAAGCGTCCGGAGACGGCCGACGTCGGCTCGACTCCGCACTCGTAGGCCTCGAGCTTTTCCGGATTCGGCTTGCGGCGCGCGAGCAGTCCGGGCAGCAGCGTAAAGAGCAGCGCCGCTGCGGCCGCGACGCAGAGGAAGATCGCGACTGGTCCGTACGGATTCATGGCTTGTGAAAACTTTCACAAGCGCCCCGGCATACCTGTTCTGCGCTTATTGGCGGGTTACGGTGCGATTCATGGAGGGCAAGGACGTTGCGACGTTCTGGCCGTACACTCATCGCAGTCATGCGCTATGCCGTACTCGGGATGCTTCTGCTCTTTGCGCTAGGCGACGGCTGCTCGCCTCCGCCGAACATCGTCGGCGTCCAGGATTTCGGGCACGTCACCGGGCGCGTTCTCGATGCCATGACCAACCGCCCGATTCCGAACGCGCTGCTCTCGATTGGATCGCTCTACACGGCGCGGGCAGACGTGAGGGGCGCCTTCACCCTGCGCGCGGTCACCGGCGACCAAACCGTCACGGCGCGAGCCCCCGGATACACGACGGCCACGGCCGATACGACGATTACTAAAGATGCAGTCGTATCGATCGGTTACATCCGTCTTGTGCCGTTGGTGCACCCGGAGGGTCAGCCGACGCTGGCGCCGCCGCCCACACCGAGTCCGGCCGTCTCCGCGACTCCGGCCGCCGCAGCAAGTCCGGCCGCCGTAGCAAGTCCGGCCGCAGCGAGTCCGGCCGCCGCCGCAACTCCACCCGCCGCGAGCCCGCATGCCGGCGCGACCCCGCTAGCTTCTCCGGCCACGACGTCACCGAGCCCGGCCTCAACTTAAGAAAGACGTAAGTCGGCCAGATCGAGGTCGTACTCGATCGAGCGGTAGATGTCGTCGGGGATCTCGCCGGCCCTGCGCATCGCCTGAATCGTCCGCCGCTCGGCGGCGAGGGCCTCTTTTTGAAGATGCCGGTCGACGCGGCTCTCCTTGGCCTCGCTCTCGCCGTCTCCCGAAGCCTTGCCGCGAAGGAGGTTGATGCGTTGCTGGTACTCGTCGAGGATGCGACCCGCGACCTCCCATTCCAGCGGCGTCTTCTTGGCACTTTCGACTTCACGGAGTCGCGCAGCGCCGGCTTCGAGGGCGCGAATCCGCAGTCGCGCCTCGCGCTCGCGGTTCTTGCTCGTCTCTGAAACGCCCAGCCACTGGATCAGCGGGCCGAGGGTCACGCCCTGGAACAAGAGGGTCGCGATGATGACGCAAAACGCGAAGAAGATCGTTTGGCTGCGTTCGGGAAACGGGTTGCCGCCCAGCGTGTACGGCAATGCCAGCGCAGCAGCAAGCGAGATGATGCCGCGCTGGCCGGCCCACGCGATCACCGCGATCGTTTGCCACGGCGGATACGGATCTCGCTCGCGCAGGCGGCGGCTCAGCAGTCGCGGCAGATACGCCGCCGGAAAGACCCAAGCTATGCGCACGACGATGACGGTGATGCAGATCAGCAGGCCATAGAGAACGTAGTCCCTGACGTGCGGCTCGAGCGCCACCAGGATCGCCGGAAGCTGCAGCCCGATCAGCAAAAAGGCGAAGCCGTTGAGCACGAAGGTCAGCAAACGCCAGACCGACGAGCCGATGACGCGCGTCTCCGAATCGATGAAGCTCCCCGAGCGGCGGCTCAGCAGAATGCCGGCCGAGACCGCGGCCAGCACGCCGGAGACGTGCAGCTCTTCGGCCGGCACGTACGCCGCGAACGGCGCCAATAGGAAGATCACGCTCGCAATCGTCGGATCGTTCAGACCGTGCCGTCCGATGTACCGCATCACGCCTTCGAGCAGGAACGCGGCAGCCGCTCCGACGGCCAAGCCGCCAGCCACTACGATGACGAAGGCGATGCCGGCGCGGGCCAAGGAGAAGGCACCCGAGATCGCCGCCGCCAGCGCAAAGCGGTACAGCACCAGCGCGGTCGCATCGTTGAGCAGATCCTCGCCGGTGATGACGGCGACGATTCGCCGCGGAACGGGAACGTGTTCGAAGATCGCTTCGGCGGCGACGGCGTCGGGCGGCGAGACGATTGCGCCGAGCGTAAAGGCCAGCGCCCAGCCGAAGCCGGGCACGACCGCGTGCACCAGGGCGCCGACCGCGAACATCGTGACGATCACGAGACCGATCGCCAGCAGCGAAATCGGGCGCGCGTTGCGGCGCATTTCGATCCAGTCCGTCGTCCAAGCCGCGCTGAAGAGCAACGGCGGCACCACGAGCAGCAGAATCAGATTCGGATCGATGTGCGGATGGGGCAGATGGTGCATGAATCCGAGCGCCGCTCCGCCGATGACGAACGCGATCGGATACGGGACGCTCAGGCGTCTCGCCAGCACGGTCAGAATCACGACCGCGCAGAGAAAGGTGATCAGAACGAGGGCTTGGCTCATCGCTGGCGGCTCGATTCGACCCCGAGCGGCCTGCCGCCCCGTTCTGCCGAAGCATCCCGTTGATGCTTGGAAATCTTGTAAGTATCGTGGCGGGTATCGCGGTCATTCTGGTTACGATGAACGACGTCTTCCAGTCGGTGATCGTGCCGCGCGCCACCGGGCGGCGCTACCGCTTGAGCGTTTACGTCTGGCGCGCGATATGGCGCGTCTGGCCGGGCATGGCGTGGCGGATGGATCCCGAGAACGGCGGCCGGCGCGAGGAGTTTCTCGCTGCGTTTGCGCCGTTCACACTCACGTTGCTGATCTTTCTGTGGGCGTCGCTCCTCATCGTGGGGTTCGGTCTCGTGCTGTGGGGGTTGCGCGGCGGCATCACCCCGGCGCGACCAACGTTCGGTGCCGTCCTCTATTATGCCGGGACCTCGTTGGTGACGATCGGCTACGGAGACATCGTCAGCCACGGTTGGGCGGCGAGACTCGCGAGCGTGCTCGCCGGCCTAGCCGGGCTCTCGCTGCTCTCGATCACGACCGCCTATCTCTTCGCGATCTTCGGATCGTTTCAGACGCGCGAGACGTTCGTGGTCGTGATCGGCGCCCGCGCCGGCGCGCCTCCGAGCGGCGTCAACTTGCTGACGATTGCCGGATACTCGCGAACGCGCGAGGACCTGCCGCCGCTCATGATCGGCGCGCAGCGCTGGGCGGCCTCGCTAATGGAGAGCCATCTCGCCTATCCGGTCCTCGCGTTCTTCCGCTCCAGCCACGACGAGCAGTCGTGGATCGGCACGCTTGGAACGCTGCTCGACGCGGCGACGCTCATGATGACGACGATCGACGATCCGCGCGACGGTCAAGCGCGTCTTTTCTATAACGTCGGCCGCCATGCCACCTACGACCTGTCGAACTATCTGATGCTCAACGCGAGGGCCGGTGAGGAAACGGTCGGCATCGAACGCTCGGAGTTCGACGACGCATGCGACCAGCTCGTTGAGGCGGGGTATAAGTTGCGTGACCGAGACGAAGCTTGGAAGCGCTTCTCCGATCTACGCTCAAACTATGCCGCGCGCCTAAACGCGCTGGCCCGCTTCTTTGAGATCCCGCCCTTGCAGTGGATTGGCGACCGCTCGGCCATCGGCGCGTCAGCGCACGACTAGGTCGTTAGAATCCGTGGCCTGCGTCGACGCGGTGCAGGAACTTCTTCGCATCATCGATCGGGAGCGCGAAGCCGATGCTGCGTTCGTCATCGAAGCGCGACTCCGCAACGCCGACGACTTCTCCAGTATCGGCGATGAAGACTGGACCACCGCTCTCGCCCGGAACGATCGAGAGCATGACTTCGAGCGCGTCCTTGCGGACGGACGAGAGACGTCCGGCATTGAGTGAGGTCGCCAGGCCTAGCCCTTCGTCGTCGAATTCGTCGGGAATCGGATAGCCGAGCAGACCGACTTGGCGGCCAAGGTCGTCGTCGAGGTGCGAGGATGAGCCGAGAAAGATCACCGGCAGATGGGGCCGCAGCGTGCGAAGCAACGCAAGGTCGAGATCGGTGTTGACCGCAACGACACGCGCGGGCGCTCGCCATCGGTTTCCAACGGTGATCCGGAGATCCCAGGCGCCGTCGATCGCGTGCTGGACGGTCAGGATGTCGCTGCCCCAAGCGCCGGACGCAACCACGAAGCCGGTCGCGTAGGCGTCGTCATAACGATCTTTCTTATTGTCGGGCGGCACTTTCATCGACAACAGCACAACGGCCGGTCGCAATCGGCGCACCGAAGCCACGAAGGCATCATCTTCGTGAGAGCCGCAGGCCGTCAACCCGATGATGATGAGGACGGCAAGGCTTGTTATGCGGGGGATCATGTGATGGCTTGCGCCTGTAGGCTGGCTCTTAGTGCGTCGCGTAGCTCCTCGAGGCCTGCTCCTCTCGCGGCGCTCACGTAGAGCGCGCCGGGTTCGCGCGCCTGCGTTGCAACCAAGTCGGATTTGTTGAAGACAAGCAACGCAGGCGTGTGGTCGAGCTCGAGGTCGCGCAGGATGGACTCGACGGCCACGCGCTGTCGCGGCCAGTCAGGATTGGCCGCATCGACGACGTGAACGAGCAGATCGGCCGCGCGCAACTCCTCCAGGGTCGCTCGAAAGGCCGCGATAAGATCCTTCGGCAGTTCGGTGATGAAGCCGACCGTATCCGCGAGGCGCACGTGCATATCGCCTCCAAGGAAGGCGCGTCGCACGGTCGGATCGAGCGTCGCAAAAGGCTGATCCGCGACGAGAGCGTCGCTGCGCGCGAGCGCATTGAGCAACGAGGATTTCCCCGCGTTGGTGTAACCGACGAGGGCCACGAGCGGATCACGGCGGGGCGCAGCGCGTCGCACGGCGCGCTGGCGCCGAACGCTCGCAAGCCTCTGATTGAGCAGGCCGATCCGCTGCCCGATGCGGCGGCGATCCACCTCCAGCTTGGTCTCACCGGGACCGCGCGTGCCGATGCCGCCGCCCAGACGCGAGAGGTCCGCGCCGGCGCCGATCAGATTCGACTGGCGATAACGCAACTGCGCCAGTTCGACCTGCAACTTCCCCTCGCGGCTGCGCGCGTGCCGCGCGAAGACATCGAGAATGAGCATCGTCCGATCGACGATCGGCAATGGAACGATCGCCTCGAGATTTTTGCGCTGGCGCGGCCGCAAGTCGTTGAGCACGAGTATCAGATCGGCGCCGACCTGGGCGCCACGCTCGGCAATTTCGCGTGCTTTGCCGCTGCCGACCAAGGTCGCGGGATCGACGGCATCGCGCCGTTGCACGATGCGCTCGGCAACCTGCGCGCCTGCCGCCGCGGCGAGCGCTTCGAACTCTGCCAGTTCGGGTTCGAGCGGGCGTCGCGGATCGTGCGTGTCGACGGCAACGACGACGGCTCGCTGACTCATTATGGCGTCGCGAGCGGTGTTATCCGGTCGATGAGCCAGCGTAGGCCCTGGTTGTAATTCGGCCCCGGCTCCAAGACGAGGCGCGGCTCCATCGAGTAAACGCGGTGGAGCTCGACCGCACGCAAACTTCGCCACGGCTCACGATCCAGCACGTCACCGAGATGAACGGCAGCATCGCTGATTAGGATATCCGGGGCAGCGCGCAGCAGCGCCTCCGCGCTGTACTCACTGTATGCCGCGTGCAGGTCGCGCGCGGCGTTGACGCCGCCGGCCAGCTCGATGAGCGTCGCGATGTAGGACGCTGCACCGGCAGTCCAAATCGGTGCGCTGCCGAGCACGACGAAGAGGCTCGGACGGCGCACGAAGCGGCGCGTACGCGCCTGCAGCTGCGCCGTCTCTCGCTGCAATCGCGCAATTGTCGTGATCGCCTCGGCCCGGTGTCCCGTAAGCTCACCGATCATGCGCAGGTTTTCGAAGATCTCCGCGTAGGTAGCGTCGGGAAGCAGCACCACACGCAAACCGGCTCGGCGCAGCGGCTCGACCTGCCGCGTTTGCGAGGGAATCCCAATCACCAGGTCGGGGACCAACGCGACGATCCGTTCGACATCGATGCCGTTGACGTCGCCGATGCGCGGCAAATCCCGCGCTTGCGGCAGATCGGTGAAGGCCGAAACGGCCACCACCTGCGAGCCTGCGCCGACAGCGTAGAGATCTTCGGCGATCGACGGCATCAGCGCGACGACGCGCGGGCGAGCCGACTGGGCCGGCTGCGGCATCGCAGCCACGTTTACCATGCAAACCAGGAAGCAAAGGAATACGCGCAACGCAGTCCAAGATTGCCTACTAGGTTTGCGCGGGAAGCCGGTGTGATGCCGGCACGGTCGCGCCACTGTATGCGGGGAGCCGCCCAACGCCACTGTCCGATGCGGATGGGAAGGCGCGGGCACCGGCGATGAGCCGCGAGTCAGGATACCGACGCAAGCCATTATTAGCATGATCCGCCTCGCGCAAAGGAAAGGATTACGATGTTTCCAGTGATCGCCGCCGTCACTGCGGCCTCTCCTTCCCCATCGCCATCGCCGACGCCCGTTCCGCAGATCGCTCACGTCGTGACGAGCGATCGCGGCCTCGAGTCTGCCGCACGTACCGCGCGCACGACGTACGTCGTTACCGCTGCCGATATCGCGCGGGACGGCGACCTCACCGTCGCGGACGCGATCGAGAACGTCCCCGGCGTCAACGTCGTCCGCTACGGCGCGTTCGGATCGGCTGCAACCGTTGGGATTCGGGGCAGCTCATCGTCACAAATTCTCATTCTCATGGACGGCTTGCCGATCGCCGGCGGCGAGATCGATGCCCTCAACCTCGAACAGCTCTCGGTCGCGGGCGTCGATCGCATCGAGGTCGTCGAAGGCGGCGGCTCGACGCTCTACGGCTCCGGCGCCATGGGCGGCGTCATCAACATCATCACCGCGGCGCAACCGCAGAAGAGCAGCGCGACGGTGTCGACCGGATCGTTCGGCCAGCAAAACTATGCATTTACCACACCGTACGTGACATTCCAGCGGACCTATGCGACCAACGATTACTCGGTCGTCAACGCACCAAATCGCCAGAACGCCCAAGCCGGTCTGACGACCGTCAGCGCGCGCTACGGGCACACGTTCGGCGACTTCGACGTGACCCTGAGCGGGGATCTCGGCTACGCGCTGTCGGGGGCCCCGGGCGAACTCGACTTTTTTTCGCCGACCAGCGAGCAGAGCAACATCAATAGGGACGTGCGGCTGAGCGTCGAGCATCACGGGCTGCGCTCGACCACGACGCTCGAGGTCGGCGACTCTTCGCAGGATCTCTCCTTCACCTGCAACACTCCGGTCGACGAGAGCTGTCCGAACGCTGCTTATCCGACGCCGCCCCCCGGAGAGCTGTCGAATCCGCCCTACGCGCAGATGCTTTACGACCAGCATTGGATGGCGAGCCTGCGCAACGTAACCGGCGACGACCGCATGCGCATCGTGTACGGCATCGATCTGCTGCGTGGCATCGCCCGCGTCGACGCAGGAACCGGCGGCGGATCGCCGCTCGCGGCCGATAACGCGCCGATCTTCGATCCGTACGCTCAAACGGCGGCCTACGTGCAGTCACAGTGGTTCTTCATCAACGGAAACGAGATCTATGCCGGCGTACGCGGCGAGCGCGACGGCGGCTTGGGAGGAGCCTACTCGCCCTCGCTCGGGGGCATCGTGCACTTGCTGCCGGAGCTGCAGCTGAAACTCAACGCGGCGACGGCATTTAACGCACCGACCGCCGAGGACCTTTACTATCCCGGTTTCTCGAATCCGAATCTGCAACCCGAGCGCACGCGCGTGGGGGATGCGACGCTGGTCGCGCCGGCGCTCTTCGGCGGCGTCAGCTTCGGATGGTTCACGATGGGCGGCTCGAATCTCATCGTGTCGCCACCACCGGATTACATTCCGGAGAACGTCGGTCACGCCCTGATTTCGGGCCTGACGCTCGGCATCCAGACGCCGCCGACGCACGGATACACCGCGCTGCTGAACGTGACCGATCTCTATCTCGCGCAAGATCTCGACACCAATACGCGCTTGCCGGGGCGTGGGCCGGTTTTCAACGTAACGGTCGGCCTGCGATACTTGGCGCCGCCGAGCAGCCGCTTCGACGGGTTCAAGATAACCGCGAATACGCAGGGGGCGCAAGAGGCGCCGGATCCGTTCCTGCCGCAGGTCTGGTCGGCGTACCAACCCGCGACGTACACCACGGTCGACGCGTACGCCGGCTATCGCATCGCACCGCGCGTCGTGCTCGCGCTGCGCGGCTACAATCTCGGCAACGAACGCTACGCGATCTTTGCCGGATATCCGATGCCTGGGCGTTCCTTCGCAGTGGAGCTGCGAACGGCACCGTGATCGCGCTTCCCCTTCGCCTGGGGTTGCTGGCGTTGACCGCACTGGCCGCGGCCGGCCTAAGCCTGCTGATCGGCGGAACGCACCTTGCGCCGCGCGAGCTGTGGGAAGCGCTCTCCGATCCGCGCGGAAGCGGGGTGCTGCACACGATCGTTTGGCAGTTGCGTCTGCCGCGTGTCTGCATCGCAGCCACCGTCGGCGCATCGCTGGCACTCTGCGGCGCGATGCTGCAAGGGCTGCTGCGCAATCCGCTGGTCGATCCCTATCTCACCGGCGTCAGCGCGGCAGCCGCGGCCGCGATTGCGATCGCTACCCTCGCGGGCGTGGCAGCCGGAGCGCTGACCGCAATCGGCTTCGCGGCCGGTTTAGGCGCCGCCGCCCTGGTCGCCGTGCTGGCACGCCGCGGGGGCGGGATCGACACCAATCGTCTCATTCTAGCGGGCGTCTCGCTCTCGACGCTCTTCGCGGCAATCGTCACGCTGGCGATCGTACGCGCGCAATCGAACGACTACGCGCCGGCAATCGTCGCATGGTTGGCGGGCTCGATGGCCGGCCGCGGTTGGCACGATCTCGCCGTCGCTGCGCCCTACGCCGCGACCGGCGCCCTGATCGCTCTCTGGGCCGTTCCGGCGCTCAACGCGTTGCGCGTCGGCGAGATGCGCGCACGCACGGTCGGCGTGGACGTCGATCGAGCGCAGTGGGCGATTCTCGCGGGCTCATCGCTGCTTGCGGCAAGCAGCGTCGTGCTCGCGGGGCTGGTCGGCTTCATCGGCCTCATCGTGCCGCACATTGCGCGGCGCGTAGTCGGCTCGGATGCGCGATGGATGCTGCCGGCCTGCGCGCTCGCCGGGGCCGCACTCTGCATGCTCGCCGATGCCGTCTGTCGCTGGATCGTCGCTCCAGCGGAGCTTCCCATCGGCGTATTGCTGGCGCTCATCGGCGTCCCGGCCTTTCTCTACCTTTACTTGCATCCCGCGTCCCCGCTCGCCGCCGGACGGCAAGAATGATCGAGTTGCGCGCGGTCGATCTCGACATCGCGGGACGGCGACTTCTCGGAGGGATCGACGCCGGCGTGGCACGCGGCGAGTTCGTCGCCGTCTTGGGCCCAAATGGTGCCGGCAAGACGACGCTTCTGCGCGCCATCGCCGGGCTGTACGCGGCAAGCTCCGGCGCGATTCTTCTCAACGGCTCGCCGGTGGGAGAGCTAACCGCGCCCGAACGCGCGCGCGCGATCGGCTTCGTGACCGGCGACGAAGTCTTGCTCGACGCGTTACGCGTACGCGACGTTGTCGCGACCGGGCGGTTTTCGCATCATCGCTGGTGGCAGTGGCGCGAAGCGGACAGCGACGAAGCGGCGATCGCACGCGCGCTCGAGGCAGTGCAGCTCGAGCGCTTCGCCGACCGTCTCTTCGCGACGCTCAGTTCTGGTGAGCGCCAGCGCGTTTGGATCGCGCTGGGGCTAGCGCAAGAGACGCCGGTCCTCCTTCTCGACGAGCCGACCAGCCATCTCGACGTGCGCGTTGCGCACGACATTCTCGCACTGCTCCGTCACCTGACGCAGAGTTCGCTGATTCCGAAAACGGTGATCTGCGCCCTCCACGACATCAACGAGGCCGCGGCCTACGCGGATCGCATCGCGCTCGTCGCCAAGGGACGCATGCTGGCGTTCGCCTCGCCCGATGCGGTGCTCGCGAGCGACGTGCTCGAAGGCGCCTACGGCATCGCGATGGAGCGCGTTCGTCTGGCCGACGGCCGGCTGCGCGTCTTTGCGCGCGAAGAGACTAATGGAATTGGCGAACGTCCGAACCCAAAACCCAGCGGGTAAGGCCGTGCTGCGGCCCGCTCACGATGAGCACGCCGACCGCGTCGTCGGGCTCGCTGAACATCGGCGATACGACGAACTTCGGCACGCACGAAACGACGCTGGCATGCGTGCCGGGCGCGACCAGCACGGCGTGCGGCAGTAGCGCTTGAGCTTCATCAAACGATGCTGCGTTGTAGTCGCGCAGGCGCAGACGAGAGTCCCAAAGGAAAACGGACGGATCGTCGGTCGTGCTGTACAGCACCACGGCCTCGCCGCGGTGCACCTTGCAGTCGGCTCCCGCCGCTGCCGGAATGGCCAGAACGACGAGCAGCAATGCCGCCGCGACTCTACGCATCGGTGGCCGTCCCATCGACAACCCGCACGGCCAGGATTGCCAGGTCGTCGCGCAAGCGGTTTCCGCCGAGCTTGCGAACCTTCGCGATCAGCTGGTCGGCCAGCTCCTGCGCGTGCGGACCGGATTGCGCGATCAACGCCATCGCGCCCTCGTCGTTCAACTGCCGGCCACCGCGGTCGCGCGCCTCGGTCAGGCCATCGGTGGCCAGCACCAGCATGTCATCGCGCCGCAGCTCGAGCGCCTCGGTACCGTACGGTTCTTCCATCACGCCCAGCAGCGGACCGGTCACGGCGAGCTGGCGCACGACCTCGGAACGGCGCAGGTACGCCGAGTCGTGCCCTGCGCTCGCGTACTCCAATCGGAACGTGTCGGTATCGAGAATGCCGACGAACATCGAAACGAACAGGTACGGGTTTCCCACCGCTTTGCTGAAGGCGATGTTGAATTCGGCCAGAATCGCCGACGGATCGCGCAAGCGAAGCGCAATCGCGCGAATCATGAACTTGATGAAGGCGGTCAACACCGCCGCGTCGACGCCTTTGCCGCTGATGTCGGCAATCAAGATGAGTGCAAGATGGTCGCTCAACCGGTAGACGTCGAAGACGTCGCCTCCTACCGCGAGATGACTGCTGGCCGATAGATACGCGCTCCCAACTTCGCAGTGCGGCAGCGGCGTCGACTCGCTCCGAAAGACGCGCTGGAGGATTTCGGTGGTCGTCCGCTCTTGCTCGAGTTCGCGATAAAGCCGCGAACGGTAGGCGTTGAGAAAGATCGCCAGGAGACCAAAAGCCAGCAGCCAGAAGGCACGCACGTACGAGGTTCGATCCAGCTGCATCTGCGTGCTGTGCTGGAGCAGCTCGTTCGTGCTGGCCAGCGCTTCACGGATTGCGGCAACCGTCCTGGTCTCGTAGTCGGAGTAGAGCTTGTTGCGCTTGTCGAGCGCGTCGAGCTGCTCGTTCGGATGACTCAACAACGGAGCGGCCACGTTAGTGCGCCATTCCTGCTGAAATCGGGTATAGTTGGCAAGCATCTGCTGGGCGCCGGCCAAGTTCTGCTCGCGCACCGTCTGGCGGATCGAGTCCTCGGTCGTGTCATACTCGTTCGCCGCCATTCGATATTCGGAAACGTAGAATGGATCGTGCGTCAGCGAATAGCCGCGGAGCGAGTTTTCTTCGTCGATCTGTAAGCGCAGCAGCTCTTCGAGAGCGATCTGTGCCTGTTGAATTTGTGTTTGGCGCGCGAACGTTTCGCTAATCTGCGCGCGCGTCTGAAAGGCTCCCAACACCGCCAATCCCAGCGTCACGACCAGGAACGCAGGCAGCAGCAGCGTCGCAGTAACGTGCGACAGCGGCGCGTTCTTCACGAAGGCGTCACCAGACCACGGTCGAACAACGGTCGATAGTGCAGACGCAAGTCGAGCCGGCCATCTTCAAGTCGTACGACGTTCGCGGGGTTTATCCATCCGAACTGCACGACGACATCGCCTACGCGATTGGCCGCTGCTTCGCAGCGCTACTTGCCGCCCGGCGCATCGTGGTCGGCCGTGACATGCGCCAGTCGGGGAAACGGCTCTCCGAGGCGTTTGCCCGGGGCGTCTGCGAAGCCGGGGCCGACGTCCTCGACATCGGAATGGTCTCAACCGACGCGCTCTACTTCGCGGTAGGCAAGTACGAGTTCGACGGGGGCGTGATGATTACGGCCTCACACAATCCGGCCCAATACAACGGCATGAAGTTCACGCGTTCGCAGGCGCGGGCGATCTCGCTCGATACCGGTCTAGCAACGATTCGAGACCAGCTCCTAGCGGCAGATCTGCCCGCCAAGGCGGCCTCCAGCGGAACCATCACGCATCGGAATATTCTCGAAGACTTCGCCCAGCACTGCCTCTCTTTTGTCGATCGTGGAAAAATCAGGCCTTTTCGGATTGCGATCGACGCCGGAAATGGGATGGCCGGTGAAACGGTCCCGTATGTATTCAAGGACCTGCCTTGCGAGGTCGTGCCGCTCTACTTTGAGCTTGACGGCAGCTTCCCGAATCATCCCGCCAGCCCAATCGAGCCCGAGAACATGCTCGACCTGCAGGCTAAGGTCCTCAAGCACCGCTGCGATCTCGGGGCGGCGTTCGACGGCGATGCGGATCGCATGTTCATTGTCGACGAAAGGGCGAACTTGATCGATGGAAGCACCGTTACCGCGCTGGTAGCGCTCAACACGCTCAAGACGCACCCGGGCGCAAGGATCCTTTACAACTTGATCTGCAGCGCAAGCGTCCCCGAGCTGATCGAGAAAGCCGGCGGAGTTCCAATCCGTTCGAAGGTCGGCCATTCAATCATCAAGGCCGAAATGCGCGCCAAAGACGTCGTCTTCGGCGGCGAGCACAGCGGCCACTTCTATTTTCGCGACAACTGGTATGCCGATTCCGGCATGATTGCGTTGCTGCAATGTCTCGAGCTGTTCAGCGAGGCGGACAAGCCGGTTAGTGAGGTCATCGCTCCGATCGATACGCGCTGCCGCTCCGGCGAGATCAACAGCGAGGTCGCGAACGCTCCCGCAATGCTGCGAACGATCGCGAGTTTCTACAAGGAGGCGCAAATCGATCAACTTGATGGATTAACGATTTCGTATCCTCAGTGGTGGATGAACATTCGCCCGTCGAACACCGAACCGCTACTGCGTCTGAACGTCGAAGGCGATACCAACGAGCTGATGGAGCAGCATCGTGACGAGGTCCTGGCGCTCATCCGCACGAATCTGACGCCGGAATGTCCACCCGGCTGACAATCGGGCCCGCTTTCATCGCTGTCGGCGACGGAACGTCGACGTTCGGGCGCTTAGCAGTCGAGAACGGGCGCATTGCGGCGGTCCTCGCCGCCGATGGAGCGTCAGACTATCCACTGCCGAGCGGAAGCAGCATCGCTCCTGGCTTGATCGACGTGCATACCAATGGAGCGGGCGAGTTTCTCTTCAACCGCGATCAGGGGAACGCGGTGAGCGTCGCAGCCGCGACCTACGCGGAGATGGGCGCTAGCGGCTTCGTTGCGAGCGTGATGACGGCGCCGTGGGAGTCGATGCTGCACGCGGCATCCGAAATCGTCGAAGCCGCAAATCAGCTCGAAGAAGACGCCCCCCAAGGCGCGCGCTGTCTCGGCGTCCATTTTGAGGGACCGTTCCTCAATCCGAAGTTTCGTCGAATTCACCGCCACGAATGGTTGATGAACCCCAGCGCCGCGCACGCGCGAGAGATGGTCGACGCCTGCAAGGGCGGCTGCCTGTGGATCACGATGGCGCCCGAGCTGGACGGCGCCAGCGACGCATTGCGCGTCTTCCTCGAAAACGGCGTCGTTTGCTCGGCCGGACATACAAGCGCGCGTTACAGCGAAGGCATGCTGGCGATCGGCTTGGGTTTTCGCTCGCTGACCCACGCATTCAACGGCATGGCGCCGCTCGACCACCGCGATCCATCGATCTTGGCCGCATTCATCCAGGATCGCCGAACGCTCGTACAGGTCATATGCGATGGTTTTCACGTCTCCCCCGTCATGATCGACATTCTCCATCGCACGCTTGGGGATCGTGTCGTACTAGCGACGGATAATATGCCGGCCCCGGATCCGAGCTACCATATCGAGGGAGGCGTTATGCGCGCCGAGGACGGTACGATCGCCGGCAGCGCGCTGCGCATCGACGAGGCGATTCGGAACTACATGTCGTACGCGCAGATTCCGTTCGCACAAGCGATCGTCGCGGCAACGCACGCGCCGGCGCGGCTGATTCATCACGACGGCGATATGGGCCGCATCGCCCGCGGCATGCGCGCCGACCTCTCGTTCTGGGATAAGGATTACCACATCCTCGCCACCATGGTCGGGGGCGGCTTCGTCTACAATCGTATCGAAGTCCCGGCCTAGCGCTTTGCCAACGGCTTGCTGATCGCCGTGCCGAAAGGCGCGTTCGGGCCGTCCACCGTCTTGGTCGCCTGCCCGCCCGACGGATACTTCCAAAACATGACGCTCGCGCCGTTGAGGTTTGGACCGACGAGCTTCGAACCTTGTTGGTGCTGCGACCCGTTGCCGAGCTTCGGGATCCAATACTGAACCACGTTCTGCGCGCCGGCGAGCTGGGTCGTGCCGACGATTTGACCGGCCGCACCCGTCGTTTGATAGACGACCCCCGCCCCCTCGTCGCCCACCGTTACGTAGGCGCCGTCCCAAAGGACGCCGCCGGCGAGTTCGAACGTCTTGTGGAGCGTGATTTCCGTGAACTTGCTGCTGCCGGCCGGCAGCTCGCCGAACACAAATGCGCCGCCACGTCCCTCACCGTCGATGAAGAGATTACTCGCATCATCGTAGCCCAAGAAAAACGGATAGTAGAGTTTGGGAAAAGAGTATACCTTCGGAGTTCCGCTCGCGCCGGTGTAAATCGCGATGCTACCCTGGCCCCAGCTGGAATTTTCAGTGTTGGCGACAGCCAGATTTCCGCTGAGCGTATCGATCGAGCAATCGATCGGATATTGATTCGTATCCGCTAGCTTCGCAATGCGCTTCGTAGCGCCGTGCGCGTATTCGACCAGCTCTGAGGAATATGTATCCGTAATCCATACGTTCTGGGCTTTGTCAACGCACTCGCCTGCCGGCGAATCCAATCCTCGAAGCACCCCAACGACCTTGGCATAGGGGAACGAATAAACGATGACCCGCATCCCTTGCGGATCGGAGACGTACAGGAGGTCCTGCGAGACGGCGGCGTGCGCGAACCAGGAGCGGCCGCTCTCGCCTCGCACGGCGTTCGCTGCATGCGCGCCGAGAAGCCGCACGAGCGGACCTGCGGGCGCAAGATTCGGTTGCGAACCGGTGCCGCACCCGACCAGCATCGCAACGGCCGCCAGGCTGAGGTGCCTCTCCTTAAGTCGCCGCATAATCGCCGGCGATTTTTTCCGATCGTTCGGTGGCCGCCGAGCGAAGCATGACGACGGAAGCGTAGATGACGACGACCACCACCAGCCATCGCACGGCCGCGATCGGCAAGTGGTAGACCATGTGAGCGGCGATCCATACGCCGGGGATTCCGCCAAGCGTCAGTCCGAGCGCCGCCAGCATCGCGAACGCGTTGAAGCGAATGAAGCGCAGACTGGCCACCGGCATGAGGAACGCGCACGATCCCATCATGATCGGAAAGGCCGCGATTGGGTTCATTCCGAGCAGGCTCACCATGATCATGCAGGGCGCATATAAGCCGATCCCGATCGTCATCAGCGCCCCTAAGCATAGGCTCACTGCGATACCGATCCACAGGCGTACGCCGGAGAGACCAAGCGCGGTTCCGGTCAGCCCGAATTGGTTCCCCTTGAGGTTCATCATGATGAACAATACTGCGGCGACGGCGAGCGCAGTGCCCATTCCGATTTGCACGCCGCGACGCGGCAAGCGCGCGACGAACCCGGCCCCGAGCCACGCGCCGACAACCGAAGCCAAAATCAGCAGAATCAGGGTCGGAGGCTCGACCGCAACGATGACGATGAAGATGGCGGCCTCCAGGATCGTCGGAAGCGTGTGGCCGACGTTAAGGGTGCCCGGAATGCGCTGATCCGGCACAAATCGCAAGAATTTATAGAGCGAAGTGGTCGTCGCGAACGAACCGATGCCCAGCGTATCGAAGAAATTGGTAACGAAGCCGATACCGATCGCGATCGCGGCATTAACCGGGCTCGGCACCGCGATACGCTGCCGGGGCAGCGCGCGCAGCAGCGCGACGATTTGCACAAGCGCTACGACTGCCAGACCGATGTAGATAATCGTCCGGAGACTCATTACTGCAATCGATACGCCCACAGCCGGCCGCGCCCTGCAATCAGCAGCGTGTCGCCGGCGAGAGCGAGCCCATGCCCGTACAGCTCGGAGGCGACCGGCAGTCCAACGCTCCGGGCACCGGTGCGCAAGTCGAAGGTGTCGACGGCGCCTCGAGCCTCCGCGGCCAGAATCGTCGTGTGCCAAACAACCGGAGCTTCGTAGATTCCGGCCGTCTTGGTCCGCCAGATCAGCGCGCCGTCGGCGCTGCGCAGCGCGACGAGCTCGCCGCGAGCCGGATCGTGGTAGAGCGGTACGATGATCGCGTGGCCCGCCGCGGCGGGCGTTCCAATCGATTGAATCCAGCTCATCGCAGGCTCAATCTGCCGCTGCCAGAGAACGCGGCCGGTACGCTCGTCGAGCATGACGTAGCGCGCGTCCTTGAGGATCACGCCGACGGCCGGAGTCATGCGCCCGGCGAGGTTGAGCTCGAAGAGACGCGGCGAGGCAAAAATGTCGAAGTCGTTGGCGTCATGCGCGATCAGCGGACCCGTGACCCAGCGCCATCGTCCGCTCCGTGGTTCGATCGCGATCACCGAATCGGTGAATGCATCCGAACCGGCCGGCGGCGCCCTCATTGGCGTCGGATTCCCGGTGCCGACGATGGCGAGGTCGAGGCGCGCGTCGACGGCAGGCGTCGTCGAGATGCCGCCGCCGCTGCCGTGGTAGCGAACCGGCGTAAACGACCACACCGGCATGCCGGTTGCGGAATCCAGCGCGAGCTCGCGGCCGGTGTCGGTTGGCCGGTCGGCAATCATGTCGAACCCCAAAAGCACGAGACCATCGGCGAGGACCGGCGATGCGTACGTGTCGTCGTTGCGCGAGGTCGCGCAGACCCGGCGTCTCCATAGCAGCGTCCCGCGACGGGCGTCGAAGGCCGCGGCGACACAACTTCCGCTGACGGCGTACGCCACGCGGCCGGAAACGGCAACCGACGATACGACGCCGCGAAAATTCCCGTACGTCTCGTCGGAATTCGCGCCCAACGAGGCGCGCCACAGCGTGTGCCCGTCGGCCGCTTCGAGCGCAACGACGTCTCCGTCCGTCGTTCCCGTATAGACGACTCCATTGGCTACGGTCGGTATGCCGAGCATCCATCCGCGTTCGACGTGCGTCCACAGGTGCGTGAAGACGACGGCGACGAGCGCGGCGATCACGTCATCTGCGAGGACGTCAGTTCGCGCGTGGCGGCGGCGTTAAAGTAAGCGGCGCGCGGGTGGTGCATCACGATCGCCGCCGTCGACTGCTCCGGCACGATTTGGAATGCCTCGGTAAGCGTGACGCCGATCCGCGCGGTCGCGTCGAGCAGACGGAAGACGATTTTGTGCTGCTCGAGGTCGGGACAGGCGCCGTAGCCCCAGGAGTAGCGTTTGCCGCGCTCATCCTCTAGGCCCAACTCGCGCCGGATGCGGCGATGTGTATATTCGGCCAGCGCCTCGGCCGACTGCACCGAGAATCCGTGGAGGAAATAGGATTCGCTATAGTCGCCGCCGGCTTGCAGCGCTTCCGTTCGCCGGGACGCATTGACGCCGATGGTGACGATTTGCAGGGCAACGAGGTCGCTGGCGGCGCCACCGGCCGGCTCGCGCAAGTAATCGGCGAGAGAGAGATGCTCGCCACCGATTTGGCGCGGAAACGTCATGCGAGCAATCTCGCGCTGCGGATCGAGCGGATCGTAGATGATGACGTCGTTCTCGAGGCCGGCGGCGGGAAAGTAGCCGTACACCGCGCGCGGCTGCAGCAAACCGTTGCGCATGGCCTCGGCTTGGTAGCGCGCTAGGCGTGGATCGAAGTCGTCTCGCCGCAGACGCTCGAAGGCCTCGCCCTTTGTGTTGGCGGCTCCCCAGGAGAGACGGTACAGACTACGCAGATCGAAACACGGCCACAGCTCGCGTAGATCCATCCGGTCGATACTGCGAACGCCCCAGAACGGCGGCGCCGGAACGCCGGCCGGCTCCTCTTTTACCGCCGAACGGAGGATCGAGGCCGGAGCCGCCGCGTCGCGCTCGCGATCGCGCCGGCTCAGTGCCTCGCGTTTGGTGCGCTCGATCAGCTCATCGCGGCGCTCGCTCGTGAGCGCATCCATCAACTCCAAACCTTCGAATGCATCCTTGGCGTAGAAGAGCCCCGGATCAAAAAAGCGCCGGCCGTCGTCGAGCAAAGCGATGCGGTGACCGAAGTCGCGATTGATGGC
>JASHPI010000022.1 GCA_030038215.1 Vulcanimicrobiota bacterium | reverse complement strand
CGCCGCGCCGTCCGCGATCTCGCCGACCGTGGCGCCGGCCACGCGGACGCTAGCCCGCGTGACGCGCTGGACGACGGCCCTCACCGCGAGAGAATCGAGGAAAGAGCAAACAGCGCGTTCTCACGCCGCTCGATGATTCGGCGGTAGAAATATCCGGCCCAGTTGGTTCCGAAAGGCACG
This sequence comes from Vulcanimicrobiota bacterium, assembly GCA_030038215.1. GTDB lineage: Bacteria > Vulcanimicrobiota > Vulcanimicrobiia > Vulcanimicrobiales > Vulcanimicrobiaceae > Cybelea. The sequence continues at coordinate 6,905 of JASHPI010000022.1, read as the reverse complement.
TAAATCCGCAAGCGATAATGTTGCGTAACCAGCCGGCGCTGCACGTGCGGCCGGGATCCGTAGAGCATCTGGAACTCGAAGCGGTCGGACGAAATCTTCTCTTGCGCGACGAAAGCTTGAACCGCCGCGATCAACCGGCGATCGTGGGTTGCAATGCCGGGGTAGTGTCCGCGCAGCAGCAGTTCGCGCGCCAGCCGAAGATAGTTAGCGCGAATTTCCGGCATGCTCTTGTATGCAATCTCCGCCGGCTCGTTGTACGCACCCTTGCATAGCCGCACGCGCACCGCGCCTTCGATCGCGCGCTCGACGTCTTCGGCGGTCCGCTTTAGGTACGCCTGCAACACGATCCCGACATTCTTGTGCGTCGCAAAGGCTTGCGCGAAGACGCGGAGCGTCGCGCCGGTCACCGCGGAGCCCTCCATGTCGATGCGGACGAACGGATCCACGTTGCGTTCCGCTCGCTCGAGAACCGCCAGCAGATTTTCCAGGGCGAGGCCCTCGTCGATTAAGAGACCCATGGCGGTGAGTTTTAGGGAAACGTTCGAATCCACGCCACTCTCGCGAATTGCGTCGAGGGTTGCCAGGTAGGCATCGCGAGTTCTCAGCGCGGCATCGCGCTCGCGCACGTCCTCGCCCAGATAATCGAGCGTCGCCGTCATGCCGCGGTCGTTCAACTCACGCGCTACGGCGATGGCCGATTCGATCGTCTCGCCCGCGACGAAGCGCTTAGCTAAGAAATAAAAGTTCTTCTGCAGCACCGGCGCTAGTTTACGACGCCACGCCGCAAAACCCAGGCGGCCGCGAGAACCAACGCGGCCAATACGATGAACCCGTAGCAAAGCGCCAGAGCTTGCCGCACGCCAAGCGCCGCGAGCGTGACGTAGAGCGCAACCGGCAGTGAAGTCGGATGAAATGCTACGATGCTGGTCGCGCCGTATTCGCCGATCGCGCGCAGCCACGCGAAGGCAATTCCTGCTCCGACGCTGCCCGCAGCCGCGGGTAGCGCGACGCGCGCAAAGATTCGCCACTCGTTCGCGCCTAGCGTGCGCGCGGCGTCCTCGTAGATCGGATCGAGCGCGCTGAACGCTGCCGTGGCTGCGATGGCGACGAAAGAGCCCGAGACAAAGAACTCCGCGACGATGACGCCCAGCAGCGAGTCGGGCACGGTCAAACCGTGTGCGGCCAGCCACGCTCCGGCGACCGAACGTGTCCCGAGCACGTAGATCAGCATCAACCCCGAAGCTACCGGCGGGAACGCCAGCGGCAGGGCCAGCAGAAAGACGATGAGTGCGCGCCAGCGCAAAGGCCGGCGTGCGAGATAGTATCCGGCCGGAACGCCGAGGATCGTCGCGACCAGCGTCGCGCTTGCCGATGCGATCAGCGAGACCCGCAACGGGCCCAGCCCAATCGCCGCGAAGATGCTGATCGCCTCGCCCGGCGGCATCGAAGCGAGGACCGCGGCAACCGGAGCGACGACCGCGACCAGAAGCAGGATGGCTGCGATCAGAAAGAGCGGCCCCGGAGATGGTCGCGCCGTCATGCTCCAGGCGCTTCAGCGCGAATAGCTGAAGAGCATTTCCGTGCACGTAGGAAAGGAGCTCCTAGCGCTCGCGCTTCGACGCGGAGCGCGCTCGCTCTGCGTCGTAGGGACGGGAAAAAACGTCGGCAAGACGGTCGCGATGCGGGCCGCGTACGAAGCCGCCTGCGCGCAAGGATTGCAGGTCGGCCTGGCCTCGGCCGGTCTCGACGGCGAAGCCGCCGATCAACTGGGAGGCCACGCCAAGCCGCGGATTGCGCTTCGGACGGGGACGCTCTTCGCGACCGCGCGCGAGGCGTTACCGCGCTCGCCGGCCAGCGAGATCGTCGCGCTTTCACGCTTGCAAACCGGCGCCGGCACACTCGTCTATGCGCGCGCTGCCGGACGCGCGCGTTACGAGCTGATCGGACCGCCGACGGCTTCGGGGCTGCGAGAAGTACTCGAAGAGCTCGCAGCGAGAGCCGAGTTCGTTATCGCCGACGGCGCGATCGACCGCGTCGCGGCGCTGGCCGGCGGACGCGACGCGATCGTCGTCGCTTGCGGCGCGGCCGCCGCGACGACCATGCGCCAAGCCGTCGAGGACGTCAGCGCGCTGGTGCAGCGCCTGGGCGTCGCTCGTTTCGACTCCGGCGAACCGGCGATCTTTATCGAAGGAGCGCTCACGCCGACGCAGATCGCCGGGTTCGTTGGAGCCGGCGAGCGGCGCCAGATCGTCGTGCGCGACCCGACTCAGATCGCGCTGCGCGGCCGGGCCGCAGCCAAAGCCTTCGAGACGCTGCGCATTCGCTGCGAGCGGCCGCTGCACGTGATCGCCGTCACGACTGCCGCGATCTCACCCGAGCGCGGCTTCGAGCCCGACGCGTTCGCGCACGCGGTTGCGGCGGCGACGCGACTGCCCACGTTCGACGTCTACGCCGGACGGAAAGCGGCGTGAAGCACCTCGGCCTGTTAGACGCGGCGAGCGCGCAGGCGGTCGGCTTCGAGTGGCTAACCGCCGCCGTCGCGCCGGTGTCCGCGTATGGAGAACGGCACTTTTCGGGGCTGCGGCCGTTCCGCGCGAGCGAAGCGAGCCTGGCTCGGTCGCGTGCCGAGATGGTCGCAACCGTCGCTGCCGCCGTCGACGAGGCGCGGAGTGATGCGGCGCGAGCTCTCGTGCGGGAACTGCCCGATGTTTCGGGCGCGATCGCTCGCGCCTCGATAGGCGAGATTCTCGACGACGTGAACTTTTTCGAGCTGCAGCGTTTTTGCGATGCGTTGGTTCGTATTGACGCGCTCTTAAGCGGCGTGTACGCCGATCCACTCGCCGGCGACGAGGTGCGAGCTCTGGCCCAAGCGCTCGAACCGGGACGCAGCGCGGGCGGCGGATTCTATCTCGCCGGCGCATTGAGCGGCGAGCTGGAACGCGCGCGGGGGCGGCTCGATGAGGCGCAGCGAGAACTCGAACAGTCGAGCGCCCAAGCAGCTGGGCGCGTGGCGCGCGTGCTCGGACGCGACGACATCGCCGACGCCGACGAGTTCATCGTGATGCGCGCGGAGCTGCGCGATGCGCTCCCGGCCTGCGTTCGCGTCGTGCGCGAGGCGCCGACTTACCTGCTCTGCGCTCTCGAATACGACGAGGTGACGCTGGCCGCGCTCGAGCGGCGCGACGCAGCGGCGCAGGAGGCGGCAGCCGCCGAGGAAGGGGTTCGCGCCCGGCTCTCTTCGTTGGTCCGCGAGCATGCCGCGCGGCTGGAAGGCGCCGCGCGCGGACTCGGCGCGCTCGACGTTACCTTGGCGGCCGCGCGTTTTACGCGGCGCTTCGCGTGCGTGCCGGCGACGATAAGCGACGAGCCCGTTCTCTCGTTCGTACGCGCCCGCTTTCTCCCGCTGGCCGTCGAGCTCGAGCAGGCCGGGCGCTCGTTTACGCCGCTCGATCTCGAGCTCGACGACGTTGCGGTGCTCACCGGTCCGAACATGGGCGGCAAGAGCGTCTGCCTGCAAACCTGCGGCTTCGTCGCGCTCTGCGCCGCCTTCGGGCTGCCCGTTCCGGCCGAACGCGCGACGATCGGACTCTTCGACGAGGTCGCATGGTTGGGCATCGGGAGCGATCGCGAACTCGGCGGCTTGCTCTCCTCGTTCGCGAAAGAAGTCTTACGCTTGCGCGAGATCTTCAACCGCGCTGCGCCGCGCCTGCTCGTGCTGATCGACGAGTTCGGGCGCACCACCACCCCGCACGAAGGCAAAGCCCTGTCGGTGGCGTTGCTCGAGCGTTTGCGCGAGCGCGGCGCGCGCGGAATGCTCGCGACGCACATCGGCGGCGTTGCGAGCCAGGCCGGCGCGCGTCACTTCGCCGTACGCGGCCTGCGCGGAATTCCCGACCGTCCGCCGACCTCCGATCTGCGCGAGGCGCTCGAAACGCTGGCCGCATCGATGGATTACAGGATCGTCGAGGTCAGCTCCGATACCGCGGCGCGGGCCGACGCGATCGCCCTCACGGCCCTCCTCGGCATGGATCGCAGCTTCGTCGAGGCCGCCTACCAGGCGCTCTCGCGGTGAAGGGTCCGGCTTCATCCCAGGCGCAGAGTAATCGAGTATGGATCCGCTAATCGTCACCTGCGCGCCGGTTGGCGCCGAAGTGACGCCGGAGCAGACGCCCTACTTGCCGTACACGCCTTCGCTGCTCGGTGAGACGTCGCGCGCGGTACGCGACGCCGGAGCTTCGATCATCCACGTGCACTGTCGCAATGACGACGGCACCAACACGCACAGCGTGGAGCGCTTCGGCCAGGCTTACGAGGCGATCCGCGAGCAGAGCGACTTGATCGTGCAATTCTCGACCGGCGGTGCGATCGGGATGACGCCGGAAGAGCGCGCGAGCGTCTTGCAACTTCGGCCCGAGATGGCGACGCTAACCTGCGGAAGCGTCAACTTCGGCGATGACATCTTCGAAAACAGCTTTCCGATCATGCGCGGCATTTTGAAAAAGATGCGGGAGTTCGAAGTCTGCCCCGAGTTAGAGATCTTCGATAAGGGGCACCTGGCCAACGCGCGCCGTCTGGCTCGCGAGCGACTGCTCAGCTTTCCGCAGCACGTCGATTTCGTTCTCGGAGTTCCGGGCGGCATGGAGGCGACCGTGCAGAATCTTTGCGACTTGGTCGACGATCTGCCGGCGGGCTGCACGTGGTCGGTCGCCGGCATCGGGCGTGCCCAGCTGCCGATGGCGATGGCGGCGATCGCGATGGGGGGCCACGTGCGCGTCGGCTTGGAAGACAATCTCTACTACTCGCGGGGGCGGCTCGCGCGCAACGAAGAGCTGGTCGCGCGCGTCGCCCGCCTCGCCGCCGAGGCGGGCCGGCCGGTCGCCACTCCCGACCAAGCGCGAGCGCTCCTAGGGCTGGCGCGAGGTGAGCCGGTGCTCGAAGTCCAATAACGGCCGCCACTCTTGTTCACGTACGTAGTGCGCCGGACGCTTCAAGCGATTCCGCTGCTGATTGCGATATCGGTGATCCTGTACGGCATCCTTTACAACATGCCGGGAGGCCCGTTAGCGCCCTACCTTCAGAATCCGCACATAACGGCGGCCGACATCGCGCGGCTCAAGCACAACCTCGGCATGGATCAACCGGTCCCGATTCAGTACTTGAAGTGGCTCGGGCACATTCTCGTCGGCGACATGGGTTACTCGACCAGCAACTCGGAGCCGGTCTTTCAAGCCCTGATCGAGCGCGCCGGCGCGACGCTGGAACTGATGGGCGCCTCGCTCCTCATTTCGATCGTCGTAGGCGTCACGGCGGGCATCCTCTCGGCCGTCTACCGCTATTCGGTACTCGACTACGTCATTACTACGGTCGCGTTCTTCGGACAGTCGATGCCGGTCTTCTGGTTTGCGCTGATGATGCAGCTGGCATTCGCCGTGCACGGCATCCCGCTGCCTTTCGGCTATCAGATTCAGTTGCCATCGGCGGGCATAGCGAGCAGCGACACGTTCGATTGGGGTGACCGGCTCGAGCATCTGGTGCTCCCGACCATCGTGCTGTCGCTGCTGTCAATCGCGCTCTATAGCCGGTTCATGCGCTCATCGCTGCTCGAGGTGCTCGGCACCGACTATATGCGCACCGCGGCCGCCAAAGGGCTCGCGTTTCGCACGATTCTCTTCAAGCACGGATTGAAGAATGCGCTGATCCCGGTCGTCACCGTCATCGCGCTCTCGCTTCCGAGCCTGCTCAGCGGCGCGATCATCACCGAGACGATCTTCGCGTGGCCGGGAATGGGACGTCTCTTCATCAACGCGCTCAACCAAAGCGATCTCGCCTTGCTGATGGGCTATCTGCTTTTGGTAGCGTTTCTAGTCGTCTTTTCGAATTTGCTCGCCGATGTGGTTTACGCGTGGCTCGACCCGCGCGTGAAATACGACTAGACCATGGCTGCGCCAAGCTTACCGCTGCCAACCGACACGATTATCGAAGAGGAGCTGCACCTCTCCAAGGTCACCTTCTGGACGCGGCTGCGCCGCCACCGGCTGGCGGTGGCGGGTCTCTGCGTGCTGCTGCTGATGGTGCTCGCCGCCGTCTTTGCCAAGCAGCTCGCTCCGTTCGATCCGAATGCGATCGACAACGTGCACTGGCAAGGGATGCCGCTGCCTCCCTGCTTCCAAGACGCGACTCACTGCGGCGGCCATCCCCTGGGGACCGACGAGGTCGGCCGCGATTTGCTCTCGCGCCTACTCTTTGGCGCGCGCATTTCGCTCACCGTGGGTCTCTTCGCCGTGCTCATGGAGGTGCTAATCGGCAGTACGCTGGGTGCGATCGCCGGCTATTACGGTGGGTGGGTCGACTACTCGTTGATGCGCCTCACCGACGTCTTCCTCTCGATCCCGCTGCTCCCGCTCTTGCTGGTGCTGACGGCGATCGTTGCCGCGAGCTCGACGAAAGCGTCGCTGAGCTTCGGGGTCATCGTGCTGGTGATCGGCGCGCTTACCTGGCCGAGCGTCGCCCGCCTGGTGCGTGCCTCGTTTTTGAGCTTGCGCGAGCGCGAGTTCGCCGAAGCCGCGCGCGCGCTCGGCAATAACGACGCGCGCATTATCTTTCGCCACCTGTTGCCCAACGCGGTCGCGCCGATCGTGGTACAGGGGACGCTCGACGTGGCCAACGTGATCATCCTCGAGTCGACCCTCTCGTTTCTCGGTCTTGGAATTCAGCCGCCGACCGCATCGTGGGGCAACATGCTCTCGGCCGCGCAGAGCAATCTCCAGATTGCCTGGTGGGCGGCGGTCTTTCCCGGCCTCTGTATTCTCTTTACGGTGCTGGCGATCAACTACATCGGCGACGGTCTGCGCGATGCCCTTGACCCGAATATGCGCTAGACGCTAGACTAGCCGAGCTTAATGGAG
>JASHPI010000215.1 GCA_030038215.1 Vulcanimicrobiota bacterium | reverse complement strand
GTTGAAAATCACGCGGCCGACGGTCGTCTTGATTAACTCGCCGTTCCAGCGCACGTAGATCCATTCTTGCAGGCTAATCTGCTCGGTCTCGTACGCAATAACCGCTTCCTTCGGATCGTAGAAGGTCGGAATCGCGCCCGGGGCGTCGGCAGCCGGCGCGTTCGCCTTCTTGGCGCGCTCGAACTTCTCGTAGTCTTCGGTCACCGCCGCTTTGGCCGGACCAGCGTACTCATCGCGATGAAACGTGAGATAGTACAGGCCTAGGACCATGTCTTGGGTCGGAATCGAAACCGGATTACCGTACGCCGGCAACAGAATGTTGTTGGAGGAGAGCATCAGGATGCGCGCCTCCGCCTGCGCGCCCGCGGAGAGCGGCAGATGGACGGCCATTTGGTCGCCGTCGAAGTCGGCGTTATACGGCGTGCAGACCAGCGGATGCAGGTGCACGGCCTTACCCTCGACCAGCACCGGCTCGAAGGCCTGAATGCCCAGACGATGCAAGGTCGGCGCGCGATTGAGCAGCACCGGATGCTCCTTGATCACCTCTTCGAGCACGTCCCAGACCTCGGGCCGCACGCGCTCGACCATGCGCTTCGCGCTCTTGATGTTGTGCGCGAGCCCGCGATCCACGAGCTTCTTCATTACGAACGGCTTGAAGAGCTCAAGTGCCATTTCCTTAGGCAGACCGCACTGGTGCAGCTTGAGCGTCGGGCCGACCACGATGACCGAGCGCCCCGAGTAATCGACGCGCTTGCCGAGCAGGTTCTGACGGAACCGCCCCTGCTTGCCCTTGAGGATGTCGGAGAGCGACTTGAGCGGACGATTGTTGGGGCCCGTCACCGGGCGCCCGCGCCGGCCGTTGTCGATCAACGCATCGACCGCTTCCTGCAGCATGCGCTTCTCATTCTTGATGATGATCTCGGGCGCGTTCAGCTCGAGCAGCCGCTTCAGGCGGTTGTTGCGATTGATCACGCGGCGATAGAGATCGTTGAGATCCGAAGTCGCGAAACGGCCGCCGTCGAGCTGCACCATTGGACGCAGCTCCGGCGCGATCACCGGCACGGCCGCCAGCACCATCCACTCCGGACGGTTGCCGCTGGCGAGAAACGCCTCTACGACCTCGAGGCGCTTGATCGCCTTCAGCCGTTTTTGACCGGTCGTCTCCTTAAATTCTTTGCGCAGATCCTCTTGCAGCTTGCGCAGGTTGAGGTCGCGCAGCAGCTCGCGGATCGCCTCCGCGCCCATCCCGGCCTTGAAGCGATTGCCGAACTTGTCGCGTGCTTCGCGATACTTCTGCTCGGAGAGTACCTCGCGCTTGGTGAGCGTGGTGTCGCCCGGATCGATGACGACGTACGCGGCGAAATAGATCACCTTCTCAAGCTGGCGTGGCGACATGTCGAGCAGAATGCCGATGCGGCTCGGAACGCCCTTGAGATACCAGATATGGCTGACGGGCGTGGCGAGCTCGATGTGGCCCATGCGCTCGCGGCGCACCTTGGCGCGCGTGATCTCGACGCCGCAGCGATCGCAGATCATGCCCTTAAAGCGGATGCGCTTGTACTTGCCGCAGTGGCACTCCCAATCTTTGGTCGGGCCGAAGATCTTCTCGCAGAAGAGACCGTCGCGCTCGGGCTTGAGCGTGCGGTAGTTGATCGTCTCGGGTTTCTTAACTTCGCCGAACGACCACGCGCGAATTTGCTCAGGCGACGCCAGGCCGATGCGCATGGCGTCGAAGTTGTTGACGTCGATCAGGTTCAAAAGAGAGGAGCTCCGCTTGGTCGTGCCCGCCATGGCCGCCGCCTACGCAGGGTGGCTCGTCTCACGTCGTCACGTAAGGGCACCCACCGTCGCGGCTGGCCTAAGGCACAGACCGGTACTATACCACCCTTAACACCGCAGACACAAGATTGGTTTGCAGCCCTGGTCACCTCCCAGAGGAAGCCCAGCATCCCAGGGTACGGGCTCGCCATGAACATAGGAATTGTCGGCTCGGACGAGCGGGCGGTAGCAATCGGCCGGCTGCTTCGCAGCGGCGGCCATCACGTCACCTTTGGCGACCCCGCCGGATCGGATCGGGCCCAACGGGCGGCTTCCGCCGTCGGAACGGAGAGCGAGCTTCCCTACCGCCAGGCGATGTGCTCCGACCTTTTGGTCTTCGCGGTAGGCCGCGACGAGATTGACCGCGCCGTCACCGCGGTCGGTTCGGGTTCTGAAGCGGTAATCGTGGACGCTGTCGACGGCCGGCCCCTGCACGCTGCGCATAGTGGCGCCGAGATGCTCGCGCACAAGCTCGACACGCACCGCGTCGTTCGGGCGCTGATCAATCTGCCGCGGCCGGGCTCGAACGTCGCCATCTGCGGGGACGACGAGCGTTCCAAGCAGCTGCTCGACAAGGCGCTTCACTCGTGCGGCTGCATCACGACCGATCGCGGTCCGCTCTCGCGGGCCGCCGAGCTCGAACCCCCGGGGCCGTAGGAAGGACTACTTCTTCTTCGGCGGCGCTTTCTTGGGCACGCGCGCTCCGGATTTGCGCGCCTCGCCCAAACCGATCGCAATCGCCTGTTTGCGGCTGGTGACCTTTCGCCCCGAGCGCCCCGACTCCAGTTCACCGAGCTCAAGCTCATGCAGCGCCTCTCCGACATCCTTGCGCGCCGCCGGTCCGTACTTCGTCTTTTTGCGCGCACTGGATTTTTTGCGCGGGCCGGATTTCTTTCGTACCGCCATTAGATACGTGCTCCCCTCGAGTGCTTCGCTCGAATGCCCCGGTTCGCTCTGCCCGAACCTAAGCCTACGCG
>JASHPI010000214.1 GCA_030038215.1 Vulcanimicrobiota bacterium | reverse complement strand
AAGGCGTCGTCTTCGCGGTGCGCCACATTGTAAAGATTCTGGACGCAGACAACGCTCGCGATCCGCTGAGCCTCCGAAACTTGTGCGTGCGTCGCGCTGCTAATGCCAAGGGACTGAATGAGACCTCGTTGCTGCAGCTCCGCTAACGCCGTGAACGGCTCCTCGATGGAATAGTCCTCCGAATCGCTCCTAATGCGTAGATTCACGACGTGCAGCCGGTCGAGCCCGAGGTTGCGCAAGTTATCGCGGACGGCGCCTTCGATATCTTGCCGTGAGTAGGCGGGGTTCCACGAGCCGTCGCTGCCGCGTCGAACTCCGACCTTGGTCGCGATGACGAGGTCATCGGGATACGGGTGAAGGGCTTCGCGAATGATTTGATTGGTAAGATGCGGACCGTAGAAGTCGGACGTGTCGATGTGGTTGACTCCGGCGGCGACCGCTTCACGCAGCACTGCGATGCATTCGTCGCGATCGCGCGGCGGCCCAAAAACGCCCGGCCCGGCGAGTTGCATGGCTCCGTAGCCCATGCGCTCGACGGTCAAATTCGGCGCGGGAAACGTGAAGGCGTTACCCATCAACGCTTAGCTTGCCCGCTTGAGCTCGACATGGGGCGCCAGCAGGTCCGCGTTCTCTGCGACGAATTGACGTAGCGAGCGTAATGCCGGCGAACGGTCGAGGTTCATCTCGTCACAGACGGCGAGAAAGTGCTCCAGGCTATCGATTGCCTCGGACCAGAGCGGATCTTCGGGAAGGCCGGCGGCGTGGTGGAAGGCAGCGGCGAGATCGTGCGTCGCGAACGCGGCTGCGTACGCTGCGCGCACCGAAGAGCGCGGCGGGAAGTCGAGCAGCAGGCGCGAGATATCGTCGCAGATGCGATCGCAGGCCACTTCATATTGCATTTGATAAAAACTCCTTAAGTACGTTTACGCGCTAAAAGCAGCACGCTAGGGATTGCGAAATAGGCGAGAACGCCGGTCACGAGAAAGGCGTCCGCGTACGAGAGCGCGGCAGCTTGCGCGACGACCTGTTCGGCCAGCTGCGCGGGGCTGCCGTGTTGTAAGAACAGCACGACCGGCAAGCTCGCGAGCGTCGTCTGCGCGGCGAGTACCGTTTGATGGAACTGCTCGCGCCGGTCGACGAACGCAACAATTCCGGCTGATGAGATCGAGCCGCCAAGTTGGAAGGCCAGCACGATGAACGAGGCCGCTTTGGGCGCCGCTTGCGGTGCTACCGAACGCATCGTCGCGACCAGCAGCGGCGAATAGACGAACGCCGATCCCGTGCCGACGACCAAGAGCGGCAGCACGAACGTGCCGAGATCGCTTTGGGTGGTCGTGACGTTGCCCAGCCAGACCAATCCGATCCCTGCCAACGCCAACCCCGCGCCGATCAACGGGCGCAGGTCGGCGTTCGGAAGACCGGTGAGCCGCGCAACCGGCATCGTCAGCAGCAGCACGGGCAGCGCGCGAATGCCGATCAACAAACCCGCTAGCGTGCTGGTGAAGCCGAGATCCTCGACCGTGAACTGCGGCAAGAGCAGCAACGGCGGGAAAACGATTCCGGCTAGCGTGCCGGCGATTCCGATCGCCGCGGCCACCGCCGGCTGGCGCAAGACGCGCAGGTCCACGATCGGCTCTGCCACGCGCAGCTCCCACCACACGAACACCCCGGTCGCGATCACCGCGAGCCAGGTGCACACTACGATCGATTGATCGGAGAACCAGTCGTCGTGTTGACCCTGGTCGAGTACGTATTGCATGCAGCTGACTGCCAGGATCAGGAGCCCAATGCCGGCGACGTCGACGCGCACTTTCTGGCGTTGTTCGTTGTCTCGCATGTACCGCCACAACAAGACCAGCGCGATGATGCCTGGAACGAGATTCACGTCGAAGACCCACGGCCATGAGAAGTTATCGACCAAGACGCCGCCGAGCGTTGGCCCTACCGAAGGCCCGAGGATCGTGCCGAGCGCGAAGATCGACTGGCTCATGCCGAGCTGCTCGGGTGGGAAGGTGTCGCGCAATACCACCTGTGCGACCGCAAGCAATCCACCGCCGAACGCGCCTTGCACTATGCGAAAGAGAATCAGCGCGGTCAACGAGGTCGCCAAGCCGCAGAGCATCGACGCGAACGTGAATCCCGCAATGGAAATAAGAAAGTAGTTCTTGCGCCCGAAGCGCAGCTGGAGCCATGGCGTCATCGGAATCACGACGACGTTGGCGATCACGTAGCCGGTGAGCACCCAGGTCGCCTCGTCAACGGTCGCGCCCAAGTTGCCTTGAATCGTCGGCAACGCGACGTTGACGATCGTGAGATCGATCGTCTGCAACAACGCCGCCAACATGACGCCGGCCACTACCAAGTAGCGGCGCGCACCGTATTCGACGAGCGAGGGCACAGACGCAGGTGGCCTCGCCGGCGCTGCGGTCGGCCGGGGACGTGCGGGAATAATGCCGGCGACTGCGCCGGCTCTTTCGGCAACTGACATAAATAGCACGTGGTTATGTGGGGAAAGCGGCTTGCGCTTAGAGTAGCCTCTGTGCGATACTATGACTAGAGCCTAAGTTATCCTAGTACTAAGCTTGCTACCCTTCCAGAGGCGCCCAACCATGAACAACGCCGTCGAACGCCGTCCCGAGCTCAGCGATTTCCTGCGCACGCGTCGCGCGAAGATCATGCCCTCGGACGTCGGCCTGGCCGACGGCGCCCGTCGCCGCACGCCCGGCTTGCGCCGTGAAGAGGTCGCGCTGCTCGCCAACATCGGGACCACCTGGTACACGCGCCTCGAGCAGGGGCTGCCGATCAATGTCTCGGCCGACGTGCTCGCCTCGATCGCGCGTGCGTTGCGCCTGACCTCGGACGAACGCCGCCATCTCTATCTGCTCGCCGGGTTGGCGCTCTCGTTCGCTCCGCAAGACGAAGAACGTGTTAGCGAGCTCGTGCAACGCGTGCTCGACTCGCTCGATCCGTCGCCTGCTTACGTGCGCGGCCGGCGCTGGGACGTCCTGGCCTGGAACCGCAGCGCGAACGCGCTCTACGATTTCTCTTCGCAGACCGGCCCGGCTCGCAACATGGTCTGGCGTCTCTTCAGACACCACACGATGCCATGCAAGCTCGGCGATCCGGAGTCCACGATGCGCCGCTGCGCGGCACAATTTCGCGCCATCGCCGCGAAGTATCCCAACGATCCGGCGTTCGTCGAGCTGATTGACGACTTGCGCGCCAATTCGCCCGACTTCAAGCGCTTGTGGGCCGAGCACGACGTCCTCGGCTCGACCGACGGCCTCAAGCAGTTCATTCATCCGGAGTTGGGCCAGATGATCCTGGACTATACGAGCTTTGACCTCCCGGGCGACAACGACATGCGGATGAACGTCCTGACCGCCGAGCCGGGCTCGGAGACCGAACGCAAACTGAAGCTTCTAACGCCGGCCGCGCTTACTGTGTAGCTAGTGCGACATGGCGCGGCGGATGGCGGCCAGCCGTTGCGCGCTGAGCACTCCGGGCGGGCTGATGAGATCGATCCGCGTTCCACGAACGATCCACGTGAGCGGCTGCAGGCGAACCTGACGCATGATCTGACCGTTCCGGCCGAACTGCACGAGGGCGTGCTCGCCGCCGGCGGCATTCGGTAACGGCGGCGGGACCGGCGGCGGGGCCATGCCTCTGATGCTCTGCGTCATCCAAAGGCGCATCGAGGACTGAGGCGTCGCTCCCCGCGCCGCGCTTTCCATGATCGTCAGTTCCGGTCCGCGATCGCCGGCGCGGTACTGAAAGAGCAAACGCGAATCCAAGCGCGACGAGCCGACGTTTAGTTCGTTTATCGTCGCGTCGAATCCGGAGGGAATGGCGGCCGGCGCGATCACCGCGAACGGCATGTCGTGTCGCGCCTGATCGAGGCTCACCGTGCTGACGGCGACCGGGATGGTCTGCCCGCCGATCGTGGCAAAGGCTTGCAGCATGCGCTCGACCTGCGCCACAACCGCGCGGCTGCCAAACGCGAACGCTACGACGAGAAGCGCCGTCGCCAGAGCCCCGCCCGCCCAACGCCACGCGGAGCCGGCCGGCGCGGCAGCCGGCATGCGCGCTCGAACGGCGGCTGCGCTGAAGCGGGGCACGTCGATCGTTTCGGCATACGCGTGCGCAACTCGGCGTAGAGGCTCAACTCGTTGCGACCGATTCATCTCGATACCTTTCATCATTGTGCGTTGGCGATAGCGATGACGATGCGTACTCTTCGAGCAAGCTGCGCAGGCGGCGATGTGCGAGCATGAGCCGCCAACGCACCGTCACCGGAGAAGCGCCGACTACGCGTGCGATTTCGTTGCTGTTGAGCTCGAAGTAGTAACGCAGCAGCACCGCCAACCGAAGCCGTGAGTCGAGGGAATCGATGGCCGCTCGGACGTCGAGCCGCTGCGCGAGCGCGCTGCTCTCGGTATATGCGGCAGGCTGCGCAATCGGTTCGCGCGGACGCGGGCGGAGCAGCCTCCGAGACTCGTTGACGACGATGCGATAGAACCAGACCGGGAAGCGCTCTGGCCGGCGCAGCTGCGTCATCGCACACCACGCGCGGGCGCAGCCTTCCTGGGCCGCGTCCTCGGCCGCGGAACGATCTTTGAGGATCGACCAAGCAAGGCGATACGCGTCCGGCCAGACCGCTGCAATCAGTTCGGCGGTCGCGACGGCGTCGCCGGCCGCGGCACGCGCGATCAGCGCTTGGCTACACTCCATGAATAGTAGATACTTCCAAAGGCCCAAAGTGTTGGAAGTCCTTTTCTGGCCGGTCGCGCGGGAGCCAGGGCGGGGCACCCGAAGGCGCAGAACATGGCTAAGGCGAGAGGGCGAGCGTCATCGCTAGACATGCGAACGCGATCCTAGCCGTTGCGGCCGCCGTTGCGATCGCGGTCGGCGCGCGCGCGCAAACGACCCTCCCCGAAGGCAACGGCAAAGCGATCGTGCAGGCAACCTGCGCAGAGTGCCATGGGCTCAGCCAGGTGGTCAACTCCGGCTATACGCGCCGAGGCTGGGCCAACGTCGTCGCGATGATGGTCAACGCCGGCGCGAAGCTTTCACCCAGTCAGGTGAGCATCGTTGTCGACTACCTCGCCAAGAACTTTCCGGAGAAGGCTGCGCCGGCTGCCGTGATCGTGCCCGGCGCGAGACGCGTGACGATACGCGAGTGGCCGGTGCCGATTCCCGGCTCGCGTCCGCACGATCCGCTCGCGATGCCGGATGGATCGATCTGGTACACCGGCCAGATGGCTAACGTTCTCGGCCGGCTCGATCCGGCGACCGGTGAGTTCCGGCAGTATTCTCTGCCGCCCGATTCCGGACCGCACGGGTTGGTGGCCGACAAGAACGGCGACATCTGGTACACCGCGAACTTCGGTGCTTACATCGGGAAGCTCGACCCGCGGAGCGGGCACGTCACGCGCTATCCGATGCCCGACCCGGCAGCACGCGACCCGCACACGCCGCTCTTCGATCAACGCGGCACGCTCTGGTTCACGGTGCAAGGCGCGAACTTCGTCGGCCGCCTCGATCCCGCGACGGGTGCGATCAAGCTGGTGCGGCTTCCTTCGCCGCATTCGCTGCCCTACGGCATGGTGATCAGCTCGAAAGGCGTTCCATTCTTCGCTGAGTTCGGCGCGAATCGCATTGGCCGAATCGATCCGCAGACGATGCAGATCCGCGAATACACGCTTCCAAATCCCGCCGCGCGGCCGCGGCGCATCGCCAAGACGAGCGACGACATCGTTTGGTATACGGACTACGCTCGCGGCTATCTCGGCCGGCTGGATCCCGTTTCGGGAGCGGTTAGCGAGTGGCCATCGCCGGGCGGTGAGAACTCGCAGCCCTACGGAATCGGCGTGATTCGCGGCGTGATCTGGTACAGTGAATCGGGCGTCCAGCCCAACACGATCGTGCGTTTCGATCCTGCGACGCATCGCTTTCAGACGTGGCCGATTCCCTCGGGTGGCGGCGTCGTTCGCAACGTATCACCGACCTTCGACGGGAACCTCGCGATCGCGTGCAGCGGCGTCAATCGGATTGGGTTGGTTGAAATCCAGCCCTAAGGTTTGATCAAGCCCCGAACGAGCACGTTCGTGAAGACCTCGAGCAGATCGTCGGGCGAGGTTTGAGGATAACGGTCGTAGGTGAGCTTGAGGCTGACGATGCCGTGCATTGTGGCCCAGATCATCTCGGCGATGGCGGTCGGCTCTGCATCAATCGCCAGCCGGCCGCGCTCGCGCAGTTCGGCGAACGTCGACACCAACAACGCTAAGGCTTGCTTTCCCGGACTGTCGGCAGCGTCGGCTTCCTCGTGGAATGCCTCTGATGCATATTTTGGTTCCTCCATAAAGATCAGCCGGTACGTCTCGGGATTTTCGAGTCCGAAGCGGATGTAGCGCCGTCCAAGCTCGAGCAGACGCAACTGCGGATCCGCAAACGACATCGCCGGCAGCAACGCGGCCAGGAATGACTCGAAGCCGGCGCGGCACAACTCGAACGCGATCGCGTCGCGACTCTCGAAATACAGGTAGATGGTGCCGGGAGCATACTCGATCGCATCGGCGATCTTGCGCATCGTCAGCGCATCGAATCCCTCCTCGAGGACGATCCGGCGAGCCGCTGCCAGCACCTCTTCACGGAACTCGGCGCGCTCGCGCTCCCGTCGTTTGACCTTAGACACCCCCTGAGTATAGCCGAACCGCTTGACAAAATGAACGGTGGGCGTAAAATGAACATCGTTCACTGAACGGTGTTCAGGAGGTGCCATGGAGATGCCGGTCGTCGAGTACGGAGTCCGCCGCCTGGTGATCGTGGTGGCGGTCATGCTCGCCTCGCTGCTCGAAACCCTCGATTCGACGATCGTCAACGTCTCGTTGCCTACCATCGAAGGCAACATCGGCGCATCGATCGACGAAGGCATCTGGATCGTTACCGGCTACATCATCTCCAACGTCGTCGCGATCCCGCTCAATCCGTTCCTCACCCGCATGTTCGGCCGCAAAGTGTACTTTGTGGGGTGCATCGCCGGCTTCACCATCGCATCATTCTTGTGCAGCACCGCGGACGCGTTGGGTCCGCTCGTTGCATTTCGCGTTTTGCAAGGAGCCTTCGGCGGCGGGCTGATTGCGACGTCGCAAGTCGTGATGCGAGAAACCTTTCCGCCGGAATCGATCGGCATCAGCTCGGCCCTGTTCGCGATGGCGCTCATTCTCGGCCCGGCGTTCGGCCCGCTCGCCGGCGGCTATCTCACCGATAACTTCTCATGGCAGTGGATCTTCACCGTCAACATTTTGCCGGGAACGTTTGCGGCCATCGTGCTGGCCGCGCTGCTGCTCAATCCAGAGCCTCCGCAGCGGCTGCCCATCGACTGGACCGGCGTCGGCCTGTTGGCGCTCGGCCTCGGGTCGCTGCAGGTCTTGCTCGACAACGGCGAACGCAACGACTGGTTCGCCGACCCGCACATGCTGCTCGCCGGCGCGCTCGCCCTGTCAGGTCTGGCAACGTTCGCATGGTGGCAGTGGTCGGGCACGAAGAATCCTGCGGTCGATCTGCACGTGCTGCGCTTCCGAAGCGTGGCGACCGGCTCGCTGATGGCGCTGGCATTCGGCGCACTGATCTTCGCGCCGGCTATCATCACGCCGCTGTACAGCTCGATGATCCTTGGATACACCTCGTTCGATAGCGGCCTGCTGATGATGATGCGGGCGGTGCCGGTCGTCGTGCTGACGCCGGTATTCGCGACGCTCGCCGAGCGCGGCGCCGACGTTCGCTACATGCTTGCAAGCGGCTTTCTGATTTCGGCCGGCGCCCTGTACTGGTTCTCCAGCCAGATGACCTCGAGCACGCCGTTCGGAGCGTTGGGATCTGCGCTGTTCGTCTCCGGAATCGGTCAGTCCCTGATTCTCGTGCCGTTGATTGTCGGCATTCTCAGCACGACGCCGGCGCAGCTCAACGGAAAAATCTCACCGATCATCACGCTCTGCGTACAGCTGGGCGGATCGATCGCCAGTGCCGTTGCCATCACGATCTTCGATCGTCGCACGGCCTTCCACAGCGATATCCTAGGCGCAGCTGTCACGCTCAAACACGTGCAATTGGCGGGATCAACCCCGACCGGCGACACGCTTGCGCGCCTTGCGGCTCTCGTGACGCGAGAGGCGAGCACGCTCGGCTTCGGAGACACGATCCTCGCGGCCGCGCTGCTCGCCGCGCTGGTCGCACCGCTCGTACTCGCGTTTCCACGCGCGAGGCCGGCAGCATGAACGAAGCTATTGCGCATTTCGAGAACGACCTCTCGCAGGCCGGCATGGACGCGCGCGCGATTGCGACGCTCACATCCCTCTATCGCGATGCGTTGCTGGAAGCATCCGGCCGAGCCTGGAGCCGTCTTTACCGCGCGACCTTCTCGACCTTGCGTGCACTCGCGCGCCGGCCGTCGAGGCGACAGTCGCACGCGGCCATCGAATCGCTGCTCCGATTGTTGGAGGACGATCTCGGGATGGCGCTGTTCGGCGCGTCTGCCGTCCGTCGGCTGCGCGGCTCGCTCGCGCTCGACTCGACCTTAGCGTACTTGACGGTGCAGAAGCGTTCGGATCGATCGGAGACCGGCTTCGTCGCTACGGGGCGAATCGTAGGCGGCGTAACCGTCGGGCCTGAGTAGCAGCATCCCGCGGCGCGCGAACGTTCGCAGCTCGAGCACGTCTGGGAAGTCCATCACCAGACGCGTCGCGGCAGCGAAGGCAGCTTCGTTGGCGCCGGCGCCCAGCATCAGCGCAAAGCGGCTCTTGATCCCTTCACCGCCGCGCAGCGACTCGTCGAAGTAGCGCCGCCCGGCGCCCTCGACGATTGGGCTGCCCCGATAGGAGTTCCGCAAGCCGGAGAGCCTCGCGACGAACGCACGTTGAAACGACGGAAGGCGCGAGACGACGGGGAGCAGCGCGTCACGCGCAGTCTGCGCGACGGCGCTGCGCGTGCCGAAAACCTTGGTCATTGCATCGGTGACCTCGATCACGCCTTTGACGACCGGCAGACGCTCCACGCTGTAACTCGTCAATAAGTCGTTCGCCGCATGGCCGCGGAGCGCGAGGTCCAGCTTCCACGCCAAGTTCCAGGCGTCTTGGAGCCCGGTGTTCATCCCCTGACCGCCGAACGGACTATGGATATGCGCGGCGTCGCCGGCGAGAAATATCCGGTCCACGCTCATCTGCGACACGCACCGGTGATGGATGCGAAAGAAGCTCGACCAGACCAACGACTCCGCCTCGAGGCCGGCCGGCGCGCGCTGCCCGAGCGTCTCGCGTATCAACTCGAGCGATGGTGCATCGCCTTGCGCATTCTCGAACATCGCGACGACCCGGCGACGGGTGGCACTCATCGGAAAAATCGCCAACGGCCCGTCGGCATTCGGGCAGATCTGCATTTCGTCGCCCGGGAGCGCATCGTTGGTCATGATGTCGGCCAGCATGAACGAATCGGAATATTCCGCGCCCTCGAAGGTCAGCGCCAAACCGTGACGCACGGCGCTGTGCGCACCGTCGCATCCGACCACGAAGCCGGCGCGGACGGCCGACGTCTCACCGCGCCGGTCGAGCGCAACCTGGACGTGATGGCGCTGTTGCACCGCCGATACGAACGCGGTTTCGTACTCGACGCTTCCGCCGCGGCGCGCGAGTTGCTCGACGAGCAGCCGTTCGGTCACGTCCTGCGCAACCATCGCGACGAATGGGTAAGGGGTCCCCGGCGGCGCGAATCGCAGGCGCGCGAGGGTACGCTGCGGCGAGCGAAGGGCCACCCACGTGACGCGATTGGCGGCCTCCAAAAACGGCGCGGCGACGCCGGCCATATCGAAGACTTCCAGCGTCCGGGGAAAGATCGCGAGGGCTTTGGAGTGTTCCGACTGTCCTGCGCGACTTTCGACAATCCGAAAGCGCAGCTTCCGGCGCGCGCATTCATTGGCCAGGAAAAGACCGACCGGACCGGCGCCGACGATGAGGACGTCAACGTCGCCGCCCGCATTCTGCATGAATCCCTCTTACCCGGGGAAGAGTAGTGAAAATGCGAGCAGCGGTCGTACCATCGGCAGGCGATGCGCGTTTGGAGCTGCGAGATCTCGCGCTGCCCGAACCCGGCCGCGGCCAGGCGCGGATCAAAGTCGAAGCGTGCGGCGTCTGCCACAGTGACGTCGTGACCGTCCAAAACATCTGGCCCGGTCTCTCCTTTCCGCGCGCGCCGGGCCACGAAGTTGCCGGTACGATCGATGCCCTCGGGCCCGATACGCCCGGGTGGAAGGTCGGCGATCGCGTCGGTGTGGGCTGGCATGGAGGGCATGACGGCACTTGCGATCGCTGCCGTCGCGGCGACTTCATCACGTGCCGCAACCTGCAAATCCCCGGCATCTCTTACGACGGCGGCTACGAGCAGTACATGGTGACTCCGGTGGT
>JASHPI010000213.1 GCA_030038215.1 Vulcanimicrobiota bacterium | reverse complement strand
TCGTCAAACGCAATCCGAACGTGGCGCGCGGAACGCTGCTCGTCCCCCGGCTGGTCGAGTTTTTTCTGAAGGACGATGCCCAGCACGATCCGATGATCTCGCCCGATCAAATCGTCGCGCAGAATATTGCCTCGCCGCAAGAGATCGGGGCGATGAGCGAACTCGCTCGCCTCACCTTCGATATTCTCTCCCACGCGTGGCGCAAACGCGACGTGCTGCTCGTTGACTTGAAGATCGAGTTCGGGCGCCTGGCCGGCGGCGAGAATCAAGGGCAGCTGGTGATCGCCGACGTGATCGACAACGACTCCTGGCGAATCTGGGCGCAGGGACGCGAAGACCTGATGCTCGACAAGCAGATCTATCGGAATCTCGAGAACGTCGATGACGCCGCCTTGGAGCGCGTCAAACGCGCCTACGAGCGAGTTGCCGACCTCGTTGGCACGTTTCCGGTGATGCGCCCGGGCATGGTGGCGATCGTGGCCGAGTCGGGAACGCAGGTCGAACGCACCAACGAGATCGTGAGAGCGCTGGGGCAGCTCGGTTTGCCGACGGTACGTCACGTCGCGAGCCCGGTGACGACACCCGGCTACGTCATGCAGCTGGTCGCGCAGCTCGAGGCGACCTTTGCCCGCCTGATCGTGATCGCAGTCGGCCAGAACGAGGTGCTGCGATCGATGCTTGACGCGACCTCCTCGGCTCCTGTCCTCGACGGGAGCATGGAGACGCAGCGCCTCGCCCTGGAGTGCGCGAAGCTTTTCGGTCTCGAAGACACGGTGCTTTACGGGCGAACGCTGCTCTTGCAAGCCAACGCGCGCTCGAGCGTCATCGCGGCCGACGCCACCCTGCAGCAGGCGCCGGTGGCTCAGGGAGCCGCGTTTGCTTCATAGCGCCCCAAGCGTTGCGTTGCGCGAGGACGAGGTCGAACGAATCGCGCAGCGGCTGGGGCGCGAACCGTCGGCCGTCGAGTTGGCCGCGTTTGATGCGCAGTGGAGCGAGCATTGCAGCTATAAATCGAGCCGGCATCACCTCAAGCGATTGCCGGTCTCAGGTTCGAGCGTCGTTCTGGGACCAGGCGAGGACGCGGGCATTCTGCACTTGGGCATCCACGACGGCGAAAGATATGCCGTCGTCATCGCCCACGAATCACACAACCATCCGTCGCAAGTCGTCCCCTTCGAAGGTGCGGCGACCGGCGTCGGGGGCATCGTTCGCGACGTGCTCTGCATGGGCGCACAGGTCATCGCGGTGGCGGATCCGCTACGCTTTGGCCGCGCCGACGCGGCAGAGTCGCACGCACGCTACGTGGCGCAAGCCGCCGTCGACGGGATCGGCGCCTACGGTAACGCGATCGGCGTCCCGAACCTCGCCGGCGACGTCTACTTCGATGCGGGGTTTGATGAGAATTGTCTGATCAACGTCGTCGCCCTCGGTCTGGTTAAAGAGTCGAACGTCATTCACTCGCACGTTCCGAAGGATGCCGACGGTTGGGAGATCGTGCTCGTCGGCAAAGCGACCGACGCCAGCGGTTTCGGCGGTGCCTCCTTCTCTTCGCTGACGCTCGATGCCGAGGATGCGGAGGCAAACAAGGGCGCGGTTCAGGTTCCCGATCCATTCCTGAAGAGCGTGCTGATGCGCGCGAGCTATCGCACCTTCGCATTGTTGCATGAGCGAAAGCTGGAGGCGGCATTCAAGGATCTCGGCGCGGGCGGCATCATGGGCTGCTCGGCCGAGATGACCGCCGGCGGCGGCCATGGTGCAGCGATCGATCTCGACCGGGTGAACGTCGCGCTCGAAGGCATGGCGCCCGAGGTGATCGCGGTCGGCGAGACGCAGGAGCGCCTGATGTGGGCGCTTCCGCCGGCAATCGTGCCCGACGTTCTGCGCATCTATAATGAAGAGTTCACCCTGCCCGAAGTGGCGTACAACGCGCGCGCCAGCGTGATCGGCCGCGTGACCGCCGATAAGCGCTACGTCCTGCGCTACGATGGCGCCGTGGTCATGGACGTCGAAAGCGATTTTCTCACCGGATCGATTCGCGACGAACTGCCCTATACGGAGGTCATCCGCCACGCCGCTCCGGCCAACGAGCTCGCGGCCGTCAGTGTCGAGTATCTGTTGCCGCGAGTGCTCGCGCATCGCGACGTCTGCTCGCGCGAACCACTCTATCGCCGCTACGACGCGGTCGTCCGCGGCTGCACGGTTTTGCCGCGCGGCGCGGCCGATGCCGGCGTGCTGGCGCCGATCCCGGGCTCGCCCCTGGGCGTCGCGCTTGCGGTGGCCGGCAATCCGCGCTACGGGCGCATCGATCCGCGCTATGCGGCCGAGCACGCCGTGATCGAAGCGGTTCGACGCGTCGTTGCGGTCGGTGCGCAACCGATCGGCTTGACCGACTGCTTGAACTTCGGCAATCCACGCAAACCCGACCAATACGGCGAGTTCGTGCGCGCGGTCGACGGGCTTGCTTGCGCGGCCGACGCGCTGACGCTGCCGTTCGTCTCCGGCAACGTCAGCCTCTACAACGAGTCGGCCGACGGAAGCGCGGTGCCCGCCTCGCCGATCGTCGCGTGTGTCGGCGCGATCGAAGACGTCGGCCAGGTGATAACGCCGGGCTTAAAGCATGCCGGGTCGACGCTGCTTTGGATCGGCAGTCGCGAGCTCGCGGTGGGCGGATCGGTGTTGGCGGAGCTGCTCGGCGTCGACGAACCGTTGCCGGCGCTCTCTTACGGAGCCGAGCGCACCGCGATCGGCATCCTGCGCGACGCGGCGGCGCGCGGAATCCTGCGTTCCTGCCGCGCGGTGAGCGACGGCGGCATGCTGACGGCGCTCGTAAGGATGGCTTTCGATGCATTCACGGCGGGACGACCGATCGGTGCCGAGATCGATTTCGGGAATCCATTCTGCGAAAGCGGAGGCTTCGTCTGCGAGGTGAGCGACGCTGCCGGCGTCGATCTCACCGGTGCGTTGCAGATCGGCGTCACCACCGAAGCTCCCGAGCTCGTCGTCAACGGCACGCACTTCTCGCTGGCGCAGCTGTACGAGATCTGGTCGAAGCCGCTCAGCGAGATTTATCCATGAGCGGCCGAATTGCGGTCCTCGTCTTTCCGGGCACCAACTCGGAAGACGAGACGCTGCGGGTGCTGCGCGATTGCGGCGGCGACGCAGAACTCGTCCACTGGTCGTCGCCGGAGCGTCTCGCCGGCTACGACGCCTACGTGCTTTCGGGCGGATTCGCTCACGAAGACCGGATTCGCGCCGGCGCGGTCGCCGCGCACGACCGCATGATGGATTACGTGATCCAAGGCGCGCAGCGCGGGAAGCTGGTTTTCGGCATCTGCAACGGCGCGCAGATCGTGCTCGAGGCCGGGTTGGTACCGGGAACCGGCGCGATTCGCAAGCCGACCGCGGCATTCACGCACAACGCGCCGGCGCCGCACTTCGTCTGCAGGCACGTGTACATGAAGTTAGCGATCGAGCCGGCGCGCTGCGCGATTACGGCGAGCTTGCCGAGGGACGCGCTCGTCCCGTCCTGGGCGGCGCACGGTGAGGGGCGCCTTGCGGCGACGTCCAAGCACCTAGACGAGATCGTTACCGGAGGCCATCTCGCGTTTGTCTACGCACATGCCGACGGCACGGTTGACGACGCGGCGGTTCCGAACGGCTCGGCACTGCGGTGCGCGGGTTTGGTCAATCGCGAGGGCAACGTGCTCGCGATCATGCCGCACGCAGAGCGCGACGCGTGGAACTTCAATCACCTCGAGCGCAGCGATAGCGGCGACGTCCTCGCGCCATCGGGCGGCTCGATCATCTTCCGCAGCTTTGTAGAAGCGGTGTCGCAGCTATGACGCGAGCTATTGCCATCGGGTTGAAGATCCCCGACAACACCGCCTATACGGCGCTGGTCGCGCTCCGGCGGCTTGGGGTCGCGGTCGAAGGCGTCGAGCGTAACGAAGTTTTCTTCTTTGACGATGACGGCGATGTGGCGGCGCTGGTGCGGCGCGTGAAGGCCGACGAGACGATCTTCAATCCCAACAAACATCGCCTCGAGGTGCTCGCGCAGGCCGCTCCGCGTCCCGGCGAACTCTGGGTCGAGCCGCTGGAGCGGGCGCCCAATCGGGCAGCCGCCGTAGCCTGGCGTCTCACCGACGCGCGCGGCCTGCCGGCGAGCTCGCAGGTGCTCGAGGCCGCGGCCGACCGGCTCTTGTGCAATCCGGCAATTGACAGGGCGAGAGTCTAGCTTCTGCGTAACAGGTCGCTACGATGAATCGGCCCTACACCGTCGCAACCTTGGGATCGCACTCGGCGCTGCAAATTCTCAAGGGGGCGCACGACGAGGGCTTCCGGACGCTCGCAATCTCCAATCGCGATACCGAGCGCCTCTACCGTTCGTTCTCCTTTATCGACGAAGTGATCGCGCTGGGCGCGTATTCCGAGTTCATGTCGTTGATGGACGAGCTGGAGCGGCGCAAGGTGATCATCGTGCCGCACGGCTCCTTTGTCGCCTACCTCTCGCTCGATCAGCAGAAGAAGATGACGATTCCGTATTTCGGAAACAAGGCAGTGCTCGATTGGGAAGCGAGCCGCGAGCTTCAGCGCGAGTGGCTCTCTCGCGCGGGGCTCAAGCTGCCAAGGCAGTTCCGCAGCGGGGCCGAAATCGACCGGCCGGTCATCGTCAAGCTCTACGGGGCGGCGGGCGGGAAAGGGTATATGTTCATCCGGGACGCGCACGACTTCGAGACGCGCGCGGCACATCTCAAGGAAGCGTACATTATTCAGGAATACATCATCGGCGTACCGCTCTACATCCACTACTTCTACTCGCCGCTGGAAAATAAGCTGGAGATCATGTCCATGGATCGGCGGTACGAGACCAACGTCGATTCATTGGGACGCATTCCGGCCGCCGCCCAGGAAGGCATGGACGTCGACCCCTCGTACGTGGTCGTGGGCAACCAACCGGTCTCTCTGCGTGAGTCGATGCTGGCCGAGGCACTTCGGATGGGCGACGACGTCGTGCGGGTCAGCAAAGAGATCTGCGGCCCCAAAGGTCTGTTCGGCGCGTTTTGCATCGAAACGATCATTACGCCCGACATGCAATATTACGTCATGGAGATATCGGCCCGCATCGTGGCCGGAACGAATCTCTTCATCGACGGGTCGCCGTACTCGTACCTCAACTACTCGGAGCCGATGTCGACCGGCCGGCGCATCGCGCGCGAATTGAAGAACGCGCTGCTTACCAATAACCTTCGCCTCGTTCTGGATGATTCGAGTGTCTTGTAAGCGGCTTGCTTCAGCCTTCGTCGCGAGCCTGTTCGCGGTCGCCCCGATCGCGGCACCGGCGGCCTACATGGCGGACCCGGTCGCGCTCTATCAACAGATGAAAGACGCCTACGCAAAAGGCACGGCGGCCGGCTGGGATTTTCGCTCCGAGTTGGTCTACTTCTCGACCATCGTCAACGCCGGACGAGCCTACTCGCTGCAATACCCCGACGATCCCAACTACGCCCTCCTAGCTGGGCTGACCGTTCAGATCGGCACCGGGACGCATTACAACCCGCTAACCAACCACGATGCGGCGTCGTGGTGGGTGCGCGAAGCATCGAACTACGTGATCGATCACGCGCAGGATCCGACAGCCGTTTCGCAAGCGCGCGTTCTGGTCGATCGCGTGAACGCCGAAGAAGAGGACCCAAACCTCTTGGCGCAATACGCCGACGAGGACGCGACCGCGACGCTAAAGACCTACCCGGGACAGATCGACGCGCTGCTGATTCAGGTCGAAGCCGATTGGCGCGGCTGGCTGTTGACACGCGACCCGAAGTACCGCTCGCTGGCGCTAGCGCGCGCCGCGGCGCCCGACTTCCCGGTCGCGCACCTGCCCACCGACTGGGGAAACGAGCTGGTCAATCTTGCCGACGGCGCCTCGACCGACCGCGGCTTCACCGCGGCCGACGTGAAGAACGCGCAAATCTTCTTGGCGCGGCTCAAGGCGGTCGATCCGATCCGGGTCATCACGACCGTCAACGCGGTGCCGCACGACGTCTACCTAACGACCCTGGCGCCCGCCGACGAATACTTCGGCCATATGGGGATGTCCATTCTCGAAATCGAGAATCGCCTCAAGCACATCAACTTCATGCTCGATTACAAGTATGGGAATCTCGAAAGTTCGGAAACCGTCAACGTGGCCGACTCGCTCGTTTCGATGCAAGAGGTTTATCCGCGCGATAAAGACCTGCCGATGCTGTTCTACTGGACCTATACGACCCTTCGTCGCATGACCGATGCCGCCGCCGTACGGACGGCTAAAAAGATCAAGGGCATCCTCACGGTCGAGTACCAAGACAGCCCACAGGCCAGAAAACTGTTGCCTGAATAAGGCGGGAGGTGAGACGTGGACCCCGTTCTGGCGGATCGTCTGCAGTTTGCCTTCACCGTGATGTTTCACTACCTTTTCCCGATCGCAACGATCGGGCTGGCGCCGTTCGTTGCCGCATATACCTGGAAGGCCGCGCGCACCGGAGACGAACAGACCGCGCGCATCGCGCGATTCTGGACTAGGATTTTCGCGATCAACTTCGCGGCCGGCGTGGTGACCGGCATTCCCATGCAGTTCCAGTTTGGCACCAACTGGGCCGTCTTTTCCCGGCGTAGCGGACCTCTGATCGCCCAACCGCTGGCGATGGAGAGCATGTTCGCGTTCTTCCTCGAATCGGTTTTCCTCGGAATACTGCTCTACCGGCGCGAGCGGGCCCCGACGATGCTCACCGCGTGGTCGGCCGTGTTGGTCTGCGTCGGTGCGTGGGCCTCCGGCTTCTTCATCATTACGGCCAACGCATGGATGCAGCATCCGGTGGGCTATAGCATCGCGCCTGACGGAACGATCCGTTTGGTGAACCTGTGGGCGGTGCTCTTCTCGCCGTTCGCGCTCTGGCAGTCCGCACATGTCCTTACGGGCGCCTTGCTCGCCGGAGGATTCATGGTCGCCGGGATCGGCGCATACTATCTTCTCTCGCGACGCGAACCGGAGATCGGTCGCCGATTCGTGCGCGCCGGCTGTATCGTCGGCTTCGTCTGTTCGATGCTGATAGTATTTCCGACCGGCGATGAGAATGGGCGCGACGTGACAACGTACGAGCCGGTCAAGCTGGCGGCGATGGAAGGCCTCTTTACATCGGAAAAGGGTGCACCACTTGCGATCATCGGCATGCCGGATACCACGAAAAACGACCTAATCGATCCGATCTTCGTGCCGGAGATTCTGAGCGTTCTCGCCTATGGGAATCCGAACGCCAACGTCAAGGGTTTGCGCGCGTATGCTCACGAGCTGTGGCCGCCGGTCGAGCTCACCTATTACGCCTATCACGTGATGGTCGGCCTCGGCACGATCTTCATGGGCGTCTACGCCATTGCGGTGCTGCTCTTGTTTCGGGACCGTTTGTTCGGCGTGCCGTTGATGCTCTGGGCACTGATGCTGTTGATACCGTTTCCCTACATCGCCAACGAAGCCGGCTGGGTCGTGAGCGAGGTCGGGCGCCAGCCCTGGCTCATCTACGGCATCATGCGAACGACCGAGGGGGTCTCGCCGAACGTCGCCAGTGGCGAGACGCTCTTCACGCTGATCGGTTTTGCGGGGATGTACTTTCTGCTCGGCGTGCTCTTCTTGTTGCTCGTTTTGCGGGAGATTGGGATTGGGCCTTCCGCTGGACAGCATGTCCTGAGCGGAGTCGAAGGATGAGTGTTGCAGCATTCGTGGTGATCGCCTTCATGCTGACGATGTACGTGCTGCTGGACGGCTACGACCTCGGCGTAGCTGCGATCGCCCCGCTGGTCGGCCGCACGGAGCGAGAACGCGACGCCGTCCTGGCCAGCATCGGTCCGTTCTGGAACGGTAACGAGGTGTGGCTGGTCGCGAGCGTCGCGGCGCTCTTCGCGCTCTTTCCCGAAGTCTATGCCTCCGCGTTCTCGGGATTTTATCTGCCCTTCATCGTCGCCCTCTGGCTGCTGATGTTCCGCGGGCTGGCGCTCGAGCTTCGCCGTCACCTTCCATCGGATCTCTGGCGCCAGTTCTGGGATGCAGCCTTGTCGTTTTCGAGTGCGCTGCTGATCGTCACGTTTGGCGTAGCGCTCGGAAATCTGTTGCGCGGTTTGCCGCTCAACGCCGCCGGATATTTTCAAGGGACGTTTGACGAGCTGCTTAATCCATACGCGCTGCTGGTCGCGGTATTCGCGTTGGTGACGCTGGCACAGCACGGCGCGACGTTCGTCCTGATGCGAGTCGAAGGCGGGCCGGCCGGCCTGGCGATGCGCTTGCTGGAAGGATCGTGGTGGGTCGTTCTAATTCTTTACGCCGGCGTAACGGCGCTGACGCTCGTCGTTCATGGCCTACCGGCACGAGGAAGCTGGCTCCTCGTGCTTCCCGTTCTGTCGCTAAGCGCCCTCATCGCGCTGCGCGTCTCGCTGAAGCAGGGGCGCCTCGGCACGGCCTTTGCCATGTCCTCCGTTTTTCTGGCGACGCTCTTGGTGGCGACCGCCGGAACGATCTACCCATATATTCTGCCCGCGTTTCCGCCCGGCCGAGGCGGCATCTCGATCTTCGCGGCGGCGCCTTCGTCGCTGGCGGTCGCATCGGCGCTGGGCGTGACGATTCTCGGCAGCATCCTGGTACTGCTGTACAGCTCGGTGGTCTGGCAGCGCATGGCGGGTAAGATTCGCGTCGAATGACGCGGCGATGACCGATTCAGTCGCGCGCGCGCTCGCGACCTACGATCGCTCGCATTTGACGTTGTGTTCGATCGGGAGCCACTCGGCGCTCGAGGTAGCCGCCGGGGCGCGGGCGCAAGGGCTGCGCAGTCTCATCGTTACTGCCAAAGGCCGCGAGCGTACGTACTCTGAGTACTTCGCGCGCCGCCAGCGTCCGCCGCGCGGTTGCGTGGACGCCGTTCTGGAGCTGGAGGCTTTTGCGGAGATTCTGCGCGACGACGTACAGCAGCGGCTTCTGGGAGAGAACGTTATCTTCGTTCCCAACCGCTCTTTTGAGGTGTACCTTCACCAGCGCTACAGCTACGATGAGATCGAGCAAGGCATGCTGGTCCCGCTCTTTGGGAACCGCTCCTTACTGCGCGCCGAGGAGCGTTCCTCCACCGATGGCGCGGCCGACCAGTATGCTCTGTTGCGCGAGGCCGGCATCCGGCATCCGCGGCAGTTCTCGTCGAGCGACGAGATCGATCGGTTGGTGATGGTCAAAGCGCCGCACGCGAAGGTCAGCTTCGAACGCGCGTTTTTTCTGGTCTCGTCGCCGCAAGAGTATCACGACGTCGGGGCCCGGCTGATCGAGGGAGGAATGGTGACCGAGCGGGGCTTGCAAGGTGCCGTGATCGAGGAGTACGCGCTGGGACCGTCGGTCAACCTAAACTTTTTCTATTCACCGCTGCTCGGGGAGCTCGAGCTGTCTGGGACCGACACGCGCCGTCAAACGAACTTGGAGGGCTTTCGCAACGTTCCGCCGGCGGCGCTGAGGGCGCTGCACGACGTACCGCTTCGCCTGGAAGAGGCCGGGCATATCGCGGCCACGCTCGTCGAGTCGATGCTCGAACAGGCCTTTGAGATGGGCGAACGCTTCATCGCTGCGGCGCAGCGCGTCTACCCGCCCGGCGTCATCGGACCGTTTGCCCTGCAGTGTGTCATCGTGGCGGGTCCGCCCAAGGGGTTCGTCTGCTACGACGTCTCACTGCGAATCCCGGGATCGCCTGGGACGCGTTTTACGCCGTACTCGGCCTATCGCTGGGGACGCGACCTCTCGGTCGGTGAGCGAATCGCCATGGAAGTCGCGATGGCGCGCGACCGCAACCGCTTGGAAGATGTTCTTACTTGAGGGTATACGAAAGCCTTAAGGAGGTGCTTTGTGACTACTGAAAACGTGCAAGAGCGCGCCGGTGTGGTGACGTTCCGGGGAAGACCGATGACGTTGCGCGGACCCGAGCTGCGCGCCGGCGATCCGGCCCCCGAGTTTGCGCTGACCGCCGGCGACCTCTCCACCGTCACCCTCGACATCCTCGTCGATGAGGGGAGGCGAGCGGCGCTCCTCATCGTCGTTCCGTCGCTCGACACGCCGGTCTGTAACATCGAATCGCAAAAGTTCAATCAGCGCATCGACGAGCTCCCTGATGGGGTGACGGCCTCAGTCGTCAGCATGGACCTGCCGTTCGCGATGGCCCGCTGGGGTGCCGCGCAGGGCGACGTAAAGCTTGAAATGCTCTCCGACTATCGCGACCATAGCTTCGGTTTGAACTACGGTCTGTTGATGGCCGAGCTTGGATTGCTGGCTCGTGCGATCGTCGTGGTCGGCAAGGACAAGACGGTCCGGTACGTGCAGATCGTGCCGGAGGTCGCGCAAGAACCCGACTACGAGGCCGCACTCAGTGCGGCGGTTTCGGCCGCCGGGAGTTGAGGAACCTCTGTTCGATTAATGCCTGAGACCGTCTTCATCCTCGATTTCGGCGCGCAATACAGCCAGCTCATCGCCCGGCGCACGCGCGAGCTGGGCGTCTATTGCGAGATCGTCCCGTACGATACGCCCTGGAGTACCCTGTCGCTCCGGCGGCCCGCGGCGCTGATCCTTTCGGGCGGCCCCGCAAGCACGATGGACGACGGCGCGCCGGAGATGGATCCCGAGATCGTCCGCAGCGGCGTGCCGATTCTCGGGATCTGCTACGGGATGCAGCTGGTTGCGCGCGACGTGGGCGCCGAGCTGGTGAAACTCGATCGTGCCGAGTACGGACCGGCGACGTTGCGCACGACCGATGACGACACGCCGCTCTTCGCGGGCGTGCCGGACGAGTCACGGGTCTGGATGTCGCATGGCGACTCGGTTGTGAAACTGCCGCACGGCTATCGCGCGCTCGGCTCCACGGCACGCTGCAACATCGCGGCGATGGGCAGCGCCAAGAAAAAGATTTACGGCGTTCAGTTTCACCCCGAAGTCGTGCACACCCAGCACGGCCGCGCAATCCTCGCCAACTTTTTGCACGCGATTGCAGGCCTGAGCCGGGATTGGCAGATGGACTCCTTTATCGAACGCTCGATCGAGGAGATTCGCGCGCGCGTCGGCGGCGATAAGGCGATCTGCGCACTTTCGGGCGGCGTCGATTCGGCGGTCGCGGCAACGCTGGTTGCGCGCGCAATCGGGGAGCAGCTTACGTGCATCTTCGTCGACCACGGCCTCTTGCGCGACGGTGAGGCCGAACAGGTGCGCAACACTTTTCGCGACGTGCTCCACCTCAACGTCGTCGCGGTCGACGAGCGCAAGCGTTTCCTGCGCGCGCTCGAAGGGGTGGACGATCCGGAGCGCAAGCGCATCATCATCGGACACGAGTTCATCAACGTTTTCGAGCGGGAAGCCGCCAAGATTGCGGGCGTGAAGTACCTGGTGCAAGGAACGCTCTACCCGGACGTAATCGAATCGAAGACGCCCGACAGCAAGGCCGGCCACAAGATCAAGTCACACCATAACGTGGGTGGCTTGCCCGAGAAGATGGGCCTAACTTTGATCGAACCGCTGCGCGCGCTTTTCAAGGATGAAGTGCGCGAGCTTGGCCGAGTGCTCGGGCTCCCGCAAGCGATCGTGCAGCGACAGCCATTCCCCGGCCCCGGCCTGGCCGTCCGCATCATCGGCGACGTCACCGAGGATCGGCTCGAAATCGTTCGCAGCGCCGACGCGATCGTGCGCGACGAGATCGACGCAGCGCGTCTCGAGCCGCACCCGTGGCAGTACTTCGCCGTGCTCACGCCGGTCAAAAGCGTCGGCGTCATGGGCGACGGACGCACCTATGCCAACCTGGTTGCCGTGCGCGCGATTACCAGTGAGGACGGGATGACGGCGGACTGGGCTCGTCTGCCGCACGACCTGCTCGAGCGCATCTCGGCGCGCATCGTCAATGAGGTGCGCGGCGTCAATCGCGTCGCCTATGACATCACCACCAAGCCGCCCGCGACGGTCGAGTGGGAATAGCGATGCGCGTGCTCGTCGTTGGAGGCGGTGCGCGCGAAGATGCGCTTTCATGGCGTCTCCAAGCGTCACCATCGTGTGATGCAGTCTTTGCGGCGCCGGGGAACGCGGGCACGGCGTCGCGCGGCGAGAACTGGAACATTGCGGCAACCGATGGCAAGTCGCTCGCCGCGCGCTGCGCTGCCGAAGGAATCGACCTGGTCGTCCTTGGCCCCGAAGCGGCGGTCGCCGCGGGCGTGGGCGACCGCATTCGGGATGCCGGCGTTGCAGTCTTCGGCCCGAATCGTTCGGCCGGGCGACTGGAGTCGAGCAAAGTCTTCGCCAAGCGCTTTATGGAGCGCCACGGCGTTCCGACGGCGCGCGCGATCGTCGTGCACTCGCTCGAGGGCGCATTGAAGGCGCTGGAGGAGTGGAGGGGCGCGGTGGTCGTCAAGGCGGATGGATTGGCGGCCGGCAAGGGCGTCGTCGTTGCCGAGGACGTCAACGAAGCGTCAGCGCTGCTGCGAACCTGGTACGGGCAGAATCGAATTCCCGGCGGCGGCTCGGACATCGTCTTGGAGGAGCGGCTGATCGGTCGCGAGCTCAGCCTCTTTGCGCTCGCCGACGGACGCGCGATGATGCCGTTCGGCAGCGCTTGCGATTACAAGCGAGCCGGTGACGGCGACACCGGGCCGAACACCGGCGGCATGGGCGCCTATTCGCCGCCCGGCGATTTTCCGGAGTCTCTGGAGGACGTCGTGCGGGAGCGGGTGCTCGCGCCGGTGCTGCGCGGACTCTTGGCAGAGGGCGAATCGTATATCGGCGTGCTCTACTGCGGTCTTATGTGGACCCCGAGCGGCCCGTACGTCATCGAGTTCAACGCGCGCTTCGGCGATCCCGAAGCGCAAGTGTTGATGCCGCGGATCGGGGGCGATTTCGCTCTGCTGCTAAAGTCGGTCGCCGACGGCGCCATGGACCTTTCACTGGCGACGATCTTGCCGCGCAATTGCGTCGGCATCGTTCTCGCCACCAGCGATTACCCGCGCAGCAACACGCCGTTGGCCGGATTGACCCGCGATCTGTCGCTGGGCGCGGGGTGTCAGATTTTCTGGGGCGGATCCGAGCTCGTCGACGGCAAAATCAACAGCGGCGGAGGGCGCGTGCTGACGCTGACCGCGCTCGGCGACCATCTCGAAGAAGCGCGGGCGCGCGCCTACGACGCGGTCAAGGCGCTCGGCGGCCGGCTAGGCACGACCGAGTTGACCTACCGGACCGATATCGCCCTCGTATGAAGCCCGGGCGCCGGTGATCCAGGCGTTTGCGCTCGTCGTGGCGCAAGCGGCTGCGACGCCGTCGCCGTCACCTGCGCAGATCTTCCGGCGCGCGCAACAGGCGTGGCTCTCTCGCACGATTCCACCCTACGAGTCGTTCGCAGTCGCCTGCGAAAACACGTTTCTCGCGCCGCATTGCGCTCCCGGCGATCGCGTCGAATTCACCGTGCGGGCGAGCGACGGGCGGACGTACGCGCAAACGCTGCCGGCCGGCGGCGCACCGCCCAAGGTTCTGCTGCGCGGCGGCTACATCACCGGGCCTGCTGACACGCCGCTCGGCTTCTACCGGGTGCTGCCCAACGGGCAATCCCCTGCGCCCTCGCCGCCGCCGAACTTTGCGCCCGATCCGTTGGAAACCATCGCGACGGTGTCGACCAGCGCGCGCACATACGACATCCGCTTGGCCGGCCAGGAGAGCATCGACGGACGGACCTGCTACCATCTCGTGCTCCGGCCGCTGACTGCACCCGATCGTTACCCGCTGCGCGAACTATGGGTCGATGCAAGCAGCTTCGAGGTCGTGCAGCTGACCTACGAGCGGCCTTACGACGCGGAGCACACACGCGCCAGCGTGCGCTATCGCTTCGCGCCGATCGGCAGGAGCCGAATCTGGGCGATCGTCCATATCGAGGCGGACGCCGCCATCCATCAGCTATTCTCGACCAAGACGGAACGGGTGGCGGACGATCTGAGCGACATCAGCTTTCCCTCCAGTGCCCCGGACTGGTATTTTGAACCATAGGGAACGAGCGCACGCTCGCGTAAACGAAGCCGCAGCCGGCATGGACGGCGAACGGCCGGGTGTAACTTCAGCGCCACCGGGAGGTTAGTAAGAGAACGTCATGGCTTATCGCTTCCAACCGCAAAGTCAACAGGCGTTCGCGCCCGCCGTTCCGACCCACTCGCTGCTGGCGCAAGTGCTCGGAATCACGGCGCTCGGCCTGTGTGTGACCGCACTCGCCGCGTGGCTTTTCCAGGGCGTGATTTCACCGGGCCTCGGCCTGGTCGCGATGCTGGTCGGCTTCGTGCTGCTCTTTGCGATCTACGGAACGCGTCAGAACGAAGCGCTGTCGCTGCTGCTCTTTTACGCGTTTACGTTTTGCCAAGGGTTGGGCATCGCGCCGGTCATCGGGCAGTACGTGCACGCGGTCGGATCCGGCGTCGTCGTAAATGCGGCGCTGACTACGGGTTTGGGGATGTTCGCCCTCGGCGCGATCGTCTACGCGACCGGTCTTGACCTGCGCCGGTTCCAGGGCATCTTCATGATCGCGCTCTTGGGATTGATCGTCGTGGGGATCATCTCGATCTTCGTGCGCTTCATTCACCCCGAAACCTACGCCTGGATCACGCTGATCATCTTTTCCGGTCTGGTTCTGATCGACTTCGCGCGAATTCGTGCCGGCGGCGACGGTCTAACGCCGGTGCTGATGGCGACCAGCATCTATCTCGACGCCATCAACATCTTCCTCGCATTGCTCCAAATCTTCGGCGGCCGCCGCTCGAGCGACTAGGGAAGTCGAGATTTCGCGCATCTCGTTGTCGCCTCGGGCCCCGATGAGCGTTCTGGTATAATAGAAGAAGATGTGCGGGATAGCGGGGGTCTTTGCGCCGGGGCGCGATGCGGCGCGCCTGGCCTTCTTCGCGCTCTACGCGCTGCAGCACCGCGGTCAGGAATCGGCCGGTATCGCGGCCGCCGACGGCGGGACGATCCGTTCGCACAAAGAGATGGGTCTGCTCAGCGGAATCTTCGACGAAGACATCCTGAGCGAGCTGACCGGGCACATTGCGATCGGCCATACTCGCTACTCGACGACCGGCTCATCGATCGTTGTCAACGCGCAGCCGCTGCTCGAACGCACGGAGCTCGGCGACTTCGCCTTCGCCCATAACGGAAACCTCACCAACACCGACGAGCTGCGCGAGTCGCTTTCGCCGACCACGGTCTTGCAGGCTAGCTCCGACTCCGAAGTCATGGCGAAGCTGCTCGTCGAGTCCAAGGGTACGATGGTCGATCGCATCAAGGCGGTACTTGCCGTCGCGCGCGGCGCTTATTCGATCGTGCTCGGCACGCAAGACGAGCTCTACGCCTTTCGCGATCCATGGGGAGTGCGGCCGCTCTGCATCGGCAAGCTGAGCGAAGGAGGCTACGTCGTTGCATCCGAGTCGTGCGCGCTGGGCCCGATCGGCGCCCAGTATATGCGCGAGGTGCGGCGCGGGGAGATCCTTCGAATTTCGTCCAAGGGTCTCGAGTCCTACCAGACCGACGTCGAGCGCGCGCAGCCGGCGCTATGCATGTTCGAGTACATCTATTTCGCGCGTCCCGACTCGAAGCTCAACGACCGGTCGATCTACATGGCCCGCTATGCGATGGGCCGCCGTCTGGCTCAGGAGCATCCGGTGGACGCGGACGTCGTGATGGCGGTGCCCGACTCGGCGGTGGCGGGCAGCATCGGCTTTGCCACCGAAAGCGACTTGCCGTACGTCGAGGGCCTGATCAAGAATCGCTACATCGGCCGCACCTTCATCAGCCCCGACCAAGGCATGCGCGCGCGCGGCGTTCACCTGAAGTTCAATCCGGTCGTCGAGAATCTCGAAGGGCAACGCGTCGTGGTGGTCGACGATTCGATCGTGCGCGGCACGACCACGCCGCGCATCGTGGCACTGCTGCGCGAAGCGGGGGCCAAGGAGGTCCACCTGCGAATCACGTCACCGCCGATCAAGCATCCCTGTTATCTCGGCGTCGACATGGCGACGTATGACGAGCTCGTGGCCGCAAACTATACGGTAGAGGAAATCCGGCAAAAGACCGGCGCCGACACGCTCGGCTATCTGAGCCTCGCGGGTTTGATCGAGGCGGTTGGACGCAAACGCGAAGAGATGTGCCTGGGTTGTCTGATCGGCGAGTATCCCAACGTCCCCGCGGTGCACGAAACGCGCGCGCTCGCCCGCTCGACTTAGCTCGGCTCCTCGATCCGAACTAAGTCGCAGTGTCTTCCGGGAAGATTTTTTCGCGGACTTCTTGTGCGAAGGACGCGAGCGCGTCCGTGGCAACGCGTCCGATCTCCGCGTAGCGCTTGGCGAAGCTCGGCGAGTGCGGATACATGCCCAGAATATCGTGGAGAACGAGCACCTGCGCATCGCAGTGCGGCCCGGATCCGATCCCGATGGTCGGAATCGAAAGCAGCTCGGTGATCTCGCGCGAGATCTCGTGATCGACCACCTCGAGTACGATCGCATAGGCGCCGGCGGCCTCGACCGACTGCGCGTCGTCGATGAGGCGATCGCGATGCGTGCGCATCTTGAAGCCCGGCCCGAGTCCGGCCGTCTGCGGCGTCACGCCGATGTGGCCGACGACGGGAATGCCGGCTCCGGTGATTGCACGAATGCGTTGCGCCTGATCGCGGCCGCCCTCCAGTTTGACCGAACAGGCTCCGGCCTCTTTGACGAAGGCGATGGCGGAGCGCAACGCGTCTTCGTCGCTGACTTGATACGAGCCGAACGGCATGTCGGCGATAATGTGGGCGCGCGTCGTTCCGCGCGTTACTGCCTGCGTGTGGTAGATGATATTTTCGACCGTAACCGGCGTCGTTTCGTCGAAGCCGAGGACCACGTTGCCGACGCTGTCGCCGACCAAGATGACGTCGATGCCCGCCTTCTCGACGAACTGACCGAACGGCGCGTCGTAGGCGGTCGCGATCGGGAAGATGGTCTTCCCCTTGCGCCGCTTGATCGCGCCGGCGGTGAGCCGGCGAATCGCCGGGTTTTTCTCGGGTTCGTAAGGTCGAGCGCTCTCGGTTCCGTTGCGGGCTTTGTGGGTTGAGGGGTACATGGAGGCCTTATACCGCAACCTCTGCGGCTTGCGCACCATTTGGCCGTCCGGCCGGTGCGTTCGGGGGCTGTGCGGCGAGCGACTCGACCAGGGCCAGGAAAGCCCGCACCGGGGTTCCGGTCGGACCTTTGGCCTGCCACGGCGACTCGCCCTCGAGGTAAGCGGTGCCGGCGATGTCGAGATGGACCCAGGGCGTTTCGCCGACGAATTCGCGCAGGAATGCGGCTGCCGTGAGCGTGCCGGCCGGGCGCCCTCCGGTGTTCTTCAAGTCGGCGATGTCGCTCTTCATCGCGCTGATGTAATCCTCGTAGTACGGCATCTGCCAGTAGCGCTCGCCGGTCGGTTTGGCCGCGGCGAGGAACTGATCGCCGAACGCCTCGTCGTTCGTCACGACGGCTGAGGCGGCGTGGCCGAGGGCAATCACGGCGGCGCCGGTGAGCGTCGCGGCGTCGACGATCTTGGTGGCGCCGAGCTTGTTCGCGTAGACGAGCGCGTCGGCAAGAATGAGGCGGCCCTCGGCATCGGTATTGATGACCTCGATCGTGGTGCCGTTCATCGCCTTGACGACGTCACCCGGTTTGGTCGCCTTGCCGCCGGGCATGTTTTCCGTCGCCGGAACGATACCGACGACATTGAGTTTTGGTTTGAGCCTTCCGATCGCGTACATCGCTGCGATGACGCCCGCGCCGCCCGACATGTCGTACTTCATGTCTTCCATGTGCTCGGCGGGTTTGATCGAGATGCCGCCGGTGTCGAATGTAATTCCTTTGCCGACGAGAGCAAGTCGCTCCGTACTCGACGGATCGCCGTCGTAGCGCAGAACGATGAACTTCGGAGGCTGCGCGCTCCCTTGGGCGACCGAAAGGAAGGATCCCATCCCTTCTTGACGCGCGCGCGCTTCGTCGAGGACGTCGATCGCGAGTCCGTTTTGAGCCGCGACCGTCGTGGCCTCTTCGGCCAAGTCGCTAGGCGTCATTTCGTTGGCCGGCGTGATGGCTAGGCGGCGCGCAAGGTTCACGGCTTCACCGAGAACGCTTCCGCGCGCGGCGCCGCGCTCGATCGCCTGTGCATCGAAACTACCCGTAAGAATCGTCACGCGCGTCGTCGCGATCCGCCGTTCCGGCTTGCCCTGATAAACGCCGGTCTCAAATGCGCCGGTAGTCGCGCCTTCGGCGATGAACGAGGCGCAGGCTGCCTCCTGACCACGGGCCTGCGGCGGCAGCGCGATCGCGAGATCGTCGAGATTACGCCGGCCGAGATAGCGAACCGCGGTTCCGGCATAGCGCGCCAACGCGACGGGTTCGAACTTCGAACGCTCGCCGAGCGAGACCGCGAGCACGCGGCGGAAGGGCTGGCCTTTGGCGTAAAACAGCAGGTGCTCTGCCGGCTTACCTTTGATTTCACCGGCGGCCAGAGCCCCGGCGATGGCGCCGCCGAGCGCGTCGTCGATCTCTTTGGTGATCTCGTCGAGCGATCCGTCAGAGAAGAAGGGGACAACGAGCGCCTCAGCGCGCACGCTCAGAGGCGCATCGTGAGTGATACCGACTTGCATGGTGAACCTTTCGGGCGGTGAACTACTGCCAGCCTATGGCGCAAAGCTGGGAGAATCCTCGTCAAGAGCCTGAAACTGGCGGCG
This sequence comes from Vulcanimicrobiota bacterium, assembly GCA_030038215.1. GTDB lineage: Bacteria > Vulcanimicrobiota > Vulcanimicrobiia > Vulcanimicrobiales > Vulcanimicrobiaceae > Cybelea. The sequence continues at coordinate 7,036 of JASHPI010000213.1, read as the reverse complement.
CCGACGAATACGCGCGCTCCGGGGTTGACATCGCGGCAGGCAACGACGCCGTTGCACGCTACCGTCAGATCCTGGGGGAATGGCGTCATCCCGATCAGCTCGACGCGATCGGCGGCTTCGCTGGGTTGATGCGCTTGCCCGGGGACCGCGAACGCGCCTTGGCAGCCTCGACCGACGGCGTCGGCACCAAGGTCCTGATCGCGGCCGAACTCGGACGCTACGCGGCGGTGGGCGCCGATCTGGTGAACCACTGCGTCAACGACATCTTGGTCCTCAACGCCACCCCGCTTTTCTTCTTGGACTACCTCGCGGTCGGCAAGCTCGACCCGGCCGTCGCGGCCGAGGTCGTACGCGGTTGCGCCGAGGCCTGTCGCCGCCACGGTTGCGCGCTTCTCGGCGGCGAGACGGCCGAAATGCCGGGGCTCTACGCGCCGGGCCACTTCGATCTGGCCGGAACGATCGTGGGTCTGGTCGAGATCGCCGACCTCCCGCGGAGCGACAGCGTCGAGCCGGGTGACGCAATCGTCGGCTTGCCGGCGGTCGGGCTGCACACCAACGGGTACTCATTGGCGCGCTCGCTGATCCCTGCGCAGTCGTGGCGCGAGCGCTTTGACGGCGGCACCTACGCCGACGCATTGCTCGCCGAGCATCCGTCCTATTCCCAAGCGGTCCGCGCGATCGAGCGCGTCGCACGGGTGAAGGCGATGGCGCACATCACCGGCGGTGGCTTGCTGGAAAACGTCCCGCGCACGCTCTCCGAAAACGTGAAGGCGGTCTTCGACCAAGAACGCTGGAACGTACCGCCCATTCAGCGCGAGCTCGTCGCGCGCGGCCGTCTCGGCCACGAAGAACGATATCGCGTCTTCAATATGGGCATTGGCTATACGTTGGTCGTTTCGGACGCCGATGCGGCCAAAGCAGTCGCCGCCGCGCCCGGCGCGCGGGTCGTCGGGCGGATCGAGGCACGCACCCCGTGGGAACCGCGTGTGGTGATAGAGTCGGCGCGCGACGCGTGATGGACGCGACCAAGACGGCTCGGGCCGTCGCGCAGGCAGTCGATACGGAAGCTCCACGCGAGCAGCGCGCGTGCCGCGCGGCCGAGATCATTCGCATCGCGCGCGGCTTCCGCTGGGTCGGCATCTACGACGTCGGCGACGACGAGATCGCGCTGATCGGCTGCGCCGGCACCGCGGCTCCCGCTCACCTGCGCTTTCCGATCTCCCAAGCGACGACAGTAAGAGATTCCGAGGCGATCGTCCCGATTCTCGGCGCCGAGAGCGGCGTCGTGATCGGCACGCTGGGAGCCGAACGCGATCGCAGCGCCGTTCACGACGACGACGTCGCGTTCTTAGAGGAATGCGCGTCGGTGCTGCGCCCACTATACGATTAGCTTGAACTCGCTCGTCAATCTCATCGTCGAGCTCGACGACCGATGGGTGGGCTCGCCTGAATCGCTGCCCGGCCGTGAGATCGCGATTGAGGCGCCGGCCGACGATCGCACGTTGGCTTGGATCGACGAGCTATTCGGCGGGAGCTGGAGCTCGGAGGCGTATGCCGGCACCAGCGTCGTCGCGCGACGTGGCGGAGCGCCGGCGGGCTTTGCAACCTTCGATGCGAAAGGGCTGCGCTTCGCGTGGCTGCGCGGACTTGCGCGCGAGCGCGGCGTCGGGCTCTTCGGACCCTTTGGCCTTGCACCCGAAGAACGCACGAGCGGCCTGGGGCATCATCTGCTTGCACGCGCGCTCGGTGCGTTGCGCGAACGCGGCTACACGCGCGCGCTTATCGCGGCGGTCGGCGACGAGCGATTGATTCGCTATTACGGCGATGCCGCCGGCGCGCGCGTCGCGGAGCGTTTCGATCGCGCGGCGTTGCTGGGGCCGCGCGCGCGTACGCTCGTCATGGCCTCGGGCGAGGGCAGCAACTTTCAGGCCGTGATCGACGCGGTGCGCGAAGGTTCGCTGCCGCTCGACCTGGTCGCGCTCGTGAGCAACAACCCGCAAGCGCGCGCGATCGAACGCGCGCAGAACGCGGGTATCGGCTCGATCGACGTGCTCCCCTGGAACCGGCCCGACCAAACACGCGATGCCTATAACGCGCATCTCTTCGAGGTCGTCGCTTCGCACAGGCCCGAGCTCGTGCTCCTCCTGGGATGGATGCACTTGCTGCCCGAGTCGTTCGTTCGCGCTTTTCCGGATGCGCTCAATATCCACCCGGCGTTTCTGCCGCTCGATCCGCGAAGCGACGAGGTCGTTCTGCCCGACGGCACGAGCATGCCGGCGTTTCGCGGTCCGCGCGCCGTGCGCGACGCGCTAGCCGCGGGCAGCGACTGGACGGGCGCGACCCTGCATCGCGTCACGCCCGCAACCGATCGCGGGCCGGTGCTGGTGCGAAAGCCGATGCGTATGCAACACGCGCAAGCGCAAGCCGACGTGATGGAACGCATACACCGCATCGAGCACCGGCTCGTTACAGCCGGAATTACGCGCTGGTTGTACGAACGTACCTGAGCTCGTAGGAGGTTCCCATGATGGTGCGCACGCTGCTATTTGCTTGCCTTGCTCTTCTCTGTGCCACGGCCGCGGCGCCGGCGCCGCAGGCCTCGCCGGTCGCGCACCCGGCGCCAGGCGTGCATCCGAGCGCGTCGCCCGCGCCCACGGCAGCGATGCCCTACGCAACCCTGGCAGCGCAGGGGACCGCGCAGCATGGACTGTTTACCATCTGGCGATACAAGGGCCTCGTACTGCTCGAACTGACGAAGGAGCAGTTCGACAAGGATTTCGTCGAGCTCGGCGTGCCGATCAACGGCATCGGCGCCGGCATCTTCTCAGGCATCACCGATCTCCAGCCGGTGCGCATCATTCGTTTCGTCAAGCAGGACAATAAGGTCGCGATCCTCTTTCCCAGCACGCGATTTCTCGCTCAGCCCGGGACTCCGGTAGCCAACGCCGTGGACGTCGCGACCGCACCGACGGTCGTCGGCGTGGCCAGCGTCATTTCAACGGATCCCAAGACCGGAAACGTGGTGTTCGATGCCACCTCTCTGCTGCAAGACGTCACCGATATCGCCGATGCGCTGAGCGAGGTCGACGGCGGTAAGGAAAATCCAATGGGCGCCTACCGTCTCGATCCGACGCGCTCCTACTTCGGGATCACCAAGGCATTTCCGCAGAACGTGACCGTCACGGTAAACCAAACCTTTGCCGCGCTCCAGCCCAGCGCCGACATTATGACCGTCACGCCGGATGCCCGCAGCTTGCAGATGTCCGTGCAGTATGACATCGCAGCCATCCCGGCCGACGATGGATACATGCCGCGGATCTATGACGATCGTGTCGGCTACTTCGTCAACGCGCATCAAGACTTCAGCAGCGATGACTCGTATCAGGATATCCGCGACTACATCGTGCGTTGGAACATGCAGCCCTCGGATCCGAGCGCGCGGCTCTCGCCTGCACGCAAGCCGATCGTTTACTACTTGAGCGATACGATTCCGGCGCAATATCGCGAGCCGATCCGCAAAGCGTTACTAACCTGGAACAAGGCGTTCGAGCGCATCGGCATCAGCGACGCGGTCGAGGTCAAAAATCAGCCCAACGATCCGAGCTTCGATCCCGACGACATCCGCTATAACGTCGTGCGCTGGCTGACCGAAACGGAAGGAGGCTTTGCCGAAGCGCAGCCGCTCTACAACCCGTACACCGGCGAAATGATCAAAGCCGGCATCGTTATCGATTCGGACATCATGCGTCACGGGAAGTTCGAGTATCCGGTGCTGGTCTTTCCGCAAACCGATCACCCCGTCGGCGATTCGCTGCGCGCCTCGGCGCTCGACGGGAATGCGACCTACGCTGCCGACGAGCGGCAAAACTACACCTACGGGGCGGTGGCGCTGGCGTTGATGAACGATGCCGCACCCTATCCGATCTCGCCCAAGTACGCCGACGATTTTCTTCTATCGATCGTCCTGCACGAGTCGGGGCACGATTTCGGCTTGCGCCACAACTTCATGGGTTCCGAAGCCTATAGCGCCAAGGAGCTGCAGAGTGCGGCCTTCACGGCGCGTTACGGGATCGCGAGCTCGGTGATGGAGTATTCGCCAATCAATCTTTGGCCGAAAGGAACGCCCCAGGGATCGTACTTTCAGACGACGCTCGGCCCGTACGACTACTACGTTATCCACTGGGGCTACGCATCAATTCCGGGTGCCCACACGCCGTCGCAAGAGCTTCCGACGCTGCACCGGTGGGCCGCGGCGTGGGGGAATCCCGACTACACCTACTCATCGGATGAAGACGTTCAGTGGCTCAGCGGCGCGGGCATCGATCCGCGCAATCAGCAGTGGGATCTCACGAACGACAACATTGGCTGGTGCGAGACGCAGATGCGCATGGCGCACGATCTGCTCGGACGCGTCGACTCGCGCTTCCCGCAGACCGAGTTGCCCTACGACGATCTCCGCTTCGCGTTCGGAACGATCGTTGGACAGTACGCTCGGTGCGCATCAATCGTCTCGCGCTACCTCGGGGGAGAATACGTTTCCCGCGCCCTGCGGGGCGATCCGCATGCCGGTGCGCCCTTGAGTGAGATTCCAATCGCGACGCAACGACGAGCGTTTGGGGTGCTCGAGCGAAACGTCTTCTCAGCACAGGCATGGGACTTCTCGCCGACGCTGCTGCGCCAGCTGGTGACGCAGTATCTCTACGACGATTGGGTCGGTAACTTGCCTCCGCGCCACGACGTGGCCGTCGAGCAGCTGGTCGCGCGGTATCAGCTGACGGTTCTCGCGCGCCTCTACACGCCCGTTACGTTGGGACGCCTCGACGATATGGACATGAAGTACCGCCCGGGCACGACGATGGATCTCGGCGACCTATTCGGCTGGATGCAGCAGGCGGTGTACTCGGACATCGCGACCGGCAGACCGGTGCCGTTGGTGCGCCGCAACCTGCAGCGCAACTACACGGCGCTGCTCTCCAAGCTAGCCAATGCGCCGATGGCCGGAACGCCGGATGATGCGCAGGCGCTGGCCCGCTACGAGCTCCAATCGCTCCACGTGGCGATCGCGGCGGCCTTACGCCGCGGCGGGTCATCAGATCTGATGACGCGCGTGCACTTACAAGCGATGCAGGCCGACGTCGAACGCGCGCTCAATGCGCATATCGTCATTACGATGCAAGCAGGTTGATTAGAGAACGGCCGGCTCGAGCTACTTCTTCGCCGGTAACCCGAAGGCGTAGACGTTGCCATCGTCGTCAGCGCCGTAGACGCCGGACGGCACGACGATCATCGAAGCGTTGATGTAGGAGGACGTCGGGTATTTCCAAAGCGTCTTGCCGGTGGACAAGTCGAGGCCAACGAAATCTTCACTGAAGCCGACGAAGCCCACGCCGCCGGCTAACGCCACGTAGCCGACGAGCCGATTCAGCGTGGTGCGGCTCCACAGCACGCTGCCGTTTAGATCCATCCCTTGGAGCTTGGAATGAAAACCGGGGAAGACCTCGGTGGGTCTCGCAGCCGTCAGCTGGCAGAACTCGCCCCCGCCGCCGGACGTACCGTCTCGGTAGAGTCCCGAATCCTCGACCATCGTCGAACCGTCGGTTGTCGGCGTCGCAAAACCGCCGGTCCAGCCTTTGCTCGCGTCGGGATCGAGGTCCTTATACCAGGCGATGTTGCCCGTCTGCGGGCTGACTGCGTAGAACCGCCCGTTCTTATTGATGAAATGGGCGCGCCCGTTATAGAGCATCACGCCGCCTCCGGTGTCCGAATCATAGGACGAGTTTTTCACCGCGACCATGTCCCAGAGCGGCGTCCCGTCGAGGTTGAGCGCGACCGCGCCGTTCGCGGTGGGAATCGGCTCGACGCACGTATTCCCCGTTCCGAAGATCAGGTGGGCGCCGTCGAAGGCGATCGCGCCCCAAACCGAACCTCCCTCGTTAGGTTGAGGATCGACGCTCCAAGTCCATTCGATGGCGCCGGTCGACTCGTCGAGGGCGGTGATGCCGCCCTGTAAGCACAGGGGCGGATCGCCTCCCGCCCTGCCCATGTACACGCTGCCGCCGGTCACGACCGGCGATGCGCGCAAGAGACCCACAATCTGCTGACTCCAGGCCACGCTGCCGTCGAGGAGCCGCAACGCGTAGACGTGTGAAGGTCCCCTGCGGCGGATTTGCTTTTGCTCGTCGGCGACGATCACCAAGCCCGCATCCGGGTCGATCGTGGGCGTCATTTGGCCTTCGCCGCCGTTCATTCGGAACTTCCAGAGCAAGCTACCGTCCGAGGTGCGAAAATCGTAAACGATCGGGCGCGTTCGAGTCAGCGCGTCGCCTCGGGTTACGACGATCAGGTTCCCGGCGAAGGTGACCGGGCTCGCAAAAATCTGGTCACCGACGTTTTGTTTCCAGCGCAGCTGCAGTCGCGAAACGTTCGACTTGGTGAGATGCGTGACGGCAGCATTGTAGCCGGTACGCGCGTAGTCGTATGCGAACGTCGGCCAGCTGTCGCTCGAGCTCGAGCTTCCCGATAACCTCTCTTTGGCAGCCGGTATCGCGCTGCCCGGCGACCCATCGGGACGCGTGCAGCCCGCCGTCGCAAGACCCGCAAGCACGGCGAAAACGGCAAAAACGCGCAAAGAATTGATAAATGCTAGGCGGGCGTAACCCACCGGCTCATTCTACTCCTATCCTATTTCAACCGCAAGCGAAGGCTTCGTTGCCGGTGCGCGCGCTCGCTTGCCTTCCACTTCACGCTTTCGGCGGCACCTGAAAAACGCTCGTGAAAACGAGCGTTTATTCGAGCGTTCATTGGTGGAGGCAAGGAGACTCGAACTCCTGACCCTTACGCTGCCAGCGTAATGCTCTACCAACTGAGCTATGCCCCCGCGGTGCGGCGCGCCGCGACCGGCCCCTATTCACGCCGGCGGTCGCGACTCCTCCCGCAGTCTCTACATGTCGGTGTCGACGGGTCGATACGACGGCGGCCTGGTCAGGAAATACGATTCCGGATACTTGACGGCGATGCGCGTGAACTTGCGCGGCTT
>JASHPI010000212.1 GCA_030038215.1 Vulcanimicrobiota bacterium | reverse complement strand
TGCGCGTGACCCCGAGCGCCGAGTTCTCGCACGAGCTGCCCATTGCGAACTCATCGCAGTTCGCCTTGCCGATTGGAACGCAGCCCGCCGCGAGCATCCGCGCGACCGCGGTTCCGGTGTAGGGCGCGACCCACGACTCCAAGATCCTGCTCGCGCACGTCGTGCGCGTGCCGCGCAAGCACATGTTGTCCTTCACGGCGAGCGGGACGCCGGCCAATGGCAGCGTTTCGCCGCCGCGGATTCGCTCGTCCACGCGCGCCGCAGTTTCGCGCGCGGTTTCGTGCAGAACGGTCAAGTAACTTCCGACTTGAGGCTCGACGGCATCGACGCGTGACAACGTGGCCTCGGTAATCTCGCGCGCGCTCAAACGGCCCGCGCTGACCTCGCGCGCGATCGCGGCAGCGCTGAGGCTGGTAACGTCCATTACTCGGCGATAATCCGCGGCACGCGGAAGAAGCCGCCCTGGCGCTGCGGAGCCTGCGCCAGCACCACCTCGCGATCGAGGCACGGCTGCAAGCGATCCTCGCGCGACACGTTGCGCGACTCGATGACTTGTGCCGTGGCCGGCACGCTGGCGGTATCGAGCTCGGCCAGGGCGTTCACGTGCTCGAGCAAGTCGCCGAGCTGTTTTCCGAAGCGCTCGACCTCGTCGTCGGTCAGTGCGATGCGCGCTAGCTCGGCGACGTAGCGTATGTCAATAGCGTCGGCCGGCATCGGAATACTCCAGTTGGACCAGGGCTTCAACGTGTCCGGTCTGAGGAAACATATCGAATGGTTGCACGATTCGGAGGCGGTAGGCTTTGGCTGCCAGGAGCTTCAAATCCCGGGCCAGCGTGGCGGGATCGCACGACAGGTACCAAATCTCGGGCACACCGGCCTCCGCGATCGCCTCCAGTGCCGCTTGGTCGCACCCCTTGCGCGGCGGATCGAGAAAGACCAGTTCGGCCTCGCGCAAGAGCGTTTGCAACGCACCGCCGGCTACCAGCTCTTCGACGCGTCCGGTCTGAAAACGCGTGTACTGCTGCAAGTCGTTCAGGCGCGCGTTGGCTTGGGCCTCGGCGATCGCCTGCGCGTTCTCCTCGACTCCGAAGACGTGACAACCGTGGCGCGCAAAGAAGAGAGCGAAGGTTCCCGCGCCGCAGTAGAGGTCGACGACGTTGCCGGGGTTCTTCAAGCGCGGCTCGATGAAATCAAAGATTCGCCCCACCATTTCCACGTTCACCTGAAAGAACGAGCCGGCCGAGACGCGGTAACGCAAATCGCCGATCACTTCTTCGATCTCGGCTTCCCCCGCTAGCACGCGATGACGGCGTCCGACGATCGCGTTCTGGCTGCCCGGGTCGAAGGAGTTGGTGACCCCGATCAGCCCAGGCAGTGCGGCCATCAGCTGGCCCGCGGCGCGCTGCGCGGCTTGCGATTGCTCCGGCGTGGTCACCGTCAGCACCGCTTGTCCGGTCGCGCGCGCTCCGCGCGCGACCAGGTGACGCGCATCGCGTAACAGGCCCTCGATCTCTCCCGCGGCGCGCAGTTCGCCCAGACGCGCGACGTACGCGCTGAGCTGCGGCATCACGATCGGACACCCATCAATCGGCACGACGTCGTGCGATCGCTGCCGGTAAAAGCCGATCGTCGGGGACGCTGCGCGATGGTCGACGACCAGCGACATCTTGTTGCGGTAGGCTCGCGGATCGCGCATGCCGACCGGTTCGTGCACCTCCGTGCCCTCCAGACCGCCGATGCGCTGCAGCGCGTTGCGCAGCACTTCGCGCTTCCATGCGAGCTGGGCCGCGTACTCTAAATGCTGCACTTGACATCCGCCGCAGGTTCCGAAAACCGGACAGAATGGCTGCGCGCGCTGCGGCGATGAGGTGCGAAGCTCGACCATGTCCGCAACCGCGTAGCGCGGCTTTACGATCGTGATGCGGACGCGGGCGCGCTCTTGCGGCAGGGGTCCGAAACAGAAGACGACCATGCCGTCGACACGGCCGACGGCCTGGCCGTTGGCAAGCAGGTCGCTAAACTCAACCTCAAGCTCGGCGCCGGCTCGCAGCGCCGTTCGGGGCTTAAGCGCTATGTCTTTGGTCGTCAAGCGCCTTGAGCAACGAGTTTGCTTCGTCGATCAGCTGCTGAATGCGCTGGCTGGTTGGATCCTCGCGTCGCGCGGAGACCAAACGCACGGCCGTATAGACGAGCAGCGCACCGACGGCGGCCACGCCGACCCCGAGTCCGACCCAGAAGAGCGTGCTTGCGACCTGTCCGTCACCTTCCTCAGCCATATTCAAATGGTTCGCGGCCAAGGGACGCGGGGCCCCCAATCGGCAGCGGGGTACTCTTCACCCAGGATGATCTCCGAAGAGCGCGACGACGAGCGCGGGCGGTACAACTTACTCTGGGCCTTGCTGCTTTCCGCCGCGCTGCACGCCACGCTCTTGCCGCTGGCCTTTTGGGCGACCGCCGCGAAGCTGCCGTTCCTCGCGCCGAAACCGCCTCAACGCGAAGAGGTCGTTTCATCGACCGCAATACGCATCGAGCGACGTACGGTGCCGCAACCGCTCGCAATGCCGCGCCCACAACCGCGACCGCAGCCACAGCCTAAGCCGCGCCCGGTGCCCCGTCCGCAGCCGCGCCACCGACTCGCGCCGGCGGCGCGCCCATCCGCACCGCCTCGCGAGGTGGCGCGCAACGCGCCTACGGCATCACCGCAACCTACGCCGAAGAAAGGGCGCCCAAACAGTTACGAGTCGGCCCTCGAACAGAAGATCGCTCAAGATCAGCAGCAGTTTTCGCAGGAAGCCGCACGGCTCAATCAACGCAATCAGCCGCTCAGCATCGTGACGGCCGCGCCGCATTCTCCGTCCACGTACCGCCGCACGTTTTTCGACACGCCCGGACGCACGGCGCGCAACGTCGTGCAAGCCGTGCTGATTCCGATCAATCATTGGGCTACCGGCAACCTCAGCTGCTATTACACGCACTACGTCGCCCAGTTTACGAATGGCGGACACGAGGAAGGAACGATCCCGTGGCCGGTTTGTTATCCGGCGAGCGACGACCGCATGATTCACCCACCCTATCCGCACTCGCTGCCGATTCCGGTACCGCAGCCCGATTATGTTCTGCCGGCCGGCACCTACCTTACGCCGTTACTGCGCGAAGTCTACAACCTACGCGGTTAGATGTCTGAGGTCGTTGAGGTCGATCACGCGCGTTCCGTCGCGGTCCACGATGAGGCGCGTGATGCCGCCCGGCGCGAAGCCGGCGCTGAAACGGTGGCCGCTCTCGCGATGACCGGTCAAGTCTAGTACGCGCAGCGCCGCGTGCAGCGGTCCTGCGTGGGTGACGATCGCGATCGAATCGTACGGCCCGCGTGCCACGTCATCGAGAAACGCGCGAACGCGCGCGCACACTTGCGCGAACGACTCGCCTCCCTCGGGATCGTAGAGTCTCGCGCGCGTCGGCGGCTGACCGCCGAGGCGCGGATCGATCGCGACGATCTGCTCCCACGTCAGGCCTTCCCAGCGCCCGAA
>JASHPI010000211.1 GCA_030038215.1 Vulcanimicrobiota bacterium | reverse complement strand
AGGGCGCGAAGGCGTATGGTTGCCCGCAGTGCGAAATGAGCGGTTGTCCTGGTGGTACCTGCTCCTGGCCGTCCCCTTCGTGGCGACCCTCTTTCCCGGGTTCTACAACCACTTAGAGCCGCGCATTTTCGGCATCCCGTTCTTCTACGCGTACCAGTTGGCGTGGACGATCCTCACCGGCATCCTGCTGGCCATCTTCATCGCGGTAACAAGAGGCGGATCGGATGCGCGCTAGCGGGCTGATCTTCGGCCTGCTGGTGTTAGCGGTTACGATACTCGGCTTTTGGGCCTCGCGATGGCGCCGGCACGCAACGCTGGCCACGATCGACGAGTGGGCGTTCGCAGGCAGAAGTTTCGGTACCGTCGTTGCATGGTTTTTGATCGGCGGCGATCTCTACACCGCCTACACGTTCATCGCCGTTCCGGCACTGGCATACGCCGCCGGCGCCTTCGCCTTCTTCGCGGTTCCCTATACGATTGTGGTCTACCCGTTCGCGATCGTGGTGCTGGCGCGGTTTTGGAGCCTTTCGAGCAAACGCGGCTACGCGACTGCGGCCGACTTCGTGCGGGAACGATTCGGAGACCGCACGCTGGAGATCCTCATCGCGCTTACCAGCATGATCTCGATCGTTCCGTACATCGCCCTGCAGCTCGTGGGCATGAAAGTGGTCTTTCTGCAGTTGGGCGGCGCCTTCGCCGCCAGCGATGGCGTGCTGGCGTTGACCGTATCGTTTCTGCTGCTGGCCGCCTACACGTACACGAGCGGTCTGCGCGCGCCGGCGCTCATCGCCTTCATCAAAGATACGCTGATCTACCTCACAATTATCTGCGCCGTCGTAGCGGTGACGCATCTGTTCGGCGGCTGGGGCGGCATCTTCGATGCGGCGGCGAAGGGGTTGGCCTCCCGACCCAAACCCGCGACGCTGACGCTACCGCACACGCTTTATTTCGCCTACTCCTCGCTGGTGCTGGGCTCGGCGTTTGCGCTCTTCATTTATCCGCACTCGATCACGTCGGTGCTTTCGGCCAAGAGCCGCCTGGTCGTCCAGCGGAACATGGCGCTGCTCCCAATCTATTCGCTGCTGCTCGGATTCTTGGCGCTGCTCGGCTTCGCGGGAATCGCGGCCGGAATTCACGTGAAGAACCCGCAGCTGGTCGTGCCGGTGCTCTTCGGGCAGATATTCCCCGACTGGTTCGCCGGCGTGGCGTATGCCGCGATCGTGATCGGCGCGCTCGTCCCGGCGGCGATCATGGCGATCGGCGGCGCCAATACCTTCGCGAGCAACCTGGCGCGCGAATTCTCACCGGCGCGCGATTTCGCCGAGACGCGAACTGCAAAAATCACAACGCTGCTGATTTGCATCGTCGCCTTGCTCTTCGTGATCTTCATTCAGCCGCAATTCGCGATTGGGTTCCAGTTCCTCGGCGGAGCCTGGATCCTGCAGATCTTTCCGGCATTCGTGCTGGGGCTGTACACACGCTGGTTCCATCCCAAGGCATTGATTCTCGGGTGGGTCGCCGGCATCGCAGCCGGCACCTACATGGCGATTGTGACGCAGTTCACGGCCAACTACCCGCTCCATCTTTTCGGCGGAACGCTGATCGGATACGGACCCTTCTACGCGCTTATCCTCAACTTGCTGGTCGCCGTCGTCGCTACTTGGATCCTTAACGCGTCGGGCGTCGCGCGCGGCACGGACGCCACGAGCGCGGCGGACTACGCGGCATGACCGCCGTTCAGAAGCGAACTTTTGTCGCCTGTTTCCTCGGCTGGACGCTGGATGCGTTCGACTTCTTCTTGGTCATCGTTCTGTTGCCGGATCTTTCGAAGGCGTTTGATGCGCCGATCCCACGAGTCGCCGTCGCGGCGTTTTTGACTCTGGCGTTTCGCCCGCTCGGCGCCCTGATCTTCGGCTGGTTCGCCGACCGGTACGGACGCCGCATTCCCCTGATGGTCGACGTCGGACTCTTTTCGTTCCTGGAATTGCTCACCGCGTTCTCGCCGAACCTGACGTTCTTCATCGTCATTCGCGCGATCTTCGGCGTGGCGATGGGCGGCGAGTGGGGATTGGGAGCGGCGCTGGCGATGGAGTCGCTGCCGGCGGAACGACGCGGCGTCATGAGCGGTCTCCTCCAAGAGGGCTACGCGGTCGGAAACCTTCTCGCCGGGGTCACCCTGACGCTGTTCTTCCATTATGTCGGATGGCGCGGAATGTTCATCATCGGCGCGCTGCCCGCGCTGCTGATCCTCTACATGCGAACCAGCGTGCCGGAATCGCCCGTGTGGGAAGCCGGGCGAGCGGAGCGGCTCGAGGTGCGCGGCGACGTACTGATCGACGCGATCAAGCGCAACTGGGTTTTGTTTATATATGGAATCCTGCTCATGTCCGCATTCAATTTCATGTCGCACGGCTCGCAGGATCCTTACGTCACCTTCGTATCGCTGCAGCGCGGATTTTCACATGCGGCGGCCGGCAACCTCAATTCGATTGCCGCGCTGGGAGCGATCGGCGGCGGGATCGTGTTCGGCTGGCTCTCGCAACGCTACGGGCGCCGGTGGATGATCGTGGCCGCCTGCGTGATCGGCATCCTCATGCTCAAGATTTGGGTCGGTGGAACGAGTTTCTGGGCACTGGCGCTGGGCGGTTTCGTCATGCAGTTTGCGGTCCAGGGCGCCTGGGGGATCGTTCCCGCTCATCTCAACGAGATCGCGCCCGGGCTTGCGCGCGGCACCTTCCCCGGCTTCGTCTACCAGATCGGCAACCTCATTGCGTCGCCGACGCTGCCGATCCTTACGTCGCTCGCTGCGACGCGCTTCATCCTTCCCAACGGCGGCGCCGACTATGCGACCGCGATGCAGATCTTCGTCGGGATGACTTTCGTCGCGGTAATCGTCTTTACGCTGCTCGGCTTTGGCGTCGTACCCGAAAGGCGCGAAGCTGCGCTCACGACCTAGGCACCCCGAGATTCTCGATGCCGAAATGTTTGAACTGCGGCCAGAGTTGCGGCAACGGCGGGTGCATGCCTCGACAGAGGAAGATGGGGCGGTCGACTTCATAGGGCATTGCGTAGGGCGAGTTTCCAAAGTGCGCCACAATGCGCAATGAATCGCAGATCGCCGACCACTGCGCCGGATCGACGTTGACCGCGAGGACGACCGAGCCGTCATATCCGCGCGGCCCCCACAAGTAGTACTGATTGTTCCCGCTGAGCGCCGGCGGCAGGTTGGTGCCGAAGACATCGATGGCGGCGGCTTCGCCGTAGTTTGAGGCGAAGATTGCGGTCTTGGCGCGATCGGCTTGGGGTAACGCCGCGTACGCGTCGGCGACCGTTCGCGCGAGGTCCCGCCAGCCGAACTCGTCGGAGAGCATCTGCATGAGCGGAGCACCGATGCCGGCACGTTCGACCGGACGCGGCCGAAACGCCATATGATCGAGCATCCGCTCGAGGCGCGCGGGCGGAAGCACCGGTAGAACGAGCGGAAGCGCGAGCGCGCCGTTCACCGCCGTTAGGAGGGCCCACCCGGCAACGAGCAGGCGCGGCAACCCGGTGCAGGCCGCGGCGCCGAGCGCAAACATCGTCGGGTACGCGCCGGCCATGTAATAGCTCTTGCCATGGGTGATGAAAATCAACAGCGCCGTCACGACGAATGTTATGGAGAGAAAACGAAACCGCGCCAATCTGGCCGACGCAAACGGTGCGACGATGCCGGTCACCCAGAGCGGCGCTAATAAGACGTTGATCGAGAAGATTTGATCGATGATGAAGTGCAACGGCGTCCCGGTGAAGTTTCCGGAATTGTCGTTGCGGACGAGCTCCAGGAATGGGAAGCCGTTGGCGACCTGCCACGCGGCGTTCGGCAGCGCGATCAGCACGGCGATTCCCATGCCGACCCAGAAATCGCGCCCGCGAAACACCGAACGCGGGCCGGTAAGCGCCAAACCGATTCCTAGACCGATTCCCCAAAAGATGATGCCGTAGCGGGTTTGGAATGCCAAGCCCGCGATCGCGCCGGCCCACCAAAAGGCGTGCGAGCGACCTCGGAGCAGCGCCAGCGTGACGAGGTATGCGATTGCGGTGAAAGCGAGCGGTTCGAAGGTCGTCGTCGAGAGCGTCGCCGTCATCGCGATGACGAGCGTCGCGCTCGCGGCCGCGACCGCAGCCAGCCAGGCGCCGCGCGTGCTCGCGCCGAGCAAGCTCGCGAATGTGACCGTGAGCGGCACCAGCAGCGCCGCGGCCACAGCGGCCGGCACCCGCAGCAGCCAGACGTTGATGCCGCCGAGTTGGGTGGCCGCTGCGAGCAGCGGGATCAGCGGCGGCTGATCGACGTAGCCAAAGGCCGGATGGCGTCCACAGACGATGAAGTAGAGTTCGTTGCGAAACGCGTCATATTGCCCGGCAACCGCGAAGTGCACGACCGCGACGACCGCGGCCACGCTCCAGGCCGCCCATTGCGCGCCGCGGCTCACGGTCTCTTAAAAGTCGGTGTCCGGATCCACGGTCGATATCGGCTGCTTCAGAAAGTAAACGGCTCCTTCCGGCGCCGAGATCGGCGTAAAGCGGCGCGGCTTCTGCGAGAAGTTGAAACAGTCTTTGAGATCGTCCGAGCGAACGTCGGTCGAGCCGAGCGATCCGAGGTCGAAGGTTTCCTCGACGAACTTCAAGATGCTGCCGAACTCATGCTGTTTGTGGGAGATGTAGCCTTTCTTTGCATACGGCGACACCGCGATCAGGGGCACGCGGAAGCCTAGTTCGAATGAGTTGAACTGTGGCGGCTTAACGTGATCGTACCATCCGCCCCAGTCGTCCCACAAAATGAAGATCGCCGTATCCTTCCAATAGCGGCTCTCGCCGATCGCATTGACGACCGACGCGACCCACGAGGGTCCCAATCCCTTGTTGGTGCCGGCATGATCCGATTCCGCTGCCGTCGGCGTCACCCAGGCGACGTTCGAGAGCTTTCCCTCGGCAACGTCCGTAAGGACGGTCGAGGGCGGTTCGATCACGTCGGTCGAGTACTCGGGGCTGTCGCGAATGTGCCGGATCGCGTCGGGCGCGTTCCACGGGCCCGCTCCGACCAAAGCCTGATAGTAGTGCCAGGTCAGCGACTTTGCTTCCAACAGATCGGTGAGCGCCGGGCGGTTGAAGCAAGGAAAAGCTTCCTGATTCTCGGCCCCCGACATGTCGATCAGCTGCACCAGCGACCCTTTGGGCGAATCGCACCCTCCGGTGAACTTTTGCCTGGCCGATAGCGGCTCTTCGGACGCCCGCAGGGGGGAGCCCTCTTCCACCGTCGACGTTCCGCTCAAGATGTACTGGTGCGCGGGAAAGCTCGGTCCCGCGTCGGACTCGAACATACGGTCCGCGAACGCGTATTGTTCTGCTATCGCAAAATACGGCGCAACCTCGGAGCGTGGAACGAAACCGAACGCGCGAGCATCGACCGGCGGACAATCGCGACGGTGTTTGCACTTCGTCGACCTTTCGAGGTTGAAAGCGTCGAGACGGCCGCCATTGTATTCGATCTCGAACGCGCCGTGCGAGTGGTCGATATCGTAGGGTGCGGTTAGCGAGATGGGCTGCAAGCTGACGCGATCGCCGTTTGAGTCGGTGGCGTACTTTACGGTGTCGGCGCCCGGCAATCCGTTGAAGAGATCATCGGGTGTTCGATTCTCTTGAACGATGATGACGACGTGCTTGATCTTGCCGTTTCCCAACAAGCCGCGGCTAGCCAACGGCGAGAAGAGCGGCCGAAGTCCCGGTGCGACCGCCGGAGCGACTCCGCCCGGCGAGTTTCTTGTCCCCATCTCCTGAGCACATCCGGCCGGGACTATCAATAGAAGGCCGAGTAGCAGTCCAACCTTTTTCATGAGTTCTCCACGACAATAAAGGCTTGCGCGCCTCGAATAGGCCAATCGTCCATTGCCGGTGCTTCCCTTTAAGCTGCTGGCCATTGCGTCGCTCCGGAACGGGACGCCAACAATTTATCCGTGATCATTCGGGATGCCTTGCCCGCCGATGCGGCCGCGATCGCCGAAATCTATCGGCCCATCGTGGAGAGGACCACCATTTCGTTCGAGCTCGACGCACCCGACGCAGCCGAGATACGCTCGAGGATCCGGCGGGTTACTCGTATCTACCCCTGGCTGGTGGCGGCAGACTCGGGCGCTGTGATCGGATATGCATACGCGACGCAACATCGCGAACGAGCGGCATACGCAAGTTCGCTTGACGTGAGCGTTTACGTCGATGGCGCCGTTCGCGGTCGAGGCGTCGGCAGTTCCCTCTACGCGACGCTCTTTCGCCTGCTCGAGCAAGCTGGGACCTTTCATCGTGCCTTTGCCGGGATTGCCTTGCCCAACGATGCAAGCGTCGCTCTTCATACGAAGCACGGCTTTGAGCCGGTGGGTACCTACCGCGAGGTCGGCCGCAAGTTCGGCCGCTGGATCGACGTCGCTTGGTGGCAGCGCGAACTCAGGAACGGCGGCGCGTGCGGCGAGGCGCGTACTTCAAGGATGTTGCGGTGTTGAAAAGCACGATCGGAGCCGGAAGTTCGACGCCGTCAGCGTGCAGCAAGGCAAGTGCGGCCAGGGTTGCTCCGCCCTCCTCGGTCGCGTCGATCCCTTCGGTCTCATGGAGCTCGCGCATCGCGTCGCGCGCCCGCTCGTCGGAAACGGCGACCGCGCAGCCGCGCGACTCGCGCACCGCTTGCAACGTCAGACGATCGCCGATTCCGCCCGGCACACGCAGTCCCCACATCGTCGTATGGCCGCTCTCAACGGGCACGGCGGCCTCTTCGCCGCAAACAAAAGCCCGAACGATGGGCGCGCAGCCTTCCGCCTGAACCGCTACCATGACCGGACGCGCCGTGCCGATCCAGCCTAGCTGCTCGAGCTCGCCGAAAGCCTTCCACATCCCGACTAAGCCGGTGCCGCCGCCGGTCGGATAGATGATCGTCCCCGGGACGCGCCCCAGCTGCTCGACCAGCTCGTAGGCCATCGTTTTTTTCCCCTCGACGCGATACGGCTCGCGGAACGTCGCGACGTTGAACGCGCCGGTTTCGCGCGCATGCTCCGCCGCGCGGCGGCCTGCTTCGTCGATCAGACCATCGACCAACACTGCCTGCGCGCCATAACCCTCGATTTCTTCGACGAGTAGCTCCGGCGTGTCGCGCGGAACGTAGACGCGCACGCCGATCCCGGCGCGCGCGCCGTACGCCGCCAGCGCGCCGCCGGCATTCCCGGCGCTCGGTGCGACCAGCGACGGCACTCCCAGACGCTTTGCAACGGTAACGGCAACCGATATGCCGCGCGATTTGAACGAGCCGGTCGGATTTTGGGCCTCGTCCTTCACGTACACATCGTCGCGCCGCGTCGCCCGACGCGAAAGCCGAACCAGCGGCGTAGCTCCTTCGCCCAACGAGACGGGCTCCTCTCCGTCGGCGATGGGTAGCATCGCTCGGTAGCGCCACATGGTCCATTCGTTCGAAATGGCCGTTCGAGGCATGCGTTGACGCGGA
>JASHPI010000210.1 GCA_030038215.1 Vulcanimicrobiota bacterium | reverse complement strand
TCGCCAACAAGCTGCGCGCATACGAACTGCAGGATCACGGTGCCGATACGGTCGAGGCCAATCTCGCGCTCGGCTTGCCGGTCGACAAGCGTGACTACGGAATTGGATCGCAGATTCTCTACGACCTAGGCGTGCGCGAGATGCGTCTGATCACCAACAACCCGCGGAAGATCTTCGGCCTTGAGGGGTACGGTCTGAAGATCGCCGGACGGATGCCGTTGCAAACGGTGCCCACGGCGCACAACAAACGCTACATCGATACCAAGCGGTCGCGCCTGGGCCACATGCTCGATGGCGAGGCCGTTTCGTGAAGCGCGCCTCTCAAACTCGTCGAGGCGCGGCCAACTGCACCGGCAAGACCTTCGCGATCGTCGCGGCCCGCTTCTACGCCGACCTGGCCGACCGGCTCGTTGAGGGCGCCAAGCGCGCGCTGCGTGACTGCAACGTTTCCGATGAAAGCGTCAGCCGCTTCGACGTTCCCGGCTGCTTCGAGCTGCCGTTGGCCTGTCAGAACCTGATCGCCACCGAACGCTTCGATGCGCTGGTCGCACTCGGTGTCGTAGTTCGAGGCGAGACTCCGCACTTCGATCTCGTCGCCGGGCAATGTGCGCGCGGCATCATGGAGGTGCAGCTCGCGACCGGCGTGCCGATCGGGTTTGGAGTCGTGACCACCGAGAATCTCGCGCAGGCCGAGGAGCGCGTCGATCCCAAGGGCGACAAAGGCTATGCCGCTGCGATCGCAGCCGCTACGCTCCTGGGCATAACAGGCGGCGTTCCCCGTGCCGGTTTTCGCGGCTGAACGAATTGCCCGTTCGCCGCGCAGGAACTCCGAGACTTCGGTCGGATTTACGGAGCTTTATGCTACGCGGAGGCCGAACGTTGGAAGATAAGATACTCACCTGCAAGGATTGTGGTAACGAGTTCGTCTTTACTGGAAGAGAGCAGAGTTTTTTTGCCGAGAAGGGATTCCAGAACGAGCCGCAGCGATGCCGCGACTGCCGGCAAGCGCGGCGTGCGCACGGCGGCGAAGATCGCACGCGAACCGCACGGCCGAGTTATTCGGCGGTTTGTGCGGACTGCAAGGTTGAAACGACGGTCCCATTCCGCCCGCGCGGTGACCGTCCGGTCTACTGCCGTGCCTGCTATTCGGCGAAGGCCTTAGCCGGCGTGTGACCGCGCCGCTCACTGCGGTCGCCTGGGATGGCGACGCGGTGCTCTATCTCGATCAACGATGGCTGCCGAACGAAGCGCGTTATGAGCGCGCTCGTTCGGCCGACGATGTGGCTGAGGCCATCGCCAGCTTGGCGGTGCGCGGCGCCCCGTGCATCGGGGTCTTCGGCGCGTACGGTGTTGCGCTGCTGCGCCGAACGATCGCCGACGACGCGGAGTTCCAGCGCGCGGCCCAGCGCGTCCGGGCTGCCCGCCCGACGGCGGTCAACCTCGGCTGGGCGGTCGACCGCGTTCTCGCCGCCGCCGATCCGTTGGAAGAGGCGCGGGCCATCCACCACGAGCAGATCGCGATCGACGACGCGATTGCCACGTACGGTCTCGAGCTGATTCGCAAGGGCGCGCGCGTTCTGACGCACTGCAATACCGGCCCGCTGGCCACGGCGGGCGGCGGCACGGCACTGGGAGTCATCATCGCGGCGCAGCGCGGCGGGAAGAAGCCGCGCGTCTTCCTTGGAGAGACGCGTCCGTTGCTGCAGGGGTCGCGCCTGAACTATCTCGAGTTGGAAGCGGCCGGCGTCGAGGCGGTCCTGATCGTCGATTCGGCGGCGGCGGTTGCGATGCGCGAACACCGGATCGACCTGGTCATCGTCGGCGCGGACCGCATCGCGCGCAACGGCGACACCGCCAACAAGGTCGGCACCTACGCGCTGGCGATTCTGGCCGCCCATCATGGCATACCGTTTTACGTCGCTGCGCCCCGTTCGACGTTCGATTTTTCGATCGCCAGCGGCGCCGACATCCCGATCGAAGAGCGCTCGGCCGAAGAAGTCGCCTCCTTTCGAGGTCAGCGCGTAGCGCCCGACGGCGCCGCCGTGTACAATCCGGCGTTCGACGTGACGCCCGGACATCTCGTCACCGCCTTCGTGACCGAGTGCGGCATCCTGCGCCCTCCCTACGGCGACTCGATTTCCGACCTCGAGCTGCGGCCGCTCGTTCTGCCGGCGCATCGTTGAAGTTTTACGATTTCCTCGATAAGCAGCCCGCGATCGGCAAGTTGGTCATCATCGAAGGAACTGAGCGCGTGCTCGCGGAGCGCGCCCTGGACGTTCTCGTCGACCGCCTGCTGCCCAGCGACGTTCGCGAGCTCAATCTGCAACGTTTTCTTCCCGAGGAGGTCGGCGACGCGTCGCGCGTTCGCGAGGCGATCGCCGCGATGCCCTTTCTCGCCGAGCGGCGCGTCGTTGTCGTAACCGATACGCAGAGCCTGCGGGCGCAAGCGCGCCGCGATCTCTGGGAAGCCGCGCAAGAGGTGCCGGAGGGGAACACCCTGGCTTTGCTCGATCTGCTCTCGCCGCGCGCACAGCGGCCGCAGCCGTTCGGCGCGTTGGCCGGACGAAGCGCGCTCCGCGTTGACACCACCGCCGGGGAAGACGTGCGCGCGCGTTTCGTCGAGGAGACGCTCGACCAGCTCGGCGCCAAGGCCGAGCCGCGCGTGATCGACGAGCTGGCGCACAGCCAAGCCGATCTCGCGTCGGTGCGCAACGATCTCGAGAAGCTGGCGCTCTCGGGCACCAAGATCACGCGCGCGGATCTCGAGCGCGAAGCGCTCAGCATCGAAGATCCCAAAGCCTACAAGTATGCAAGCGCTCTGGTCGAAGGGCGGACCGCCGAAGCCCTCGCGATCGCGAACGAGTGTTTCGCGAGCGATGCGCGCGCCGGCGTCGGTCTGCTCTCGGCGTTAGCGACCGAATGCGACTACGTGTGGGAGCTGGCTCGCGAGGGCGGCAGACTTCCCGATCGCGCGCGTTGGCGCGAACGATTTCTTCGTCCGGTCGCAGCGCGCATCGGCGAGCCGCGCGCGCGGACCGCGTACGATCGCGCGGTCCACGCCGTCGAAGCGATCGTCACCGGCCGGGCCGGTAGCGACTCAGACGACCAGCGCACGCTCGTTGAGCGCATCAGCGTCGAACTCGCCGCACTCTTCGGGGTGACGAGGCGCTAGCTTCCCGTAAGGCGAAGGCCAACCGCGACCCATGGACTATTCTTCGTACGCCTCGCCGTTCTCGTGGAGATACGGTCGCGCCGAGCTTCGCTCGCTCTTCTCCGAGGAGA
>JASHPI010000209.1 GCA_030038215.1 Vulcanimicrobiota bacterium | reverse complement strand
CGGGTTCTCGGCTTCACCGGCCCGTCGCGCAACGCGTTGGATGCAATCGGAAGCCGCGATACGGCACTCGATCTCGCGCATGGCTGCGTGCGCGTCGTCATCGACGCGTCGCGCATCGCCGAAGAGTTGATCGCATGGTCCGCGCCGGCTTATGGCTATGTATGTCTCGACGATGGAGCCGCGACTGGATCGAGCCTGATGCCGCAGAAACGCAATCCGGATCCGCTGGAGCTGGTACGTGCACACGCCGCCAAATTGCTTGGCGGCTACGCGGGGGCGATGGCGACGCTCTGCGGCCTCGCCCCCTCGTACCAGCGCGATCTACAGGAGACGAAGGCGCAGGTCATCGCGATTGTCGAAGATGCACTCGCAACGCTCGATGCCTTTGCCCGGACGCTACAGGGCGTCGCGTTCGTTTCCGAACGTATGGAGCAATGCGCGCTGGAAGGTTACACGATCGCAACCGACGTCGCCGATGCACTAATCGCCGCCGGAACCTCGGCACGAGCCGCTCACGCGATGGTCGGCGCCGCGGTGGCGCGCGCCGAACGCGAGCGGCGCGCCTTGGACGAACGCGATCTGGCGTCGCTGGCCGACCAGGCCGGCACCGGCGAGATACGAGCGCCGCTCGATGCGCGGGCGTCGGTCGTCGCGAAACGCACGCGCGGCTCCACCGCGCCGGAAGACGTTCGCGAGCAGATCGTCTCACTCGAAGCGGAGCTCGCATCGCTACCGGAGGCCACGGCGTGACGCGCGTGCACCTGCTCGGCGCGAGCGGATATGCGGCCGGCGAAGCGATTCGGTTGTTGCACGCGCATCCGCTTCTCGAGATCGGGGTGCTGGAGAGCCAAACCCATGCCGGCCAGCTGCTTGCGGATCACTTTCCTCTCTTGCGTACGACCGAGTACCGCTTTGCGCTACCGGGGAGCGTCGTCGAATCGGCGCGGGCCGGCGACGTCGTCATGGCGGCCGGTACGGCGGGGCAAGCGCGCGACCTGGTCCCCGCGCTCGTGGCCGGCGGCGTGCGAGTGATCGATCTCTCCGCCGATTTCCGCCTGGATGGCGCCGCGGCGTACGGACTCACCGAGTGGTATCGCGCGACGATTGCCGCCGCGCCGCTGGTGGCTAATCCCGGGTGCTATCCAACGGCGACGCTGCTGGCGTTACTGCCGCTGGTCGGGATCGCCGACCCGGCGCACGTAGCCGTCGATGCCAAGAGCGCGATCAGCGGCGCGGGGCGAAAGCCCAGCGTCGCGGCGCTTTTCGCCGAGGTGAGCGGCGAGGTTCGCGCCTACGGCCTCCAAGGGCATCGTCATCAGCCGGAGATCGAACGGTATTTGCGTCGAGCCGGCGCGCGAACGGCCCTGACGTTCACGCCGCACGTCGTCCCGTTGGCTCGCGGAATGCTCGTCGACGTCTACGCGTTCTTCGATCGCGAACTCGACGCCGACGAAGTCGATGCCGCCTATGCGCGCGCCTATGCCGCGAGCAGCTTCGTGCGCGTGCTCGCGCGCGAACGCACGCCCAGTGTGGCCGCCGTCAGCGGCACCAACGATGCCGAGTTGCGGATCGACACCAACGGCCGGGTCGTGCGCGCGATCTGCGCGATCGATAATCTCGGCAAGGGTGCAGCCGGGCAGGCCGTCCAGAATCTCAACGTTATGCTAGGCTATCCCGAGGAGACTGGATTCCATGCTCGCGCCGTCGTCGCTTAACCGCCTGATCGAGTTGCGCGGCGGATTGGGGGCCGTTCCCGGCGTTCGCCTGGCGGGCGTGCACGCCGGGATCAAACCACGCAAGCGCGATCTGGCGCTGATCGCCTTCGAGGGACCGCGTGTCTGCGCGGCGGTCGTCACGACCAACGAAATCAAGGCGGCGCCGCTGCTGGTGAGCGCGGAGCATCTGGCGGCCTCGGAGACGATGCGCGCGCTGGTCTGCAACTCGGGCTGCGCGAACGCCTGCACCGGCGAGCGCGGCGAACGCGACGCGCGCGCCACCGCCCGCCAAGCGGCCGCGCTGCTGCAGGTCGCGGCGGGTGAAGTGATCGTCGCATCGACCGGCGTAATCGGCACGCCGTTGCCGATGGATCGCGTGCAGCGCGGGGTCGAGCGCGCCGCGGCGCAACTCGACGAGGGGACCAAGGCGGCGTTCGACGCCGCCGAGGCGATCATGACGACCGATCGCGTTCCCAAGCTCTCCGCGTACGCGTTCTATCACGAAGAGCGAAAGTACGTTGTGGGCGGGATCGCCAAGGGTTCGGGAATGATCGCCCCTTCAATGGCGACCATGCTCGCCTTCTTGGCAACCGATTTCCCCGTGTCGCGCGCGGCGCTGGAGCGGCTGCTTGCCGACGGCAGCGACGAGAGCTTCAACATGATCTCGGTCGATGGCGATATGTCGACCAACGATGCCGTGTATGCGTTCGCTCCGCCGGCCTGCGATCCGTGCGACGTGCCTTCCGCCTGCGAGCAGGCGTTTCGAAGCGTTTGTCTCGACCTGGCGCGCGCAATGGTGGCCGATGGCGAAGGTGCGTCCAAGACCCTTGAGGTGCGGGTGAGCCGAGCGCTCGACGTCGGGCAGGCGCGTACCGTAGCACGCGCGATCGTCAACAGCAGTCTGGTGAAGACAGCGCTGTACGGCGAGGATCCGAACTGGGGGCGCATCATCGCGGCGGCCGGCGCGGCGCGTGCCAAGATCGATCCGCAACGTTGGTCGCTCGACGTTAACGGCAAGCCATGGGTTGGCGCCGGCGCGGTCGAGCTGCTCTCCGAGGCCGAAGCGCATCGCGAGCTCGAACCGTCCACAGTTCTCGTCGAACTGCGCCTTGGCCTCGGCGATGCTGAAGCGACTGCTTGGGGCTGCGATCTCTCGCGCGATTACGTACGCATCAACGCGAACTACCGCACGTGATGGTGCGCGAAGAGGCGCTCCTGCCCACCTACAATCGCGCACCGATTACCATCGTCGCGGGAGAGGGCTGCGAGCTGATCGACGATCGCGGACGGCGCTATCTCGATTGCATCGCCGGCATCGCCGTCTGCGTGCTGGGCCACGCCCATCCGGCGATCGCCGACGCGGTCGCGCAGCAGGGACGCAAGCTCGTGCATGCGAGCAATCTCTACTACCACGAGCCAAGCGGATCGCTCGCGCGCGAGCTCGTATCGCGCGCCGGAATGCACGGCGCGTTCTTCTGCAACTCCGGCACCGAAGCCAATGAGGCCGCGATCAAATTGGCGCGCAAATGGGCCTATCGCCGCGGCGAAACGCAGCGGAGCACGATCCTCGCCTGCGCGGGCTCGTTTCACGGGCGAACGCTGGGCGCGCTGGCCGCCACTGCGAATGCTCGCTACCAAGAGGGTTTTGGTCCGTTGCCCGCCGGCTTTGCCTTCGTGCCATTCAACGACGCTGCCGCACTCGAGGACGCGATCGGCGAGGAAGTGGCGGCGCTGATCGTCGAGCCGGTACAGGGTGAGAGCGGCGTACACGTTGCGGACGCGCAGTTTCTCGCGGCCGCGCGCCGTCTTTGCGACGAGCGTGGGGCGCTATTGATCTTCGATGAAATTCAGTGCGGCATGGGCCGTACCGGATCGCTCTTTGCCTTCGAGCAGTTCGGGGTGCGGCCGGACGCCGTCACGCTGGCAAAGGCCCTCGCCAACGGACTGCCGATCGGGGCGCTGCTGGCGAACGAGCGCGCCGCCGGAGGATTCGCACCCGGCGATCATGGCTCGACCTTCGGCGGCTCGCCGATCCCGTGCGCGGCCGCGCTCGCGCACTTACGTGTGCGCGACGCGCTCGACCTCGACGCGCGCGTACGCGCCCGCTCCGCGCAACTCTTTGAAGCGTTGGCGCGACTGGCCGCGGCGTATCCCAGCGTACTCGGCACGCCGCGCGGACTCGGCCTTTTGATCGGCATTCCCGTCATCGACCCAAATGACGCGCAAGCGATCGCTGCGGCAGCGCGCGATCGCGGTCTCTTGATCGGGACGGCTGCAGGCAACACGCTGCGCCTTGCACCTCCGCTGATCATTTCGGAAACCGAGATCGAGCGCGCGATTTCGTTGCTGCAAGCCGCGGTCACCTCGTCAAAGGTCGTATTGCAGCAGCCCGCTCGGCAGAACTCTGACGCCCTCCGTTAGTACGTGCGGCTGTCGCGCGCCGGTATGCATCAAGTGCTCCACGCTGACGCCTCGCAAGAGCGCCGCGGCATCGGCGATCAATCGACGGTGGCATCGCCACCACAGGCTTTCCGAGCACATGATCGCAACCGTCGTCTCGTCCGCGCGCTTCAGCAACGCATCGAGCGCCGCTAGAAACTCCGGCGCCTGCATGTAGTCGGCGTAACCGCGGAAGGCGGGATGACGCAACGAAACGTTGGGACTCTCCGGAATCGTCTTTCGAAAACCGCCCAGTTCCGGATTCCACTCGTAGCTCGCGCCGGAAAGGTCTGGAACCCAGCGCGCCATCTCCGCCGCCCAGACGTGCGGGTGGGCTCGACTCTTCGGCACGCTCCGGACGTCGGCGACCACATCGACGTGGTTGGCGCGTAGCAGCGCCGCTAGGTCGAGCTCTCCCGCAGTGCCGTGTCCGAACGTCAACAGCTTCGTCAAGACCGATGCTTTCAACGCTTTCGTCGACGGCTCCGGTGTCGATCGTGCCGGCGCCCCAGTCGTTGGGTAAAGACGCGACGTGAACCGGATGACGGCCTTAATTCCGCGCGACGTTGATGCGGCGACACTCGAACTCGGCGAGCACCGGGTTGCACTGACGAATCTCCGCAAGGTCTACTTCCCGGAGCTTGGTGTGACAAAAGGCGATCTGCTCGCCTATTATCTGGCGATTGCGGGCACGATACTGCCGCATGTCAGTGATCGTGCGATGGTCATGAAGCGCTACCCAAATGGGATTGACGAACCGTTCTTTTATATGAAGCGCGCGCCGGCGGCGCGCCCCCCCTGGATACGCACGTGTTCCATCGAACACGGCTCGGGCAGTACGATCGCTTTTCCGGTCATCGACGACCGCGCGTCGCTCCTTTGGGTGATAAATCTGGGTTGCATCGACCTGAACCCCTGGTATTCATTGTGCGATGATCCCGACCGCCCGCTCTACCTGCATTTCGATCTGGATCCGACCGAAGGTGCGTCGTTCTCGGTGGTCCGAGAGGCCGCACTGATCGTGCGTGACGTACTGGAGGGCCTCGGGATGAAGCCGTTCGTCAAAACGTCGGGCAGTAGCGGCGCGCACGTCCACGTCGCGATCCGCATTGGTCCGCGGCAACACGAGGTTTGGGAGATTGCCAAAGAGATTGGAAGGCAGATGGCGCGCGCCCACCCCGACGTACTGACGGCCGAGTATCGGGTGGCAAAACGACCGCCCGGCCGTGTGCTCGTCGACTATAATCAAAATGCATTCGGAAAGACGTTGGCATCGGCATATTCGGTACGTCCCAACGCCGAGGCGCTCGTCTCGACGCCGGTCACGTGGAAGGAGATCGAGAGCGGTTGTGAGCCTTCGGACTTCACTTTGCGCAACGTCCCGGCGCGCATTGCGAGCCTCGGCGACCTTTGGAAGCCGCTGCTGAGCCGCCGCGGCCGGTTTGACCTGCAGCGAACGTGGAGAGAACGTCGTGCCTTTTGAAGGCTTGCTCTTACGGCCGCCGGTCGATGCGATGGAGACGCGACAAGTCGCAAGCATTCCGGAGGGTGCGGAGTGGACGTACGAGCCTAAGTGGGATGGTTTTCGTTGTATCGCTTTTCGGGATGGGCCGGCCGTCGAATTGCAATCTAAATCGGGACAGTCGCTGACACGATACTTTCCCGAGATCGTGTCAGCGCTCGCGCTCGCGAGGACGCCCCGTTTCGTCGTCGACGGCGAGCTCTTCATCGAATTCGGCGCCAGTTTGGACTTCGACGCATTGCTGCAGCGTATTCATCCCGCGGATAGTCGCGTTCGGATGCTCGCGCAGCAAACGCCGGCGACCTATGCGCTCTTCGACTTGTTGGTGCGCGGACAGGACGCCGTGTACGCCGATCCATACGCAGTCCGGCGCGGGCATCTCGAGTCTTTCGTGACCGACAACTTCGGCGGCACCGGAAGAATCGTGCTATCCCCATCCACCGTCGACCGGAGCGTCGCCGCCCAATGGCTGGCAGGCAGCGCCGTCCGTATCGACGGCGTAATCGCCAAACGGGACCTTCCCTACGCCTTCGGGAGCCGCGATGCGGCCGTCAAAGTCAAACGCCGCTATACGGCGGATTGCGTGGTCGGCGGATTTCGCCAGGCCAAGAACGGGCTGATCGCTTCGTTGCTGTTGGGACTCTACGATGGCGGGGCATTGCACCACGTCGGCTTCATCGGTTCCATGAGCGCGGTGCAACGCGAACGGGCCGCGGCGCTGCTCAACCCGATCGTCGAGCCGCCGGGGTTTACGGGGGCCGCACCCGGAGGCCCGAGCCGGTGGCGACGCGGCGAGGATACACCATGGTTCCCGGTGCGGCCGGAGATCGTCGTCGAGGTCGCGTTCGATCATGTGACCGCGCGGCGTTTCCGGCACGCCGCACGATTCTTGAGGTGGCGCCCCGACAAGGCGCCGCGTCAATGTACGATGGCTCAATTGGAACGGGCCAGGGGGAGCTAAAAGGAAGGCGAAGCGCCCAGGTATGCACGACGTAACCGAAACGCTGCGGCTGCCATCGCCGGCCCCGCGTCCGCAGTCGATTGCCTTCGACGGCGAGCTGCTTTGGATGGGATCGATCGAAACGAGTCGTCTCTACGCGATCGACCCGCGCCAGTGGACGATCGTCGAAGAGCAGCGCGCGCCGGGAAAACCATGGGGCATGACCGTCGTCGGTGATGAGCTGCGTGTGATCTGCGGTGAAGGCGAAGACGATAATCGGATTATTCGCCGCTTCGTGCCCGGTCACGGGTTCAAGGATCGCGACGCCATCGTCTGTCCCGACGATACCGGCTCGCAGCTGAGCTATGACGGCATCCGGCTCTACGTGAGCCAGTTCTACAACCGGCGTCTGCTCGGGATCGACGAGCGCGGCGAGGTGATGGTACGCATCGATGTGCCCCACGAGATCTGCGGGCAATGCTACGTCGACGGCGTCTTTTATTTGCTGACTACCGACGATGAGGAGACGAACGACTATTTCTTGACGCGCGTGCGCACAAATGGCGCCGTACAGTGCGAGGATCTCGCGCGGGTTCCGTTCGCCGGGCGCGCCTTAGCGTATGATGGGTCGAAGTTCTGGACCAACCATCGCGAGCGCAATCAGATCGTCGCCTTCGAGCGTTGAGCTAGCCGCACTGCGGCTGCTCTTCGGCGACGGTTACGCCCGCGACTTTTCCGTCGAGCTTTGGGACGGCACGCGCATCGCAGCGACGCAGGAGGAGCGCTTCGCTTTACGGTTCGTCGTGCCGGGCGCGCTGCGAACCGCTTTTACGCCGCCGGTCGAGCTCTCCGCCGGCCGCGCCTTCACGGCCGGCTTAATCGACGTCAGCGGCGATCTCGAGTTGGCCATCGAGCGACTTACGGAGGCTGTCGCGGCTTTGAATCCGTTGCGCGCGCTGCGCTTATGGCGGCTGCTGGGCCGGATGCCGCGCGCGGCGTTGCCGCCGCTGCGCGAGGCACATTTGCATGGCCGGCTGCACTCGCGCGCTCGCGATCGCGCTGCTATCGGCTTTCACTACGATCAACCGGTCGATTTCTACCGCACCTTTCTGGACCGCGAGCTGGTCTATTCGTGCGCGTACTATGACGAGGGCGTCGAATTGATCGAGGACGCGCAACTGGCAAAGCTCGATTACACGCTCCGGAAGGTGCGTCTTCGCCCCGGCGAACGGCTGCTCGACATCGGCTGCGGTTGGGGCGCGCTCGTTATCCGCGCGGCGCAGCGATTCGGAGCGAGTGCGCTGGGCATCACGCTGAGCCGCAAACAGTATGAGGAGGCCAAGCAGCGCGTCGAGCGCGCATCGCTCGGCGACCGCGCGCGCATTGAGCTGCGCGACTACCGCGAGTTACGCGGTGAGCGTTTCGACAAGATCGTCAGTATCGGAATGTTCGAACACGTGGGTCGCGCGCGCTTGCCGGCGTATTTTCGCGCCGCCTACGACGCGCTGCGCCCGGGCGGGTTCTTCCTCAATCACGGCATCGCCGACGAGAGTAAGACCTATAGGGGCGGCCGAGCCAGCGGCTTCATGGAGCGATTCATCTTTCCCGACGGCGAGCTGGTCGCGGTCTCGGACGCATTGCGCGTCGCCGAGCGGAGCGGCTTCGAGGTGCGCGACGTCGAGAATTTGCGCGAACACTACGCGCGCACGCTGCGCGCGTGGATCGCGAATCTCGAGCGCAACCGTGCCGCGGCGGTCGCAGCCGCCGGCGAGCAAAGTTACCGCGCGTGGCGTCTCTACCTGGCCGGCAGCGCGCAAGGCTTCAGGGTCGGGCGGATGGGTCTCTTTCAGTCGCTGTTGGCTCGCCCGCGCGGCGACGGCAGCGTGCAGTTGCCGCCGACCCGCCGCGACCTCTACGCTGCAACGTAGAAATCGAGGTTGGGGTCGGCAGAGAGCGCAAGCGGATCGACGCGAACGGCGTCGCGCTGATAGTAGGCGGCAGCGGCGATCATCGCGGCGTTGTCCGTGCAGTACTTGTGCGGCGGAATAAACACCCTCACACCGTTGCTGCTGCTCCAGGCGCGCACCGCGGCCTGGAGCGCCGAGTTTGCGGCAACGCCGCCCGAAAGCACGACGCCCGCGTAGCTCGCGCGCGAGAAGGCGGATTGCAGACGCGCCATCAGCACGTCGACGACCGCGGCTTGAAACGAGGCCGCGACGTCCTCGCGTCGCGCGTCGCGGCCAGCCGGCGATTCGAGGAAGTAGCGCACCGACGTTTTCAATCCCGAGAAGGAAAGGTCGAGCGAGTCGCCTGCCGGCCGATGGCGCGGAAAGGCGTAAGCGGCAGGATCGCCGTCGCGTGCCAGCCGGTCGAGTTCGGGGCCGCCCGGATAGGATAATCCCAGCAGGCGTGCCGTCTTGTCGTACGCTTCGCCGGCGGCATCGTCATGCGTGCGCCCGAGAATGCGCATCCGCGTCGCCGACTCGACGGCGACCAGCTGAGAGTGGCCACCCGAGACGAGCAGCGCCAACAACGGATACGGCGGCGCTTCGGGCTGGTCGAGGAATGGTGCGAAGATGTGGCCATGGAGGTGGTTGACCGCGTACAGCGGTTTCTGCAGCGCGAACGCGAGCGCTTTCGCGGCGGCCACGCCGACGACGAGACTTCCGATCAGCCCGGGGCCGCGGGTAACGGCGATACCGTCGAGATCGGCAAACGTCGCGCCGCTGCGCGCGAGCGCGTCTTCGACCGCGGCCGAGAGGAGAGCAACGTGCTGGCGGCCCGCAATCTCGGGCACGATGCCACCGTATTTCGCATGAAAGGCGTCCTGATTAGTCGCTACGCTCGCGAGGACGTTCTTACCGTCGCGAACGACCGCCGTCGCGGTGTCGTCACACGACGTTTCAATTCCGAGCACCACCATGCGGCTGGTGCTTTGCCAAAGGCTAGCGCCGGGCCCGTTTCTTTCGTGTGGCTGCGGCCTTTTTGGCAGCCTTTTTGGCGACACCCGTCCGCTTTTTCGTCGCTGCGGCCTTGCGGGCGGCAGCCTTGGCGACCCCGGTGCGCTTCCGGGTCGCGGCCCCCTTGCGGGCGCTCTCCTTGCGGTGGGGCTGCGGGTGAATGCCGAGCTCTTCCCACGCTGTTTCGGACAGATCGACGCCGTAATGACGCGCAGCCTTCTCGATGTTCGAGAACGCGAGTGCTCGATCGGCCTCAGAAACGCCGAGGACCTGATCGAAGCGCGCCACCGCGTTACGGACGTGCCGTGCGTCGGTGAGCGGCTCTTTTCGCTGCTTCGGAAAGGCGTAAACGCTGTCGGGAAGATCGCTCTGCCGCGTCAGGCGGCCGTGTTTTTCATGCGGTTTCCACGTAGCTTTCATGACCGCTTCGTACCCAAAAAATCAGCAAGCGAACGTGAGCCGGCGTTCAGTTTGGGAAGAGGCGACGAAAGCTTTCGACCATGGCGGCGTGGCATTCGCAGGCGGCTTTTTCGAGGCCGGCCCGGTCGAGTATGCGTACGACGCCGCGCGAGTAGCTGATCAGCCCGGCGTCTTGCAGATTGGATGCCGCAATGGTGACGGTAGGGCGGTTCGCGCCGAGCATCATGGACATGAATTCGTGCGTTACGGGGAATTTGTCCGCGCCGACCCGATCGTGCGTCAACAAAAGCCACTTCGCGCAACGCTGAATGACGTTGTGCAACCGATTGCAGGCCACCGACTGCGCCAGGGACGCCAGGACGTTCTGTGCGTAGCGCAAGACGATGGCTCGAAACCGCGGCTTGGTGCGGAGATGCTCGCGAAACGCCGGAATCGGCATGCAGTAGGCGGCGCCGGCAATTTGCGAGATCATCTTGCCGCCGACGCCGTCGGCTTCGAAGATGGCTTCGATTCCGGCCATGCCTTCTCGGCCGACCGCCTCCGTCTCGACCGGCGCGCCGTTCTCCATCACCTTGATGATCGAGAGAACGGCGGTGACAGGGAAATAGACTTGGTGCAACGGCGCGTGGGCGTCGTAAACGAGTTCGCCGAGCGTGAACCTCACCGGAACGAGATCGTCCTCGATCTTGTGGATCTCCCGCTTAGGCAAACGCGCGAGCAACGCATTATCGGTTAACCGCGGCTCTGTGGCTGACACGTTGGCTCCCTTTTCGGCAAGCGTGCCCGCGACTGCTCCCAGCGGGCGGTCGAAGGTGGCGCCGCTCCGTAACCTTCCGAACAGACGGCGGTCCTTTGGCTGCGTAAACTCTAACGCATGGCAGGTCTCTTATGGTCGATCATCGTCGTCGTGCTGATACTGTGGCTCTTGGGGTTTTTGCTTCACATCGGAGGCGGACTCATTCACATCTTGTTGCTGGTCGTCGTTATCCTCGTGATTTACAACCTGCTGACCGGCCGAGGAGCGCGCGTTTGATGCCGCGCGCGTA
>JASHPI010000208.1 GCA_030038215.1 Vulcanimicrobiota bacterium | reverse complement strand
ATTTACGCGTGGGCGCGCAGGAAAAGCGCCGCCGAAGACGCGGAGGCCGTGGCAGGCTTCTTCATCGTACCGGTGAGCAATTTGCTCGCATTCGCACTCGGCCCGATCGCGTTGACGCAGCCCCTCTGGCTCTCGGTGACCGTTGCGGTTGCGGCGGTGCTGCTGCTTGGAAGTCAACGCACGCTTCACGCTTGGGCGGAACGCGTCTCGAGCAGCGAAGTCATGACGGCCGGGGAGTTTTTGATCCTGGTCGGCATCATGCTGCCGCTGCTGGCCGGCCTGAAGCCGATTCCATACACCTCGGTCACGCCGTTCGGCGTCGGCCTTGCCGTCGTTGCAGTCTCCGGGATTTCGTACGCCAGTTATTTGCTGCAGCGCTACGTCTTCGGTGCGCGCGGCACGTTGCTGACGGCAATCCTCGGCGGTCTTTACTCGTCGACGGCCACGACGACCGTCCTCGCGCGCCGTGCTCGCCAAGAGGGCATGACGCCCGAACTCCAAGCCGGCATCGTGGCGGCGACCGCAATGATGTACGTGCGGCTTCTCGTCGTCTGTGGAATCTTCAACCTCGCGCTGGCGCATATGCTGGCCGTTCCGTTGCTCTCGCTGGCCGGGCTCAGCGCGATCTTCGCCGCGCTGCGCGCGCGCGCCGGCGGCCGAACGGCGCAGTCCGGCGTACTGACGAATCCCCTGCAGATCTGGACGGCCCTCATCTTCGCCGGCGCGTTCGTGGCGATCTCGCTGTTCACCGGACTTGCCCAAACGCACCTTGGCCGAGCCGGGGTTCTCGGACTGGCGGCGCTCGTCGGCGTCACCGACGTCGACCCCTTCGTCGCGAGCCTCGCCCAAAGTGGAGCGTCCGGGGTCGGCCTACCGACGGCGGCGGCGGCGATTCTGATTGCAGCCTCGTCCAACAACCTCCTCAAGGGGGCCTACACCTTCGCCTTCTCCGGTCGGCGAGAAAGTTGGATCCCGGCCGGAATGCTTGGAGTGACCGCGCTCATCGGCGTGGTAATTGCGTTGCGATGACGACCCGAGCCGAACGATACCAGCACGGCCGGGAGCTTCGCGCGCAAACTCCGCGCTCGGCCCAGGGGGAGTGGAAGCTGCCGTCGCCCGAACGAGATCCGGTCGCAGTTATCGAGGAATCGAACACCGGGCGAATCCCGGGGCTCATTCCGCTTCGCTACGCGCGAATGTCCAAGTCGCCGTTCAGCTTTCTGCGGGGCTCGGCCATCCTCCAAGCGCGCGATCTCGTAGGTTCCCCGTCGACCGGAGTGACGGTGCAGCTCTGCGGCGATTGCCACGTCTCGAACTTCGGCGGGTTCGGAACGCCCGAACGAAACCTGGCCTTCGATATCAACGACTTCGACGAAACGTTTCCAGGGCCGTGGGAATGGGACCTCAAGCGCCTGACGACTAGCTTCGTCCTCGCGTCACGCGAGCGAAACTTCTCGAAAGAGACGGCCGAGGATGCCGTTCGCGAGGCCGTGCGCACCTACCGCGAGCGGATGGCCACTTACGCTGAAGAGTCGGCTCTCGCCGTGTGGTACACGCAAATCGACTTCGAGGAACTGTGCGACTTCTTTCGCCGTTACACGCGGACCGGCAAGACGCTGACGGACGAGGCGAAAGCCGCCGTTCGGCACACCTCCGAGGGTCTCTATCCCAAGCTGACGATGGTCGAGAACGGGCACGCCACGATCGTCGACAATCCGCCGCTCGTCTACCATTTTCGTCAATACGCCGAGCAATGGCAGGCAGCGGCAAAGACCTTCTTCGATCGCTATCGCCACTCCATCTCGGACGATCGCCGTCACCTATTCGATCAGTACAGCTTCCAAGACATCGCGGTGAAGGTCGTCGGCGTGGGTAGCGTCGGCACCCGCTGTCTCGTTGCGCTCTTCTTGGGCGACGACACGGACCCGCTCTTCCTTCAGATCAAGGAGGCTCGCCGCTCGGTCCTGGAGTCACCCGAGGGAAAGAGCCGCTTCGCGCACCAGGGCGAGCGCGTGGTCGAAGGGCAGCGCTTGATGCAGAGCGCCAGCGACATCTTTCTCGGCTGGGTCGATGCGCCAGAGGGATTCGATTACTACGTCCGCCAGCTTCGTGACATGAAGATCTCTGCCAACATCGAGGCTTTCGCTGCCCGCGACTTCGGCCCGTATGCCGTCATGTGCGGCTGGGCGCTGGCTCGCGCGCACGCTAAGGGCGGTGATGCCGCAACGATTGCCGGATACTTGGGCGCCGGCGAAAACTTCGACGATGCGCTGGTGCGCTACGCCCTCGCCTACGCCGATCAGGTCGACCGGGATTTCGAAGCCTTCACGCGCGCCATTCACTCAGGTCGTTTGCACGTCGACGAAGGCGATGCCGGCAACATCGAGTTTCCGCCCTAAGGGAACCTACCTCCCTAGCGAACGAACAGGTAACCCTTCGCCGGGATCGTGACGATATAGCGCGGGTTGTCGGGATCCTCTTCGATTTTCTTGCGCAGGTTGTGCATGTGAACGCGCAACGCCGCGACCTCCTCTTTTCCATCGGCGCCGAACAGGTGGCGAGCCGCCTCCTCTGATTGTACGACGCGTCCGACGTTCTCGAGAAGATATGCCAAGAGCTTCGCTTGGCGTGCTCCGAGGCGCTGCTCCTTACCGTTGACGCGGACACGTCCGCGAACGGCATCGAAGCTGATCGTCGAGCTGAACGACGAATCCGTTCCCGCCAGCAGCAGGTCGTGGAGGAGCGTTTCCGCCTCTTGCCCCTGCGCTTCCGGAACGATGAGCGACATCGTGACGTGACTATCGCTGAAATGGAGCAGAGGGATGTTCCGCTGCGTCAGCACCCTGAGCGTGCGCCAGAAAACGCCGGCGGTCGTGCGAATGCCCGCGCCCACGATCGAGACCTTGCAGCAACGGGGAATCACTCTCCACCCAAGGTCGCAAGACTCGGCGACCTCGCGTACCGGTCCGGCGACCTCTTTTGGCACGATGAAGCGCACGCGCGATTTGGCGAATTGCAGCATCTCGACCGAGATGCCGCGCGCCGCCAAACGCTCGAGAAGCTTCAGGCGCGCGAGCTCCCAATCGGCCGCCGAATCATCTTTGGGACGCACGCTCACGAACGAGTATCCCTTCGCCACGCTGACCGAAGTGATCGGCCCCGGGTGATCTCTTACCAGGCTGCGCAGTTCGTCCATTTCGATCGAGGCGGGATCGCTCACGAGTGCCAAACGCTGCGCTCCCACGCCGTCGCGCTAATCAGAGGCTCCACGAATGCGCCTACGCTGCGCGCGCACGCGACTCCCGTCTGGCCGCGGTACGCGTCGATCAACGCGCTGCCCACGATCACGCCATCCGCGAAGGCGGCCACCGCACCAACGTCCTCAGGCCGGCTCAAGCCAAAACCGACCGCCAGCGGTTTTGTCGTCAGCTCGCGCATCGTCGCCACCTGCCGGTGCACCTGCTCGACGTTCGGCGCTCCGCTCGCACCAGTGACTCCTAGGCGCGAGACCACGTAGACAAAGCCGCCGGCGGCGCCGGCAATCCGCGCCGCTCGGTCCGGGCGAGTCGATGGCGCCACGAGCAACGGCATCTGCAAATCGTGCACGCCGGCGCTCGCGCGCAGCTCGGCAGTTTCTTCAAGCGCAAGATCCGGAACGATCAGGCCACTCGCACCGGCCTCGGCCGATTCTCGCGTGAATCGCTCGATCCCGTAACGAAAGATCGGGTTGAAGTAGCTAAACAATATGATCGGCGCGCCATTGCCGGCGCCGTGTCGCCGGACCAGTTCGAATACATGGTGCAGACGTGTCCCGTTCGCAAGCGCGCGATGCGCCGCGGAAGCAATGATGGGGCCGTCCGCAAGCGGGTCTCCATATGGAACTCCGAGCTCGATCAGATCGGTTCCGGCCGCGTTGAGGACATCCAAGATCAGGAGCGTCGTCTCGGGGTCAGGATCGCCGGCCATGACGTACGCGATGAAGGCGGCGCGCCGCTGAGTTTTCGCGCGCGCGAAAATCTCCTCTAGCCTCGGCATCGCACTTGCGCGAGATCTTTCTCGCCGCGGCCGCTCAGGCTGACGAGGATGAGATCGTCAGGACCTCGGTGCGTCGCGAGCTCACGCGCAAACGCAATTGCATGCGCGCTTTCGAGGGCCGGAATGATGCCCTCGCTGCGCGCGAATTGGTTGAAGGCCTCGAGCGCCTCCGCGTCGGTAACGTCGACGTACGTGGCTCGGCCGGAGCCTTTTAGGAAGGCATGCTCGGGCCCGACGCCTGGATAATCGAGGCCGGCGCTGATCGAGTGCGCCTCGCGCACTTGCCCCTCGTCATCCTGTAGTACGTACGAGCGCGAGCCGTGCAGAACGCCGACGCTTCCAGCCCCGAGCGATGCGGCGCTGTGTCCGGTCGCAACTCCCTCACCCCCCGCTTCGACTCCCCATAGCTGCACGCGTTGGTCGTCAATGAAACCGGCAAACAGGCCAATCGCGTTGCTTCCTCCGCCGACGCAGGCGACGACGTCGCTGGGCAGCCGTCCAAAGCGTTCCATGCACTGCCGGCGCGCCTCGATGCCGATGACCTTCTGCAGCTCACGCACTAGGTACGGATACGGGTGCGCGCCGACGACGCTGCCGAGCACGTAGAAACTGTCCTCCACGCGCTCGCACCACACGCGAAATGCCTCGTTGACCGCATCCTTGAGGGTCTGCGATCCAGACGAGACCGGGTGCACCTGCGCTCCAAGCAGCTGCATCACGAAGACGTTGAGCGATTGACGTTCGACGTCGACGGCGCCCATGTAGACGTCGACCGGGAGGCCGAACTTCGCGCCTACCGTCGCGACCGCTACGCCGTGCTGCCCCGCGCCCGTTTCGGCGATCAGCCGCGTCTTGCCCATGCGACGCGCCAGCAAGGCCTGGCCGACCGCATTGTTGATCTTGTGCGCGCCGGTATGATTGGTGTCCTCGCGCTTCATCAGCAGTGTGGCCGCCGAGTCGGCAGCGAAACGTTCGCAGCGGTAAAGCGGCGACGGCCGTCCGACGTAGTCGCGCAAAATTACGTTGTATTCCCGCCAAAAGCCGGGATCGGCGAACGCCTCGTTCACGGCTGCGTCGAGCTCTTCGAGCGCCGCGATCAGAACCTCCGGCACGAAGCGTCCGCCGAACTCGCCGAAATAGCCGCGCGTGTCAGGCTTCATCGGCCTCGCGTACGGCGCGCACGAAGGCGCGCATCTTCTCCCGATCCTTGCGTCCGTCGGTTTCGACTCCGCTGCGCACGTCGACGCCGTAAGGCCGCACGCTACTAAGACAGGCGCTGACATTCTCGGCCGAGAGGCCGCCGGCCATCACGACGCGGCGCGCAGCCGCGATCGGCGTGACGAGCTCCCATCTAAACGCAATACCCGTACCGCCGGCCAAACCATTGTGTCGAGCATCAAATAGAATCGTCGCGCGAGGATGACGGTCGCAGCGCGCGCCGAGCTCAGCGGGCTCCTCGTCCGGATTAACGTGAATCGCCTTGATCGCGCGCTCGCCGTAGGCTGCGACAAGCTCGGCAGCTTCGTTTCCGGAGAACTGGATGCGCGCGTGCGGGAAGAGAACCCGCATGGCGTCCACCGCTTCCTTCGAAGGATCCACGAAGACCGCGACGGGCTCGATCGATGCAGGCACGCGATGGGCAATCTCGATGGCGGCCTCCCAGGCAATTCGACGCGGTGAAGGCGCAAAAATCATGCCGAACGCGTCGCCTCCGGCCTCGATCGCCATCGTTACGTCACCCCAGCTCGTGCATCCGCAGAACTTCACCCATGGCCTCATGCAACGCTTCGCAATGCGTCGATCAACGTCTTCGGCGAACGTGCGCGCATCAGTGCTTCGCCGATGAGGAAGCCGCGTGCGCCTGCAGCTCGCATGCGCGCGGCATCATGCGGATCGCGCAGACCGCTCTCGCTAAGCGCGAAGACGCCCGGCGGTATTTTCGGCAACAGCCGCGCGCCGACCCCCAGGTCGACGCGCAGGGTACGCAGATCGCGGTTGTTGATGCCGATCAGCTCGGCGCCTGCATCGAGCGCGCGGCGCAGCTCAATCTCGTCGTGTACTTCGACGAGAACGTCCAAGTCATACCGGCGTGCTTCGGCCATGCACGCGTCGAGCGTCGACGCGTCGATTCCGCCGACGATGAGCAGAATGCAGTCCGCGCCGTACGCCGCCGACTGCGCCACCTGATAACGGGTCCACAGAAAGTCTTTGCGCAGTAACGGGCGGGTCGTTACGCGGCGCGCTAGCGCGAGGTGGGCGAGCTCGCCGCTGAAATGGCCGCGCTCGGTCAGGACGCTGATCGCGTCGGCGCCGGCCTCGTCGTAACGACGCGCGACGGATGCGGGATCCGCGCCGGCGGCAAAGTTTCCCGCCGAAGGCGAGGCACGCTTTACCTCGGCAACGATGCCGACGCCGGCCGCGCGTCGCAGTGCCGCGAGAAATCCACGCCGCTCGCTCAATCGCTCCAGCGCGCTCCGCCGAACGACGGCGTAGGGTTCGCGCGCGCGCTCTGCGTCCAGGCGCGCGACGTTTGCGGCATAGATGTCCGCCAAGACATCAGCCATCGAGAGGTCCGCGTGCCTGTGCCTTAGCTCGCTCGAAGGTCCGCAGCGCGGCTCCGCTTTCCAGAACGCTCTTGGCGGTCTCGAGCGCCCGGTCGAGGCGTTCTTCGGCGCCGGTGGCGTGCAAGACCAGCGCCGCGTTGAGTGCGACAACGGTGGCGGCGCCGGAGGGCTCGCCGCTCAAAACCGAGAGGAAGGCCGCGCGAGCCGCCGCGACCGAACCGCCGGTGATGGAGCTCATCGGGACGTTCACGCCGTAGGCCGCCGGATCGAGCTGCCACAGAAACGCTTGCCGTTCGTCGAATTGATAGACCAGCGTCGGCGCATCGCCGACCACCTCATCGACGCCGTGGCCTCCATGAATCACCGCACCGCGCTGCACCCCGAGCGCCCGCAAGGCCTCACCGATCGGCTCCACAAACGAGGTATGCGCAACGCCAACCACCAGGTGCGTCGCTTCCGCCGGGTTGCAAAGCGGACCGAGCAAATTGAAAATGGTGCGGATGCCGAGCTCGCGGCGAACCGGTGCGACATTACGCATCGCGGGATGGTAGCAAGGCGCGAACATGAAGGTAAACCCGGTCTCGCGCAGCATCCTTGCCGCCCGATCGGGACCGAGCTCGAGCGGTAAGCCGGCCGACTCCAAGACGTCGGCGCTGCCGCAGGCGCTCGATGCGGCGCGATTGCCATGCTTGGCGACCGAAATCCCGGCCGAAGCAACGACCAGCGCTGCCAAGGTCGAGATGTTGATCGTGCCGGCGTGATCGCCGCCGGTGCCGACGACGTCGACGACCATGGAGAGTGAGTGCTCGACGCGCAGGCTTCGTTTGCGCATCGCCCGCGCCGCTCCGACGATCTCATCGACGCTCTCGCCCTTGGCCGCGAGCGCAACCAGCAACCCGGCGGCCTGCGCCGGGGTAAAAGCCCCGTCCATGATGTCGCCGATGAAAGCGGCGGCCTCGTTTTGCGAGAGATCTTCGCGCGCAAGCAGGCGCCGCAACAGCGGCGCGTGCTCACGCAGCTGTTCGGCCAACATCGCAGAACATACAAGCCCCCGCCGGACCGGCGGGGGCTTGCACGTGCCTTGCCCTTGCACTTCGCAACGCGCTACCCTCACCAACCCCCAGGATGGTCGGAGCACCAGTTAACGCACCAACGGACGAGGTACATGTTTGGGCTATGCAACCATACGCCGCACGAGCTGTCAAGCGTATTAAAGCGCGTTAACGCTGCCGTTCAGGAGCGCGAGAAAGTTGCGCGCCAGCGCGTCGCCGTGTTCGCTAAGTACCGATTCCGGATGGAACTGAACCGCGTGAACCGGACGTTCCCGGTGGGCGATGCCTTGGACGACGCCGTCGGCGCTGCGCGCATTGACGCGCAGCTCGGGCGGGATCGTCTGCGGATCCAGACAGAGCGAATGGTAACGCGTTGCTTGCAGCGGCGAGGGCAGACCGCGGAAGAGGCCCGATGCGTCGTGCTCGATGGGCGAGGCCTTCCCGTGCATCAGCGTGGGCGCATGCGTGACGGTGGCTCCGAGCGCTTCGCCGATCGCCTGAAGGCCGAGGCAAACGCCGAGCACCGGCAGGCCGCGATCGATCGCCGCCGCCAGCACTTCCATCGTTTGGGGCGCCTGGTTGGGCCGGCCAGGCCCCGGGCCGACGACCAGCGCCGCGTAGCCGGCCAAGAGCGCCGGCCGAAGGAAGGCGTCGTCGCTGCGTACCACGTCGAGCGTCGCCGTCTGCAGCGCGAGCAAATGCACGACGTTATAGGCAAAACTATCGTAGTTGTCAATAAAAAGGATGCGTCTGGCCGGCACGCTCATTCGATTCCCAGCATTCGTCGCACGATCCGCGTTTTGTGGAACACTTCATCGTACTCGGCGTGAGGATCCGAATCGGCGACGATGCCGGCCGAAGCCTGCCACGCCGCACGGCCGTCTTTGACGTGCACACTGCGCAACGTGATGCACGAGTCGAAGTCGCCGCCGAACGACCAGCGACCGATGCTGCCGGCGTAGAAGCCGCGCGCCGTCGGCTCGAAACCGTCGATCAGCTGCATCGCGCGGACTTTTGGCGTGCCGGTGACGGTGCCGGCGGGGAAACCGGCGCGAAAGAGATCGAGGGCATCGCAGTCATCACGCAAGCGCCCGACGACCTCCGAAACGATGTGCATGACGTGGCTGTAGCGTTCGATTTGCATCAGCTCGGCGACGTGCACGCTGCCATATTCGCAGACTGCGCCGAGGTCGTTGCGCCCGAGGTCGGCGAGCATCACGTGCTCGGCTCGCTCCTTCTCGTTTGAGAGCAGCTCGGCCGCGATGCGCTCGTCTTGCCCGTCATCGGCTCCGCGCGGACGCGTTCCGGCCAGCGGACGAATCCGCGCCTTGCGCCCCTCGAGACGCACGAGAAACTCGGGCGACGCCCCGAGCAGCTGGCCGTACGGCGTGTCCACGAAGAACATGTACGGCGAGGGATTGTCGCGCCGTAGAGCGCGGTAGAGGTCGAATGGATCGCCGGTAATGCTCGCGGCGAATCGGATTCCGAGCTGCAGTTGATAGACGTCGCCTTCGAAGATATGCTGCTTTACCGCCGAAACGTCCTCGAGATAGCGGTCGCGCTCGATCGATTGCGTGACCGGTGAAGCCGCGCTAACGGCACGCGGAAATGCCGGCTTGGCGTTTATGAGGCGTTCGAGGTAACGATCGATGCGCCGATCGAGCTCGTCGGGATCTGGCCCGCGCGTCCAGAGGGTGAGGGTGTCGCTAAAGTGATCGAAGGTCAGCCACGTGGCCGGTATCGCCACAAGCACCGCGGGCATCGGTGGCCGCGCCGCTTCTCGAACGCGAAGACGCGCATCCGGACGAGCGGCATCATACGAAAAAGCCAGCAGCGCACCACCCAGTTCGCCCAGGTCCCCTTCGATGCGGTGCGACGACACGAATTCACGCACGCGCTCGTAGAGCCCGTCGGCCTCGAACTCGGCCGTTGCGAGGTAATCGATGCCGATGAACGAGTAACGCGAAATTCTTCCGCCGCTTTCGACGCTCTCGAGCAGACACGAAGCGCGCGGTTGGGCGAGCGCAAGGTACGCGCCGATCGGCGTCAGCACGTCGGCCGGGACGACGCGAACTGCGACGCGGTCGGTTGCGGTCTGGATCACGAGCGCTCAGGGTAGCATCAACCAATCCCGCGATCAACGGGATTAAGGCAGGTTAAAATGAACAAGTCGCGCTTTGAGGCCTTCTCGGACGGCGTCTTCGCGATTGCCATCACGCTTCTGGTCCTCGCTTTCGCGCTTCCCCAGCCTCACCTGGGCACGAATCGCGAGCTGGCGACGGCCCTGTTCGCCATGTGGCCGGAGCTGATCGCCTACGCGCTGAGCTTCGGCGTGATCGGCATCATGTGGCAGAACCATCACGCTCTCTTTCGCCTGGTCGAACGGATCGATCGTCCCACAATCGTGTGGAATCTGCTCCTGCTGGCCGGAACCGCCTTCATACCGTTCGCGACGCGAACCCTGGGCGAGTACCCGGCGATGCACGCATCGGCATTCCTCTATGGACTCGTGCTCACCGAGACGGCTACCTGCTACAACCTGATGTTGAACCACTTGATTCGCGTGGGAGCCTTTGACGAGCGCGTGAGCGAGGCGACGCTCGCGGCGACGGTCCGCGCGTATCGCGTAGGGTGGGCGGTGTATGCCGCCGCGACGCTGCTCGCCCTCGTGCTTCCGGTCGCAAGTTTCGCCGCCTACGTCGCGATCGCGGTTTACTATTTGATCCCGCGCGGCGTCGACGCGGACATTTAGCGATTGCGCTCGCGCGAGAGTTCGCCGGCGACGTTGCGATAAAGCGAGCGCGTCGCGCCCGCCAGGAGTTCCGCCACTCGAAACAATCCGTCCCCGGAGATCGTGATGGCTTGCCAGTCGACGGCTTCGTGACGATGAACGAGCGCATAGGTATCGTTGCCGACGTCGTAGATCGCGAACTCGTTCGATTCGGCAACGAGCTTGCCGTTGCGCAGCGACTCGAGATCGATGGATTCGACTAACTTCATAGCGGCCTCCCGAGAAGGCGCGCTTCGACGGCCGCCAAGCGCTTCCCGTGCCAGGTATGCGCAGCGCGGCCCTGGGAAGAAGCAAACATGAAGCTCACGAGGGGGCAGCGAGTCTGGTCCGCGGCCGCGGTCGCGTTGCTTTGTATCGTTGCGCTCTTCGTTTGGCAGTGGCGGAACCTGGCGCGTGTGGCGATCGGCGCCGCGGCTGCCTCCGTCG
The DNA here is from genome assembly GCA_030038215.1 of Vulcanimicrobiota bacterium. Lineage (GTDB taxonomy): Bacteria > Vulcanimicrobiota > Vulcanimicrobiia > Vulcanimicrobiales > Vulcanimicrobiaceae > Cybelea. The sequence continues at coordinate 5,027 of JASHPI010000208.1, read as the reverse complement.
CGCACGTCGATCTCTCATTCGAAGGTCTGAACGTCGGACTCGATCGCGCCGTCTTCGAGGGAGTTCGCGTCACATCGTTTCGCGGCGAGCCAATCGCTTCGATCGATCGGCTCTCGCTGGCATACGATCTGCGCGATCTCGTCGCCGGCCGTCGCCTGTTCGGGCTGACGGCCGTCGACGCCGATAGGCCGCGCATCACCATCATTCGGCGCGCCGACGGTACGTACAACATCCCCGTCCCGCCGCCGGCCAAGCGACCCGCGAAACAGGCGCCTTTGACTTTGAGTGCGCGCGTGCACAACGGCTCGATCCAGATCATTGATCAGGGCCCTAACGCGGATCCGCTCGGGCGGCGCCTGTATGCCGAGCGCCTCGACGTCGACGCCGATCTTTCGATGGCGTCGCGCTCGAGCTATCGCGCCAGCCTGGCTTACGGCGAGCGTCCCGACCGTCTCTATCCGCTGCGTGGCACCGGCAGCATCGACGCGAACGGACTGACCGATCAGCATTGGACCGCCGCCGCGCTGCCGGTTGCAGGCGCCGTCAACTTCGCCGTCAACTCGCCGGCGATGCGGCTGCGTGCCGGCACGCTGCGCGGCGCCGACCTGCGGTACTTCGCGTTGCCCGGCAGCAACGCGCCGCTACCGCCGCAGCTGGCCGCGACCGGCGTACTCGAGGGAGCGCGCATCGCAATCGCCGGTCTCGCCAAATCCGTCGACGACGTCCACGGAATCGTCGACGTCTTCGGCGGCGGATTGCTCACACCGCGCTTGGACGCGAGCCTCGCCGGCGTGCCGGTACGTGTCAGCGGCGGCCTCTACGGCTTGAGCGATCCACACCTGCGCCTGATCGTTCGGGGCAACGGCGATTTGTCGCATCTCCGTTCGGCGTTCGTGCAAGCTCAACGCCTGCCGGTGCGCGGTCCGCTGAACTTCACACTCTTGATCGAAGGACGGGCGGTCGCGCCGGTGACGTGGATCGCGCTGCAGTCGCCCGGCATCGTTTACGGTCCGGCTCGAGTCGAGAACGCCGGCGGACTGATCGCCTTCGACGGTTCGGAGGCCGACGTCGTTGGCTTCGGCGCGCGCTACGCGGGCGCAGACGTGCGCGCGAGCGGGAGCATCGCGCTCGCGCATCAATCTAATGCGCTCGAGATGCTGCTGGGGGTGCGGACCCCGCCGGATACGCTTCCCTACTCCACCATGCTCGTACCGGGCATGCGCTTTCGCGGCACGGCGCTCGCGCAAGCCGGCAACTTGCAGAGGATCAGCCTCGGCGGAGTGCTTTCCGGAACGAGCGCGACGGAACGTCTCGACGCTCTCTTCAACGTCGACAGCCGCGGCAGCGGTTCGATCGGACCGCTGCTCGTACGCGGTAGTCGCGGATCGATCTACGCGCGGATCGCGCTCGATCACCCGCATGACGCGAGCGTGGGTCTCATCGACGCGCGCAACGTTCCGATCGCACCGGCCAAAGCGATCGAGAGTGCGACGCTCTTCGGCGAGGAATCGAAGGGAGCGATTGCCGTCGGCGGCAACGCGCTGCTGCAGGGCGCGTGGGGACGCCTGCGCACCTACGGCACCGGCATTTCGAGCGGCGCCGCGCTCGCCGGCAATCTCTTCGGCGGCATCACCTCGCCGCAGATCGGCCATGCCGGCTTCGGCGCGACGATCGCCGGACCGCCGCTCTCGCCGCGGATCGCTGGAACGCTCGCGATTGCCGGCGGGCGCTATCGCAACTTCGATCTCAACGGCAACGGCGCCGTTGCCTTTTCAAACGGCACCCTGCGCGTGCATGACGCGGCCGTTGGGATCGGTCCGCTCCTCGTCGGCCTGGCCGGCACGATCGGAAATCTCGTTCCAAGCGCAAGCCTCACGCCGCGCTACGATCTCGCCGCGCAGCTCCACTCCTCGGATGCGAAAGCCCTGCTGGAAGCCGCACAACCGCGCGTCGCGGGCCTGGTTCAAGGAAGCATCGATGCGAACGTCCGCGTCGGCGGCGCCGGTCACGCACCGTTCGTCGCGGGCAGCCTCGATGCGCCTGAAGGTTCGGTAAACGGTCTGGCCTTTCGCGATCTGCGCGTTTCGTTCGCTGGCGATCCGCGGAGTGTAGCGCTGAGCGAGGGACACGTCATCGTGGGATCGACGGCGATTGCCTTCGACGGCCGGGGAAGCACCGGCGGCGCACACGTTTCCGCGAGCGCACGGCAGGCGAATCTGGCTGACTTCAACGACTTCTTCGATGCCGGAGATACGTTCGCCGGAACCGGGAACGCTACGATCGCGGCCACGCTCGAAGGCACGCATCTCGTGGCGAGTGACGGCACTGCGTTCTTCTCCGGCGCGCGTTTTCGGAAGCTCCGACTCGGAAGTGTAGCGGCGCGCTGGCGGAGCGCCGGTCGTTCGGTGATCGGCGATGTCGCGTTAGGCGATGAATCGGGACGGCTGCACGCCGCCGGCACCGTCGCGCCGGCGACGATGACCGCCAACCTGTCTGGGAGCGCGCGCGACGTAGATCTCGGAACGTGGCTTCCGATGCTCGGCTTCGGCGCGCCGGTCACCGGACGTCTCAACGCGGATGCAGACGTCGCAGGGAGCTATCCCGATCTTTCGATGAGACTGCACGCGGCGCTCTTCGGGGGGACGGCCGGCCGCATCCCGATTCAGCGTTTCGAGGTGGACGCATCGGCGTGGCACGGCCTCGCGACCATTCGCTCCGCGGTGCTGGAGGTGCCGTCGTTGAGTGCCACCGCGTCGGGTGAATTCGGTTTGCTCGCAAACGATCGGCTTGCGCTCGTCGTCCACGGCACGAGCCCGAACGTCGGGTCGCTGCTCGAAACTGCTACCGGCAAGGATTTCGGTGTCAGCGGCAGCCTCGATTCGACGCTGCACGTGAGCGGCACGCGCGCTGCGCCGCAGCTGAGCGCTGCCTTTGCTCTGGCGTCGCTGCGTTACGGCAACCTGCTGCTCCCGCGCGTGAGCGGCATGATCGGCGCCGACCGGCGGAGCGTGACCGTGAGCGGCGGCGAAATTGCGTTCCAACGCGGAACGGCGCGAATCGCGGCCACGGCGCCGATTCGTTTGGAGCCGACAATGGTGGCGGCTGGTTCAGGTCCGATCTCCGCATCGCTCACCGCGAACGACATCGAGCTCGCTGAGTTCGCGAATCTGTTCCCGAAGGGAACGCAGCTGAACGGCCGGATCGACGGCACCGTGACCGCTGGTGGGACGCTCGCCTCCCCGCAGTTCAACGGTTCGTTCGAGTTACGCGACGGCGAGTTCAGAGGGCCGCTCGAAAAGTCGCCGATCACCGGCGCCGGCGCGCAGCTGACGTTCACGGGAATGCAGGCGACGCTGCAATCTTCGGCTTCGGTCGGTGGCGGAACGCTGAGCGCACAGGGAAGCGCGACGTTAGCGAACCTGTATCGCCCCGCCGACCTGCCGCTCACGCTGCAGGCTCGGGTTGCGAATGCGCGACTCGACATTCCTAACTATTTCGCGGGCGTGCTCAACGGCAGCGCGAACGTCGCACGCGCGCCCGGAACCTCGTTGGGAATCGGCGGTGACGTGACGGTCTCGAGCGCGCGAATACCGCTCAATGCGTTCCTCTCGCAGCATGGGGGAGCGCAAAGGGCGCCGCATTTGCCCCAGATCGCGTTCGACAATCTTCGGGTCTTGGCCGGACACGACGTTCGCGTGCAGAGCGCGAACGTCGATATCGGTGCCGAAGGATCCGTCGTCGTCGGCGGAACGCTGCGCGCGCCGACGCTCTCGGGAAGCTTCAGCTCGACCGGCGGAACACTGAGCTTCCTTCGCAATTTCAACCTCGAAAGCGGAAGCGTTCGCTTCCAACCCTCGGCGGGGCTGATTCCCGACGTCAACGCGGTGGCGACGACCTTCGTCACCAATCCCGCGACCGCCGTGCGGCTGCACGTGACCGGCCCCGCAACCAACATGAATTTGAACTTTGTGTCCGACCCGCCGTATAGCCGCGAGCAGATCCTCGGGATATTGGTTGGCGCTCAGCAGTTCGGCGCCGTCCAAGGCGTGCAGGCGACGCGGCAAAACGTCTCGGCCATGTCGACCGCGCAGAATCTCGCGCTCGGTCAGGTCAACACGCTGTTCACGCGCACCCTCTTACAGCCGCTCTCGGCATCGATAGGCGGGGCGACGGGCGCGAACGTGCAGCTCACGACCGACATCCAAACCGGATTAGGCGTCAGCGCAGCTAGGGGAATCGGCAGGTACGTCAATGCAATCTTCTCGCAAACGTTCGGTTATCCGAGGACGCAGAGCATCGCGTTCGAGGCCAATCCCACCGTCGGCACCGGCCTTCGCCTAACGTTCTATACGTCGACCGGTCCGACGCTGTTCGCGGTGCAACAGCCGCAGGCGCTCGGAATGGACGTGCTCAACCTCAACCCGATCACTTCGTTCACACCGTCGGGCGGCACGAACGGGGTCAGCTTCTCTTTCCAAAAGAAGTTTCCATGATGCGCCAAGCCTTTAATCTGCTCGTAAGCGCCCTGCTCGCAACCGGATCGATCGCCGCAGGGCCACCGAACGCGGGACCGGCCGGCTTCATCGATCTGCCGCGTCTGGTCGCGAAGCATCCGCTTTACCGCGTCCTCGCCCAGTACGATCGCGAGATCGCGGCGCTGCGCGACACCCAAAGTCTGTCGGACGTGGGTGATCCCGGCTCGCAAGCGCAAGCCGCCGCGGCGGCGCTGCGGACGACGTCCGCCGACGCGCAAATGCGCGTGCAGAGCATCGCTGCGCGCAGCGCTGCCGAGTATCGCGACCGCGAGCCCGATGCGCTCGCGGCGTTGTTGGCATCACGCGACGCCGGCACCAGCGAGATGAACGCCTATCGCGAGGACCTCATGCAGGCAACGACGGCGAATCTGCGGCTCTACGAAGACGGGATCGCACAGCGCAACCAGCGGGCCTACGCGGCCCGCGCGCAGGAGCTGCGCGAGAACGAGCTGGGCCTCGCCTTCGATCTCGCGCGTCGCGATGCCGGCCGCC
>JASHPI010000207.1 GCA_030038215.1 Vulcanimicrobiota bacterium | reverse complement strand
TGACCATCGCCGTCAAGCGAGCCCGCCTGATCGCGTTTCTTCCATTCGTCTCGGAGTAGCGCCCGTGAAACTGGTCCTGAATGCCGACGTGAAGGCGCTGGGAAAGAAAGGCGACGTCGTCGACGTCGCCGAGGGCTATGCGCGCAACTTCCTGCTGCCCCGCAAGCTTGCGGCCGAGGCCGACAAGGGCGCGCTGGCGCAGCTCGGTGCGCAGCGCAAGGCTCAAGAGCGTCGAGAAGCGCAGTTGCTGGCCGACGCCCAGGCGCTCGCGCGGCGCCTTGAAGCAGCCGGACTCTCGGTCAAGGCCAAGGCCGGCCAAAACGGCAAGCTCTTCGGTGCGATCACCAACGGCGACATCGCGGGCGCGATCTCGGCGGCTCTCGGGGTCGAGATCGACAAGCACAAGATCGGTCTGGCGACTCAAATTAAAACGCTCGGGGCCCATCCGGTCGAGATCAGGCTCCACAAGAACGTCGTTGCAAAGACCGTGGTGGACGTCGTCTCGGCGTAAGAAACCCCAGGGAACCTAAGGATGCAGCAGGCGTACGTTACCCGTTTCCGGCGCAAGTTCGGCGTTGAGGACGAGCTGAGCCGATACGTGAGCGCGCTTTACGAGATGCTCGGCTCGGTGCTTGGCCAGGATAAGGTCGTTCTGCGGGCCGGCAAGGTCAACGCGCTCAAGATGATGCGCTCGCAGAATCTCCCCGATCGGCTCTGCGCGTTGCAGCGCTTGGTCTTCGAAGATCCGACCTTGGAGCGCGCGACGACGCGCGCCCAACAGCGCAAGGCACTGGCCGAAGTCGAGGAGGCAATGGCCGACGTCATCGCGCAGCGCCACGCCGAAGAGTCGATCGAGCGGCGTGTCAACGAGAAGATGGCCGAGCGCCATCAAGAGTATGTCAAGGATCTAAAGCTCGAAGCGCTGCGCGAGAGCAGCGGCCCCGAAACCCCGGCATCGCAGGCGAAGCTCGAGGAGCTGCAAGCGCTTTCGCAGCGCAGCTTAGCCGCCTCTGCCTTGGCACAGCTGCGCCCGCAATCGCTGCGCGACCTCGTCGGCCAGGAAGCCGCGGTGCGCGCGCTGCTCGCTAAGATCAGCTCACCCTATCCGCAGCACGTGATTCTCTACGGGCCGCCGGGCGTCGGCAAGACGAGTGCCGCGCGCCTCGTGCTCGAGGTAGCGAAGTCGCGCCCCTATACGCCGTTTGCCAAAGATGCGCCGTTCGTCGAGGCCAGCGGCTCGACGATGCGCTGGGATCCGCGCGAGACGGTCGATCCGCTCCTCGGCAGCGTGCACGATCCGATCTATCAAGGCAGCCGTCGCGAGTTTGCCGAGGCGGGCGTTCCCGAGCCGAAGCTTGGTTTGGTCACTCGCGCGCACGGCGGCGTGCTATTCATTGACGAGATCGGCGAGATGGACGCGGCGCTGCAATCGCGTCTGCTCAAGGTGCTCGAGGATAAACGCGTGACATTCGAATCGTCCTACTACGACGAAAGCGCGCCGAACGTTCCGGAGTACGTGAAGCGTCTCTTCCGCGAGGGCGCGCCGGCGGACTTCATCCTCATCGGCGCCACCACGCGCGAGCCTGAGGACATCGATCCGGCGATCCGCTCGCGCTGCGCCGAAGTATTCTTCTCGCCGCTTACGCAGCATCAGATCCTGTCGATCGTGCAGGGCGCGATCAAACGCCTGAGCGCGAAAGCCGCGCGCGGCGTGGCGCGTTTGATCGCGTCGTACACGATCGAGGGGCGTAAGGCGGTGCAGATCGTGGCTGATGCCTACGGTCAAGCGCTCTACCGGCTCTATCCGCACCGCCACGTCGAGGCGATCAAGAACCCGTCCATCACCGAGGACGACGTGCGCGCGGTCGTCCGAACCAGCCGCCTTGTGCGACACACGCTCGTGAAGGGGCGCGCGACGCGCGAGGTCGGCAAGAGCTATGGATTGGGTGTCCTCAACTACTTGGGCAGCATCATCGAGATCGAAGCGGTGGCCTTCCCGGCATCGCACAAGGGCAAAGGAACGACTCGCTTCAACGACACTGCCGGATCGATGGCCAAGGACTCGGTCTTCAACGCAACCAGCGTGCTGCGCGCGCTGACCGGAATCGATACTTCCAACTACGATCTCCACATCAACGTCGTGGGAGGCGGCAACATCGATGGCCCTTCGGCGGGTCTTGCGATCTTTCTGGCGCTCTACTCCGCGATCACCAAGACGGCCCTTCCGCAAGACGTCGCTGTGACCGGCGAGCTTTCGATTCAGGGAAAGGTGCGCGCCGTCGGGGGAATCATCGAGAAACTCTACGCCGCGCGTCAGGCCGGCATGCGCCGCGTTCTCGTTCCGAAGGAAAACATTCGCGAGGTCGACGCCGTGCTGGCCGGATTGAAAGTCGTCCCGGTCACGAACGTCGAGCAAGTCTTGCGCGATCTGCCGAAGCGAACGCGCCGTCGCCGGCGCTAGAGCGCGTGTGCCACCACGTGTGGCACACTTCAGTGCATAACTTCGCTTGATATGCACAACGGGCCCACAAGGCGTTCACCGGCAGCGCGCCGCAAAGCCGCCGCACAACCGTGACCGCACAACCGATTCCGTCGCCGATCGATCGCATTCCGCCCAACAATCTCGAGGCGGAGATGGCGCTGCTCGGCTCCGTGCTCGTCGATCGCGAGATGCTGGCGGCCGTCGGCGAGCTGGTTCGCCCGGCCGATTTCTACGCGCACGTCCACGAGACGATCTTTGGCGTGCTCGTCGACCTCTACGAGCGGGGCGAACCGCTCGACAAGATTTCGGTCGCCGAAGAGCTCCGCCGGCGCGGCGTCCTCGAGCGCGTCGGGGGCCTCTCGTACCTTACCGCGCTAATGGATACGGTTCAGACGGCAGCCTCGGCGCGCTACTATGCAACGATCGTGCGCGAGAAGTCGGTGCTGCGCTCGCTGATCCACGCCGGGACCGAGATTACGCAGCTCGGCTACGAGGGCGAGGAAGACGTAGCGAGCGCGCTGGACAAATCCGAGCAGCTCGTCTATACGATCGGAGAGCGTCGAGGCGTCACGGAGTTCATGCCCGTCAATCGCCTCATGAAGGATGCCTTCGACCACATCGACCGCTTGTTCCATATGCGCGGCGACCGGACCGGATTGACGGCGGGATTTCACGACATCGACGCCATGACGACCGGCTTTCAGCCCGGGAACTTCATCATCATCGCGGCTCGGCCGGGAATGGGCAAGAGCTCGTTCGCGCTTAATATGGCGGTTGCCGCCGCGCGCGAAGCCGGCGAGCCGATTGCGTTCTTTTCCTTGGAGATGTCGAACAACGAGCTGATTCAGCGCCTGATCTGCGCCGAAGCGCGCATCTCGATGAACGACATGCGCCGCGGAAATATCAAACAACATCAATGGGAAGACATCTCGCGC
>JASHPI010000206.1 GCA_030038215.1 Vulcanimicrobiota bacterium | reverse complement strand
GCGTCGCCGAACCTGGACGCCTCCGACAAGAGCGACCCGGCCCGGCGCGTGCTCGCGATCGGATCTCCGTCCTACGGCGTCGGGACGACGACGTTCTTCGGGCATACCTTCGTCACGACCGGTTGGCTTGGCTGGACCGAGGACGGCATGGGCTCGAGCGGTCCGCACGCCTTTCCGGCGTGGATTACGATCCCGGGTTATCAAGCTCTCGCCGATGGGCGGCGATGGCATTTGTTCTTCGCGTGGGTCGCGGTGCTGTGCGCGCTTGCCTGGCTCGTCTCGACCGCGATCAAAGGTAACTTGAGCCAGATGATCCTGCGGCCCAGCGACCTCCCGAAACTCTGGCCGATGCAGGCGTACTATTTGAAGCTGCGCAAAGAACCGCCGCTGCACGGCATTTACAATCCTCTCCAGAAAGCGGCCTACACGGGCGTGATGTTCATCATCGCCCCGCTGGTCGTCTTGACCGGTCTCGCTCTCTCGCCCGGCATCGATGCCATCGCCAACCCGTTGACGGCGGCCTTCGGCGGACGGCAGTTTGCCCGGCTCTGGCACTTCGCCGGCATGCTCCTGTTGCTCGTATTCTTCTTGGTGCATACGTTCCAGGTTGCGACGCAAGGCTTCGCCAATCAGATGCGCTCGATGATCACCGGTTGGTATGAAACGTAAACTCTTTGTCGCATCGGCGATCTCGGCGGCGCTGACCGGTTGCGGCCCAATCAGCTCGGCCCTAAACTCGAGCGACGCCGTTCGCCGGACGCTCGCGTCGGTCGAGGGACTCGATCACCTCGTCATCGGGACGCGCGGCCTGGCTCGCGAATATCGCGATCGCGATGTCGACCGTCATTTCCGCGTCAACGGTTTCGCGACGCCATCGGATGCGCGCTATATGGACCTCGCGGCGGGAAACTTCGTCGCCTATCGTCTGGTGGTCGATGGAGCCGTGGACCGGCGGCAAGCGTTTTCGCTCGCGCAGTTGCATGCCATGCCGCAAGCGACGCAGATTACTCGCCACGATTGCGTTGAGGGCTGGAGCGCGATCGGCAAGTGGAGCGGCGTACGACTGGGCGAGCTTCTCGACGCCGTGCGCCCGCGCGAAGACGCCCGCTATGTCGTCTTTCACTGCATGGACAATGATGGCTACGGTCACCTCTACTACGAGAGTTTGGATTTACATCAGGCGCGTCATCCGCAGGCGCTGCTCGCTCTACGCCTGAACGATGCGCCGCTCGACCCCGATCACGGCGCGCCGGTACGGCTGCGCGTGCCGACGCAGCTCGGCTACAAGAGCGCCAAATGGATCGCCCGAATCGAGCTCGTCGGCAGCTTCGCCAACATCGGCGCGGGTAACGGCGGCTATTGGGAAGATGACGGCTACGAATGGTACGCGGGCATCTAGGCAGAATCAATGACGCATGCGCCCATTCGAGGCGTTGCTGGCGTCGGCGACGTTTGTAATCGCGGGGCTCCTTCCGGCCGCGCCGGAAGAGCCCGCGCACGTGACGTTTTCGCCGCCGCCGCCGGGGAGTGCCGTCCAAAGCCAGCTGGTCTATTTGAACGGCGAGGCGATGCACGGCCAGTGGCGGGCGGTCGCGAGTAAAAGGCTCGTCGGATCCGCGAACGGCAACAGCTTCTATCAGTGGTATCTCTCGATCTACGCGATCGATGAGGCAACGTACCGGTTGAAATTCCAATCGCCGGCCAACGGTGGCCCGCTCTCGGTCGTGACGCAGGCCAACGGCGCGAAGCTTTGGTTCCCGGTGCAACAGCTACGCATCGTCGGCGCCGCCGAGTTAATGCAGCCGGCGACCCAGCAGCTTGTCGTGCAGTCGCACGAGATGGCGGCCGACTGCGGCGCATCGACCGTAGCCGTTCTCACCAGCAACGCCGCCGGCCAGGTCGTTCCGGCCGTCTCGGTGCGAAACGGATGCGAACTGAACGCAAGCATCGTTCACGGTTCTAACGGCGATGCGATCGCGCTGAGCGGCCCATACTACGGCCGCAATGCTCCGCTGTGCTGCCCGACCAAACCGCGTGCGAGCGCGACGCTACGCTATGCCGACGGCAAGTGGAGCGTAAGGCCAAGCTACTTCTCGCTGTACGCCGGCAAGTTTCCGCCAAACTGAGGCTATCGAGCTACATTCGGAAGATGCCGAACTGCGTGCGCGGTAACGGCGCATGCGCGGCGGCATCGAGCCCGATGGCAACCACGCGGCGAGTATCGAGCGGATCGATGATGCCGTCGTCCCATAGACGCGCGGTCGAATAGTACGGATTGCCTTCGCGCTCGTACTTCTCGAGAATCGGCGCCTCGAAGGCCGCCTTTTCCTCGGGCGTCATCGCGCCCCTGACGGTTGAGAGAACGCTGGCGGCTTGGGAGCCACCCATCACGCTGATGCGCGCGTTCGGCCACATCCACAGCTGACGTGGCGCGTAGGCGCGCCCGGCCATGCCGTAGTTGCCGGCACCGAAACTGCCGCCGATCACGACCGTGAACTTCGGTACCTCGGCACAGGCGACGGCAGTCACGAGCTTGGCGCCGTCCTTGGCGATACCGCGATTCTCGTACTCTTTGCCGACCATGAACCCGGTGATGTTCTGTAAGAAGAGCAGCGGCGTGCCGCGCTGCGCGCACAGCTCGATGAAGTGCGTACCCTTGAGCGCGCTCTCGCTGAAGAGGATGCCGTTATTGGCGAGGATGCCGATGGGGTGCCCCTCGATGTGGGCAAAACCGCAAACCAGCGTGGTGCCGTAGCGCGCCTTAAACTCATGGAACTCCGACGCATCGACGAGGCGCGCGATTACTTCGCGCACGTCGTAGCCCGTCCGGCTGTCGGTCGGAATGATGCCGTAGACGTCGCGCGGGTCGTACTTGGGCGATCGCGATTCGATCTTGTCCCACTGTTGTGGCAGTTCGAGATGGAGGTTGCAGACGATTTCGCGCACGATCGCGAGCGCTTGCCGATCGTCGTTAGCGAAGTGATCGGCGACACCCGAGATGCGCGTGTGAACATCGGCCCCGCCCAGCTCTTCCGCAGTCACCTCTTCCCCGGTTGCAGCCTTCACCAGTGGCGGACCGCCAAGAAAGATCGTACCCTCGCCCTGGACGATGACCGTCTCGTCGCTCATTGCCGGTACGTAGGCGCCTCCGGCAGTACACGAACCCATCACCGCCGCGATCTGCGGGATCCGTTTGCTCGACATGCGCGCTTGATTGTAGAAGATGCGTCCGAAGTGATCGCGGTCGGGAAAGACGTCGGCTTGCAGCGGTAAGAACGCGCCGCCCGAATCGACCAGATAGATGCATGGAAGGTGATTCTGCTCCGCGATTTCTTGTGCGCGCAGGTGCTTCTTCACCGTCATCGGGTAGTATGTGCCGCCTTTAACCGTGGCATCGTTGGCGACGATGATGCATTGCTGCCCCTCGACGATGCCGATGCCGGTGATGATTCCGGCGGCCGGCGAATCGTTTTGGTACATGTCGAAGGCCGCTAAGGCGGACAGCTCGAGGAAATCGGAGCCCGGATCGACGAGCAGGTCCACTCGCTCTCGAGCCGGGAGCTTGTTGCGGCTGCGATGCTTCTCGGCCGCTTCCGCTCCGCCGCCGGCCCGCACCGTCGCCAGGCGTTCGCGCAACTCGGTCACCAAGCGCTCCATCCGCGATGCGTTCGCAGCGAAGCTTGCCGAATGGCGATCCAGCCGCGATTCCAAAACTGCCATCGAGGGCGCCATTCGGCGCCATACCCTTAGAGACCGGTTAGAGGTTTAGAGCCCGGTTAGATAGTCGGGCGGACGCGAGGGCTAATCCGCACCGGATGCTAGAATAGGCGGGAAATGGCAGCCCAGACCGACTTCGCCGGACTTACACGCCCGCGGGGTCAACTCGACCTTGCCACGGCGTTACAGCCTTACGGCGGTCAACTCGACGAGCGTTTGGCGGCGCATTTGCTTCGCCGCGCCGGCTTTGGCGGAACGCCCGACGACGTAAGCCGGTATGCGACCCTGTCGGTGAACGATGCAGTAGAATCGCTCGTTCGATTTCCGTCGACCGGGTCGATTAGGCCGCCCGACGAAATCTACGGCATCGGGGCGCCACAACCGATGTCCGCGATGAGCGAGCAGCCGCCAATGAAGCGCGCGAAGATCGTCCGGCGAGAGGCTCGCCAGGCACTGCTTGCTCTCCAGCTGTGGTGGCTGAATCGCATGCTCTCATCGCAGGCTCCGTTGCAAGAGAAGATGACGCTCTACTTGCACGGACACTTCACGTCGCACTATACGCTGCGCTTCCCGCAGATCACGTACAATCAGAACGCGCTCTTCCGGGCCTATGCGCTCGGCAACCTCCGCGAGCTCACGCGCCAGGTCTCGAAAGATCCGGCGATGCTCATTTATCTCAATGGCGCGCAGAACGTCGCCGCGCACCCCAACGAGAACTATGCGCGAGAACTGATGGAACTCTTCACGCTCGGCGTCGACCACTATACCGAAAACGACGTGCGCGAGTCCGCACGCGCCTGGACCGGTTGGCGCGTCAATCATCGCTTAGCGCAAGCCACCTTCGATCCGCAGCTGCACGACAACGGTGTCAAGACGTTTCTCGGGCAGACCGGTAACTTTACCGGCGACGACATCGTCAACATCATTTTCGCGCAACCGGCGTGCGCGCGTTTCTTTGCTGCCAGCCTGCTCAGCTGGTTCGTCTACAATAATCCCGAATCGGAGCTCGTCGACGGCGTCGCCGCGCTGTTACGAAAGCACGATTTCGAGCTCGCGCCGGTCGTCTCCACGATCCTGCGCAGCAATGTTTTCTATAGCACGCGCGCCTATCGGGCGCTGGTCAAAAGTCCGGTCGAATTTGCGGTTGGCACCTACAAGGTGCTCGGGCTGCCGCAAGTCGACGAAATCGCATTGCCGGCGCTGCATGAGATGGGGCAGGAGCTCTTCAACCCGCCCAACGTCGCCGGCTGGCCGGGCGGGCAGAACTGGCTGACCAGCGGGACGATGATCGCTCGGCAAAACTTCCTGACACAGCTGCTCAACTCGCAGACCCTCACGCAGTCGTCGTGGTTGGAGAAGCTGCCGGTGCAGACGCGGGTCGCATCCCAAACGTTGGTGACGACGGTCCTGCAAGGCGACGCTGCGCCGGCGTCGCTCTACGAGCTTGACGGCTATCTCAGCGGAGCCGGAAGTGCCGCGCTGGCGGCGCTTACGACGGAGAACTACGGGCAACGCATCAGCGGCGCCGCCTATCTCGCGATGGCGATGCCCGCTTATCAGCTGAATTGATCCTTCGACAGGCTCAGGACACATGAAACGACTCAATTTTCTTCTAGGAACCGTCTCCGGACTCACGGTCGTTGCCAACGGCGACCACGTTTTCGCGCGGGCACTGGCCGAGACGCCGCTGCCCGGCCTGCCGGGAAGTCAAAACCGCTGCCTGGTTCTGATTAACCTTTTTGGCGGAAACGACGGATTGAATTGCGTGGTGCCGCACGGCGATCCGCAGTATTACCAGCTTCGCCCTTCGCTGGCGGTCCCGCCCAATGACGTGCTCGCGATCGACGCGCACGTCGGATTGAATCCAGGGATGAAGTCTTTCAAAGCGATGTATGACAACGGAGCCGTGGCGATCGTTCAGGGCGTCGGCTATCCCGACCCCGACCATTCGCACTTTCGCTCAACCGAGATTTGGCAAACGGCAGCGCCCGATCGCTACGAACACACGGGCTGGCTTGGCCGCTACTTCGATGAAGCGGGTCTTCCAGCGCAGAATCTCTTCAACGGCGTCGCCGTTTCGCAGGTTTTGCCGGAGGTGCTCTTCTCAAATCACACCGATATTCCGGCGATTCCGGCCATCGGGCAGTACTCAATGATCGTCGATCGCAACGCTCAGACCCGCAAAGCCTTCGCACAAGGGGCGCAGGACCAGCAGTTGCCGTTCGACTCGCCCTATCTCGCCCACGTCATGGAAATTGAAGACCACGCGCAGCGCAGCTCGGAGGAGCTGCCGCAGCTGGTTGCCGGATACAAGCCGCAGGCTTCCTATCCGTCGACGGCGCTCGGGCGGAGCCTCGCCTTGGCGGCGCAGATCGTTGGCAGCAACCTTGGAACGAAGGTGATCTACGTACAGCACGGTTCCTTCGACACGCACGTGAGTCAAAAGACGACGCAAGATCTGCTGCTAACGCAGTTTTCCGATGCGATCGCGGCCTTTTATCAAGATCTGGCCGCGCACGGTAACGAGCGGCGCGTGCTGACGCTGACCTTCAGCGAGTTCGGGCGGCGCATCGAGGAGAACGGCAGCCGCGGCACCGACCACGGCGAGGCATCGCCGCTCTTCGTGATCGGCGGCGGTGTCAAAGGAGGCCTCTACGGAAGCCTGCCCAACCTTGCCCAAACGAGCATGGGCAACGTACGTTACACGATCGACTTTCGCAGCGTCTACGCGACGGTGCTCGAGCGCTGGCTAGGGCGTCCGTCGACGGGCGTGCTCAGCGGCACCTTTGAAAAGATCCCAGTCCTAGGTTAGAGAACCTGCCGGCCTCGATTCTCTTTCTGGGCACCGGCGGCGCGCGATTCGTGGTGGCGCGCCAACTGCGTGCATCGGGCGGGATGTGGATGCGCTTTGGGCAGGGGAGCGACCAAACGCAGATTCACGTTGACCCCGGTCCCGGCGCGCTGGTGCGAGCGCTCTCGCACGTTCCTCCGTGCAATCCGCGTGAGCTCGACGCGATCGTACTCTCGCACAAGCATCTCGATCACTCGGCCGACGTCAACGCTGTGATCGAAGCGATGACATCGGGCGGATTCAGGCCGCGGGGGGCGATCTTCGCGCCGCCCGACGCGTTCGATAGCGAGGCCGTCGTCTTGCCGTATGCCCGGCG
>JASHPI010000205.1 GCA_030038215.1 Vulcanimicrobiota bacterium | reverse complement strand
GAGCGTTCCGCCTATCGCCCCGCGGTCGCGGCAATGCCCGACCAAGCCATGCAGTTTGCCTCGATTCAAGAGGATGCCAAGCGCGCCGCCAACGTCTATAACGCGCTCGAGCAGAAATACAGCGATGCGCTGGTCGCAAACACGACGGCGATCAGCGACATCATCGTCGTGCAGCCGGCGAGCGCCGACGCGGCGGTCAAGCACCCGAGTCTGCTGACGAACCTCGCGATCGCGCTGGCAGTGGGACTGCTGTTGGGCCTGGCCGTCGTGTACGCACTCGAACTCATCGAGCAACAAAAGTCGGACACGGACTTCGCGCGGATGCTCGGGTTGCCCGTCGTCGCGCGCATTCCAGCCTTTGATGCGAAGAATCAGCGCATGCTTCCGTGGATTCAATCGATGACGGTCGAGGCGTTTCTACACCTCTGCGTAACGCTGCGCTTGAGAAACAAGAATCCGGTGCGAACCCTGGCGGTCCTGAGCGCGCGCCGCGGCGAAGGCAAATCTACCGTCGCTTATCACTTGGCCAAGAGTCTGGCGTCGCTGCAGCCCGGGGTTCTGCTGATCGACGGAGATTTGCGGCACCCGACCTTGCACGAGAAGGCGAACTGCCCCAACGACGTCGGCCTCGGCGACGTGCTCGCCGAAGCCGTCACGCTCGACCAAGCCGTCGTGCACCTCGCTCCCGGCTTGGACGTTCTGACGAGTCGCTCCGATGGCTCAAACCCCATCCTGCTGCTTCAATCCGGCTTCGAGCGCGTGCTCGGGAGAGCGCGGGAGCGCTACGGCATGGTCATCGTTGACGCGCCCGCGCTGAGCGCCGTCTCAGACGGTTTTATCGTGGCCGCGCAAGTGGACGGCTCGCTGCTCGTCGTTACCGCGAACGAAACTGAAGAGACCGGAGCGCGCAAGGCGATCGCTCAGCTCGGCCTGATCGGCGTCGATAACGTGCTGGGCGTCGTCGTCAATAAGGAAAGCGTAACCCCCAACGACTACGACGACTATTTTGCAAAAATGAGCGGCGCTCTGACGGCGGGTCCGGCATGACCAGCGTGGCCGCCGTAATCCCGGCCTATAACGAGGGCGGCGGCTTTGCCGCCTCACTGGCTTGCATCGCGGACTATTTCGCGATTTACCGTGGCTGCGGCTACGACTTCCAATACGTGATCGTCGATGACGGCAGCAAGGACGAGACGCTAGAGGCCGCACGCGCCTTCGCGCGGTGGCGAAACGACGTGCGCATCTTGCGCCACGAGCAGAATCGCGGTCTCGGCGCGGCCCTTCGTACTGCCTTTGCCTGCGTCGATGCCGATCTCGTCGTCGTGCTCGATGCCGATTTGAGCTACACGCCGGCGACGGCCATGGAGTTGGTCGAGGCACTCGAGCGCGGAGGCGCCGATATCGCGCTGGCATCTCCGTACATGCGCGGCGGAAGCGTGGACAACGTTCCGCCGATGCGGCGCGTGCTCAGTCGCGAGGCAAATCGCGTGCTGTCGCTGGCGACCGCCGGACGATACGCCACGCTAACCTGCATGGTTCGGGCCTACAGAGCTTCCGTGCTGCCGCAGCTCGAGTTCCGCAGCGATGGAATGGAGTCGAGCGCGGAGCTACTGCTTTGCGCGCTGCGCAAGAAGATGCGGGTAATAGAAATTCCGGCAACGTTGCGCTGGAGCGACGAACGCCGGCGCACGCGGCGCTGCATGCGCCCGGCTCGCATCGCGTCGCGGATCTCGGCAACGCTGGCCTTAGCCTTCCGTTATCGTCCTTCACTGTGGTTTGCGGTTCCCGGTCTCTTCCCGGGGCTGCTTCCGCTCGTCGTCGCAATTCTGCTTTTGATGCGCGTAAGCCCGACGTCCTTGGCAGTTGGAACGACCGCCACGATCGTCATTCAGTATACCAGCCTGGCGTTATTCACCGGGCAGTTAGCCGCGTTCTTCGGACGCAAACTCTTTCAACGACTTCCCCCGTCGCCCCAATGGAGTAAAGATTAGTGGCCACCACGCTTCCACTCACACCTGCCAGGACGTTGCCATCCGATCAGGATGCTTCGGGCCGAACGCTCGGCGAAGCAGAAATCGCAGCGGTCTCGGCGGCACTGCGCAGCGGCGTCCTCACCAGCACCAAAGGCACCTTCGTCTCGCAGCTGGAGTCCCGCTTCGCCGCCATGCTCGGCGCGCGCTACGCGTTCGCGTGCAGCTCCGGAACGGCCGCGATCCACTGCGCGATCGCGGCTCTCGATCCGGACCCCGGAGACGAGATCATTACGACGCCGATCACCGACATGGGCGCGCTCGCTCCGATCCTCTATCAGGGCGCGATTCCGGTCTTCGCGGACGTCGATCCCGCCACGTGCAACGTGACCGCGGCAACCGTTGCCGAGCGCATCACCGAAAGAACCAAAGCCATCGTCGCGACGCACTTATTCGGAAATCCATGCGAAATCGACGAGATCGTAGCGCTCGGTGCGCGGACCGGCATCCCGGTTATCGAAGATTGCGCTCAAGCATTTCTCGCGGTCTACAATCGAAAGTTCGTTGGTACGATCGGAAGGATCGGATGCTTCAGCCTTCAGCAGGGCAAACACATCACGACCGGCGAGGGCGGCTTGCTCGTAACCAACGACCAGGAGCTTGCGCGCAGGCTCTTCCTTCTTATCAACAAAGCCTGGGGTTACGGCGACGCGCGGCCCGATCACTACTTCCTGGCGCTGAACTACCGGCTGTCCGAGCTCTGCGGCAGCGTCGCGTGCGCGCAGCTCGACAAGTTGCCGGCGATCGTGGCGCGCCGACGGATGCTCGCGGACGCTCTTACGCAGAAGTTGCGAGACTTGACTGAGATCGTCACACCGGTTGTCGCCCGCGGAGCGCAGCACAGCTACTGGAAGTACTGCATTCGGACGGCGGAGTCCATGCACGCCGATGCGGTCGTCGAGATCGCCAAGCTCCTCAAAGAACGCGGAATCGTGAGCGCGCCGCGCTACATTCAGAAGCCGGCCTTCATGTGCGAAATCTTCCAGCAGCAAAGAACCTTCGGGTCGAGCGGCTATCCGTTCAATCTGGCGCGTGCGGACGCGGTCGATTATCGGCTCGCGCGCTATCCCGGCACCGTCAGCGCCCTGGAACGCGTCCTCGTGGTACCTTGGAATGATCGTTACAGCGAAGACGACGTAGACTACATCGCCGATTCGCTGAGGTGGGCGGTTGGCTCGATCTCATGGAGGAGCGCGTAATGAAGAATCTCCGCTTTGCCGTCATCGGGGCGGGCGCGATTGCCCGCGCCTACGAAGCCGCTTTCGCCTCCATGGCGGGCGCCGAGATCGTCGCGGTCTGCGACGTACGGCT
>JASHPI010000204.1 GCA_030038215.1 Vulcanimicrobiota bacterium | reverse complement strand
TCGCCAACCAGCGCGGCGATGCGCTTTCCTTCTACCCCTTGCATATCGGCCCCGTGATTCGCGCCGCCCCCCGGCGCACCTCCGGATCTCTATCCAAACAGGCCGCGAGTCAAGCCGCCGTCGATCGAGATCGTTTGGCCCGTGACGTAGCTCGCAGCTTGGCCGCACAAGAATGCGACCAGCGGCGCAAATTCCTCCGGCTGCGCAACGCGTCCGATCGGCACGCCGGCGCCGGCTTCGCGCATCTTCGCTTGGTCGTCACCATAGAGCGACCGAAGCCGATCCGTATCGACGCGGCCGGTGGCGATCGAGTTCACCGTCACGCCGTCGCGCGCGACCTGGTCGGCAAGGGTGCGCAGCGCCGATACCAGCGCCGTGCGAAATACGTTTGAGAGCGCAAGCGTTTCCATCGGCTGCTTCACCGAGGTCGACGTGAGCGCGACGATCCGTCCCCAGCCGTTTGCGCGCATAGCGGGAACGAGCGCATCGAGCAGTACGAGCATGCTGCGCAGAAGCAACCGGTACGCACCGTCCCAATCGTCGATCGTCAGGTCGGTGAACCGGCCCGGTTTGGGCCCGCCGCCGTTGAGAACGACGATATCGACGTCGCCGAATGCGCTGCGCACTCCGTCCAGCATCGCGGCGATCGAGGCCGGATCGGTCAGGTCGAGCGAAAACCCGCGCGCGTCGGCGGCACCGAGCTGTTTGGCACGCGCCGCGACCGCTTCGAGTCGATCGATGCGGCGCGCCGCCACTGCCAGACGCACGCCTTCGCGCGCGAGCGCTAGCGCTACCGCCTCGCCCAGGCCGGCGCTCGCGCCGGCCACCAGCGCGACCCGCCCACGAATGTTCAAATCCATCTGCGCCTTGCTTCCAATCGGAAGCTCCTGCCCCTCTGACGGCGCGAGCGCTCTTGCTTCAAAGCGCCGGGTCTGATATTCTGGGCCGGTCGCCGGGACGGACGCGCGGAGTCTGTACCCAAGCGAGACCATCCTGCTAAGGAGTCCATTCGTGCCGCTCACAAAGGAACAGAAGGCGGATATCGCCGCCAAATTCGGCCGCGGGTCGAACGACACCGGTTCTGCCGAGGTGCAGATCGCAATTCTCAGCTCCTCGATCAATCAGCTCACCGAGCATCTGAAAACCCACAAAAAGGATCATCACAGCCGTCGAGGGCTGCTGCTTCAAGTCGGTCAGCGCCGTCGTTTGCTCAACTATCTGCAGTCGAAGAATCTGGAGCGCTACCGCGCGCTGATTGCCGACCTGGGTCTGCGTCGTTAGACGCTAGCCGGTTGCGCGCTTGCGCGCGTAGGCACGGCGCGTCGCGGCTTTGATCGCGTCCACGCCCATGCCGTAGTACTCGATCAGCTCGGCGGGGTCGCCGGATTGTCCGAACCGGTCGTCGACACCGACAAACTCGATCGGCGCCGGGTGCGTCGCCGCGAGGATCTCCGCCACCCGCGAGCCCATGCCCCCCTGCTTTTGGTGCTCCTCGACCGTAACGATTGCGCCGCAAGCGCGCGCGGCATCCACGATCGCATCTTCGTCCATCGGCTTGATGGTGTGATTGTTTACGACCCGCGCTTCGATACCGTCCTCGCGCGCCAACTGATCGGCCGCGATCAAGCCGTTGTAGACTAAGATGCCGCAGGCGACGATCGCCACGTCGCCGCCTTCGCGGAACGTTTGCGCTTTCCCGATCGTGAAGGGCGTTTGCTCGGTGGTGAAGACGGGCGACTTATCGCGCCCGAAACGCAGATAGGTCGGACCCCATGCTTGCGAGAGCGCCAGGACCGCTTTCTTTGTTTGAACGGCGTCGCACGGTACGACGACCATCATATGCGGGATCACGCGCATGATCGCGATGTCTTCGATCGCTTGGTGCGTTGCGCCGTCGGGTCCGACGGAAACGCCCGCATGCGCACCCGCAATCTTCACGTTCGTCTCGTTGAGCGCCATGATGGTACGCACTTGCTCCCACGAGCGGCCGGGATTGAACATCGCGTAACTCGCAATCCACGGGATCTTACCCACCGCCGCGAGGCCGCCGGCCATCGCGACCAGCATCTGCTCGGAGACGCCGATCTCGATGTACTGATCCGGATGGGCTTTCTTGAAGCCTTCGAAACGCGTCGATTCCGAAAGGTCGGCGCAAATTCCGAGGACGTTGCGATCGCGCGATCCGGCTTCGATCAGTCCCTCGCCCATGCCGTTGCGCGTCGGCACCTGTTTGAGGTCGCCGGCGCGATAATCGACTAAATGCATCGCCTCGGCGGCGGCATCGGGACGTCCCTCCACGCTACGCACCGGCGAGGATCCTCTCACGTTCGGCCTGCAGCTCGTGCAGCGCCTCGTCGGCTTGCTGCGCGTTGGGCGGCTTCCCGTGCCACGTGTAGTCGCCCTCCATGAATGAAACACCCTTGCCCGCCAGGGTTTTTGCAACGATTACCTGCGGCTTGTTCTTTACCTCGAGCGCGCGTTCGGCGGTCTCGATGAACGCCGCCATGTCGTTTCCATCGCACTCCAGGACTTCCCAGTTAAAGGCGCGGTATTTGTCGGCTAGCGGTTCCAGCGGCATGACCTCTTCGGTGCTGCCGTCGATCTGAATGAAGTTGCGGTCGATGATGGCGGTGAGATTACCGAGCGCGAACTTTGCACCGGTCATCACGGCTTCCCAGTGTAAGCCGCATTGGTGCTCGGCATCGGACGTAACGACCCAAACGTGAAAATCCTTGTGATCCATCTTCGCGCCCAGGGCCATGCCGACGCCCTGTGCGAGACCTTCTCCGAGCGGGCCCGACGTCGTCTCCACCGCCGGAAGACGCACGCGCTCGGGGTGCCCTTGCAGGCGCGAGCCGAACTTGCGCAGCGTCAGCAGCTCTTCAACGGGGAAGTAACCGAAGTTAGCCATCGCCGAATACCGCACCGGCGCGATGTGTCCGCACGAGAGCAGCAGTCGGTCGCGCTCGGTCCATTCGGGGTTGGCTGGATCGTGGCGCAGCAGGTAACCGTAGAGCGCCGTGAAGACGTCGGCCATGTCGAGCGGACCCGCGGAATGGCCGGAGCCCGCGGCCACCAGCGAGCGAATAATGCCCTGACGCACGTCGTTGGCCTTGAGCCGCAACTCGTTCACGCGCGCAGCACTCAGCGTCTGCATACGAGCACTATACAAGCCGAGACCGGCCGGAACCTAGTGGGAAAGTCCTTAGTAGCCGATGGCCGCGCCACTCGGGCGGCGGCGGTCGCTCCCGCCATAGCGCCAACCCGTACGGGGATCGACGGTCACCACTTGCGCGGATCCCCATTGAGGGATTTCGCGCAGCGAGTATCCCATCGCTCTCAGCGCGCCTGCGGTCCGTTCGCTCAACGCTCCGGGTTCGTACTCCAGCCGATCGGGCAACCACTGCATGTGCGTGCGCGGCGCATCCACCGTTTGCTGCGCGTTCATGCCGTAGACCAAAGAGCCGAGCATCGTTTCGAGCACGATAGTGATGATGCGCGAGCCGCCTGGGCTTCCCGTGACCATCGCGAGCTTGCCGTCCTTGGTGACGATGGT